>NZ_JACJTH010000030.1:0-67827 GCF_014698595.1 Synechocystis sp. FACHB-908 | reverse complement strand
ATGATGAAGCAAGTGGTGGCAGTTAAGAGGGTGGGGATCATCAAGGTACCGAACCAACCGACATAAATCCGGTTGTTGGTAGAGGTCACCCACTGACAAAACTGTTCCCACAAGGAAGCGCTTTCGCGCTGTTGGAGAGTCGTTGTCATTTGGTTATAATTCCTTATGTATTTGTCGATGTTCAGATTGGAACTGACTAAACTTAGTCTAAAGGATTAATGAGAGTTTTGTAAAGCTTTGTAACAGGAAGTTAATATACACGAAGCTTATAGATGACATAAGTTTTACTTTCTTGTAATTGTCGTTTTTTCCATGGGTAAACAGAGGGCGTTTTGGGGGTTGAGAAGAGTTTACCTGGCGGTTTTTCGTGCGCCTTTACCATAGTTCTGGGCTGTGTAGAGGGGCGACACAACTGATTTTCAGGGACAATGGAGATGAAATAATGAAAAATAATGAAATTGATCACTGGGCCTTGCACGCCATTACTCTTAAGGTCAGTGGTCAGTCAGTTTAAGCAATAGTCGGGCATACAATTATGATCCATATACCTAATACTTATTGATATCCCTGAATTTTTTGGTCACATTGTCCCTGGGTTCCGCCACAATGTTTCATTAACCCCCAGCAAATATCCACTGGAACGCTAAAGCCGCAATCGTTGCTCACCATGGCGATCGCCAGAAGGCCTGCATCTGGGCAAGGATTCTGATATTTTTAGGGGGATGTATTTTGGGGCAATGGGGAAAAATTAACTAATGTCAAAGTCTAAAGTTGTTTTGCTGACAGGCATCACGGGGCAAGATGGCTCCTATCTGAGTGAATTGTTGTTGGAAAAGGGCTACCAAGTCCATGGCATCATTCGCCGAACTTCTACCTTTAACACTGACCGCATTGATCATCTTTATGTTGATCCCCATGATCTTGAGGCGAAACTCCGACTTCATTATGGTGATCTGACCGACGGCACCACCCTGCGCCGCATTTTAGAAGATGTCAAACCGACGGAGATTTACAATCTGGGGGCCCAATCCCACGTGCGGGTGAGCTTTGATTCTCCGGAATACACTGTAGATTCAGTGGCCATGGGGACGCTACGACTATTGGAAGCGATTCGGGATTATCAACATCGCACCGGCATCCAAGTAAGGTTCTATCAAGCCGGTTCTTCGGAAATGTTCGGCAAAGTGCAGGAGATTCCCCAAAAGGAAACCACCCCCTTTTATCCCCGCAGTCCCTACGCCTGTGCCAAGGTTTATGGCCATTGGCAAACGGTGAACTATCGGGAATCCTATGACTTATTCGCCTGTAACGGCATTTTGTTCAACCACGAATCCCCCCGCCGGGGAGAAACCTTTGTAACCAGGAAAATTACTAGGGCGATCGCCAGAATTGTGGCCGGCACCCAAAAGAAATTGTATTTAGGCAATATCGATTCCAAGCGGGATTGGGGCTATGCCAAGGACTATGTACGGGCCATGTGGGCCATGTTGCAACAGGAACAGCCCGATGACTATGTGGTGGCCACGGGGGAAACCCACGAAGTGAAGGAATTTTTAGAAATTGCCTTTGGTTACGTCAACCTCAACTGGCAGAACTATGTGGCCTTTGATGAGCGCTATTTACGCCCCGCTGAAGTAGATTTATTAATCGGCGATCCGGCGAAAACCAAAGCCCAATTGGGCTGGGAACCCTCGGTTACCTTTACGGAATTAGTTCATTTAATGGTGGAGGCAGACTTAGCAGTCCTTGGTTTAACTTCTCCCAACCAGAGTGGACGAATCAAGGAGCTCATGGCCCAGGATATGGCCTTCATTCGGAGCCAAAATGGCCATGCCGTCGATTAAGCTTGGTTGAGCGTCTTAACTGTTGCCTCGATCAAAGTGTTTAACAACTAGCAATTTTCCCTGGCCTTCAAATGGTGGAGAATTTTATGGGCACAGTAAACCTAGGCAAATCCCTCCCTTAACTCAATATTTTCTTAACCAACCATGCTTTCCCTAGAAAATCAACGTATTTTGGTCACTGGCGGGGCCGGTTTCCTCGGTAAACAAGTTGTTGCCCAATTAATTGCAGCCGGTGGCGATCGCCCAAAAATTACCATTCCCCGCTCCAAAGACTGTGATTTACGGCAAGCGTCAGCCTGCGAACGGGCAGTGGAAAATCAAGACATTGTCATTCACCTAGCGGCCCATGTGGGGGGTATTGGTCTGAACCGGGAAAAGCCCGCTGAATTGTTCTACGACAACTTAATGATGGGGGTGCAGTTAATCCATGCGGCCCACCAAGCGGGGGTGAAAAAATTTGTTTGTGTGGGCACCATCTGCGCCTATCCCAAATTTACCCCTGTACCCTTTAAGGAAGAAGACTTATGGAACGGTTATCCTGAAGAAACCAACGCTCCCTACGGCGTGGCCAAGAAAGCATTGTTGGTGCAACTGGAATCCTACCGCTTGCAGTATGGCTTTAATGGCATTTACCTCTTGCCAGTAAATCTTTACGGCCCAGAAGATAACTTCGATCCCCGCAGTTCCCACGTGATTCCTGCCTTGATCCATAAGGTTTACGAAGCGCAAAAAGCTGGACAAAAACAATTACCCGTTTGGGGCGACGGCAGTCCCACCAGGGAATTTCTTTACTCCACTGATGCGGCCCGGGGCATTGTGATGGGAACCCAAGCCTACGACAAAGCCGATCCGGTTAACCTAGGCACCAATTTTGAAATTTCCATCAAAGACTTAACGGAATTAATCTGTGAACTGATGGAGTTTGAGGGGGACATTATTTGGGAAACCGATCAACCCAACGGCCAGCCCCGTCGCTGTTTAGACACCACCAAAGCTAAAGCAGAATTTGGGTTTGAAGCCCAGGTGAGCTTGCGGGAAGGATTGAAAAATACCATTGACTGGTATCGGCAACAACGGAGCTAACTACTGCAAAAAGTTCCGTTTGCAACAAAACACGTAACAGTTTGTAACAGTTGCCCCCCCTGACTAGAAACCCCGTTTCAACCCTTGTTACACTAGGCAATACCTTTTGCCCGTTGCTTTGATGGCGAGCAGACCTTGTTATTGATTGGAAACTTGTTAAGGAAACTATTTTAAACAACTCTATGGTTAATACCCTCGAAAAGCCCGGATTTGATGAAATCCGTCCCGGTGTCAAGACTCCGGCCAAGGAAACCATCCTCACTCCCCGTTTTTACACCACCGACTTCGATGAGATGGCCAAAATGGACATTTCCCCCAACGAAGACGAGTTGCGGGCCATCCTGGAAGAGTTTCGGGTGGATTACAATCGCCATCACTTTGTTCGTAATGAGTCCTTTAACAAATCCTGGGACCACATTGACGGGGAAAAACGCCAATTGTTCGTGGAATTTCTGGAGCGTTCCTGCACCGCTGAATTTTCCGGCTTCCTACTTTATAAAGAGTTGGGCCGTCGCCTCAAAAATAAAAACCCCTTGTTGGCCGAATGCTTTAACCTCATGTCCCGGGATGAAGCCCGCCATGCTGGTTTCCTCAACAAAGCCATGTCCGACTTTAACCTGTCTTTGGATTTGGGCTTTTTGACTAAGAGTCGTAAATATACCTTCTTTAAACCCAAGTTTATTTTCTACGCCACCTACCTTTCCGAGAAAATTGGCTACTGGCGTTACATCACCATTTATCGCCATTTGGAGAAAAATCCCAACGATTGCATTTATCCCATTTTTGAATTCTTTGAAAACTGGTGCCAAGACGAAAATCGCCACGGAGATTTCTTTGATGCGATTATGCGGGCCCAACCCCACACCCTCAACGATTGGAAAGCGAAGCTGTGGTGTCGTTTCTTCCTGCTCTCAGTCTTTGCCACCATGTATCTCAACGATACCCAACGGGCCGACTTCTATGCCTGCTTAGGTTTGGAGGCTCGGAGCTATGACAAGGAAGTCATTGAGAAAACCAACGAAACCGCTGGCCGGGTGTTTCCCATTATTCTCGATGTCAATAATCCTGAATTTTATAACCGCCTAGAAACCTGTGTTAGCAATAACGAACAACTACGGGCGATCGATGCTTCTGGTGCCCCTGGGGTAATTAAAGCCCTGCGTAAGTTACCCATTTTTGCTTCCAACGGCTGGCAATTTATCAAACTGTATTTGATGAAGCCCATTGCAGTGGATCAGTTGGCTGGAGCTGTGCGCTAAGGTTGTCTTCCGCTGGATCACCTTTAGAACCTGTTTGAGAAGTTGAACTTTCGGCACATAATCCTTCCCAATCTCCCTTAAACGGGAAAGGTGGGGACTGTTGATAGTCGTTTTGAGACTTTTAAAACAGGCCTTTAAGCTGCTTCGGGTTGGATAAATCTGGTTTGTGAGTGAATGAAGTAAAAGCGCCCTGAGAATTTTGCCAAGTTTAGGTAAAATTTTTGGGGCATTTTTCCTGGCTGAAAATTTTTTGGCGGTGTGTTCGCCGCAATCATGGCAGATAATAGGGTTTGAAGGCTGATTAATCCCGCTGTTTCTATGTCTGATAATTTGACCGAACTCTCCCAACAACTCCATGATGCTTCAGAAAAAAAACAGTTGACGGCGATCGCCGCTTTGGCAGAAATGGGAGAAGGGGGCCAGGGAATATTACTCGATTATTTGGCCAAAAATGTCCCCCTAGAAAAGCCAGTGTTGGCGGTGGGTAACGTCTACCAAACCCTCCGGAATCTAGAACAGGAAACCATCACAACGCAACTCCAACGGAATTACCCCACAGGCATTTTCCCCTTACAATCGGCCCAGGGCATTGATTATCTGCCGCTCCAGGAAGCCCTAGGAAGCCAGGATTTTGAAACAGCGGATGAAATAACCCGGGATAAATTGTGCGAACTGGCGGGGCCTGGGGCCAGTCAAAGACAATGGCTCTATTTCACAGAAGTAGAAAAATTTCCTGCCCTAGACCTGCACACCATTAATGCTTTGTGGTGGCTCCACTCCAACGGTAATTTTGGTTTTTCGGTGCAACGACGACTCTGGTTGGCGTCCGGAAAAGAATTTACCAAGCTTTGGCCGAAAATTGGCTGGAAAAGCGGCAATGTTTGGACCCGTTGGCCCAAGGGCTTTACCTGGGATTTATCCGCACCCCAGGGTCATTTACCCCTGTTAAACCAATTGCGGGGGGTAAGGGTAGCAGAATCCCTTTACAGGCACCCAGTTTGGTCCCAATACGGTTGGTAAGCCCTTCGGTCTGCCCGAATTGCCTACAAGTTTATAACTTCTTCGGGGAAGTCATTACCGCTCAAGATGGAGTTCAAACAAAAGCTTCATCGGGGGCGGTATAACCCTGGAGATATTCAGGATTGAGGGGCCGGAGTAAATTGGTTGCCCGTTGTTTTTGCAGTTCACCACCGGCCACCACTACCAAATATTTCCCCGCTTGCAAAAGGTTTCGATAGGGCAAACTGTCCCCACTGCCAAAGCTTAAGCCCACGCCCCCACCGACAAAGAAACTCCCCATGGTTCCACCGATCGCCCCTAGGAGGCCGCCCACAATGTGGTTACCGGGGTCTCCAGCCCAATCTAAGGTGCTCAAGCCAGTGATGAGGTTAAAGCAATAACCGGCAGCGAAACCAAAGGGTACTAACCAGATGGCCATGAGCTTTGCCCTTTTGATAGCTTGTTTTTTCGGGTCCACCAAGCCAAATTCGTCAGCGGTTTTATAACCTGTGCCAATGATAGTCAAATTCTTTTGGGCAAATCCTGCCTGTTCCAAGGTTGTATAAGCTTCTTCGGCGGCAATGCGGTTGGCTACCACAGCGATTAGATAGGACATAAACGGGATGATTAATGATTCGGCTTGATAGGGAGTTCGGCAACTGTTCCTATTTTAATGCCCTGGGGGGAGGGAGCCTTGATCAACGGCGATCGCCAAATTTTTTCTGCCAGGGACCATTGGGATTTCCCGTTAAGAGTTGCTGGCAAAAATTTTCTTCCCAAGGGGTCAGGGGTCGCCATTGCCCCGGACTCAAACCTTCTAGGGTTAAGCACCAAGTTGCTGCTGACTTACCTTTGCCCTGTTGGGGAGAGCGACCAGTAACCTGTATTTGCACCCGCACCAATCGTAGGGTAGGGAAGCCCACTGCCGCTGTCATTCGACGTACCTGACGATTGCGCCCCTCCGTTAGGGTAATGCTTAACCAACTGGTGGGAATGGAGGCTCGATAACGAATGGGAGGATTTCTGGGGGGAAAATCTGGTTCAGTGATAATTTTGGCGATCGCCGGTCTGGTAGGGTAATCCGCGAAAGTTATGCCCCGCCGCAGGGGTTCTAGGTCTTCGTCCGTTGGAGAGCCTTCTACTTGGGCAAAATAAGTACGTTGGTGGGCAAACTCCCGGTGGGCCAAACGATGCTGAAGTTTACCGTTGCTGGTGAGCAGCAATAGTCCTTCGCTATCTTGATCCAAACGCCCCACGGGATATAAATCTGGCAAATTAATATAATCCTTCAACGTCGGCCGGGGATGGGCAGAATTATCGGTAAATTGACACAGAACTCCGTAGGGTTTGTAAAAAACAATGGTTTGGGGAGTTTTATTCAACGCAATCAAGCCCGCTGGGAAAAAATCTACGGGAAAACCTAATGGAGACGACCAAGCACATAATCAACTAATTCCAACAGAGATTCTCTCGGAGCGGACATTTCCAGCACACTCAGATGTTGCCGGGCCAGTTGCGCTTGGTTCGCGGCCAATTCCCTTGATCGCCGGATACCATCCCCCTGTTCTACCAATTCCAGGGCCTGTTCCAAATCCCCCGCCTGGGCAAATTCCCGTTCAATTAATTTACCAAGTAGGGGATATTTTTCCATGGCAAATAGGGCTGGGGCGGTGATGTTGCCGCTGATTAAATCTGACCCGGCCGGTTTCCCCAAAACCTCCGTGGGGGAAGTGAAATCTAAAATATCGTCCACAATCTGGAACGCTAACCCCAAATGTTTACCATATTCGTAAAGATGATCACACACATCCCGGGGCGCATCGCTCAAAACCCCCGCTGCCTTGGCACTGTTGGCAATGAGAGAGGCGGTTTTAAAATAGCTTTTTTCCAAATAGGTTTCTAAATCTGTGTCGGTGTCAAAACGATTGATGCTCTGTAAAATTTCCCCCTCCGCAAAGTCCCGAATTACCTCCGATAATAATTTCACCACCTCCAAATTATCTAAGTTAGCCAAATACCAAGAAGATTGGGCAAAGAGGAAATCCCCCGCTAACACTGCCACCCGATTGTCAAATAAACTATTCACCGTGGGCACATTCCGCCGCAGATCCGCCTCATCCACCACGTCATCGTGGACCAAACTAGCGGTGTGGATCATTTCGGTAATTTCCGCCAGCCGGCGATGGCGCGCCGTTAATTCTTGGTCTAATAGGGTTGCGCGGGAAACTAACAACACAATGGCCGGCCGCACCCGCTTTCCCCCTGCCTCAAATAAATGTTCCGCCGCCGCCCCCAGGATAGGATGCCGAGCACCGACAAGCCGCTTGAGATTATCCGTTAATAAACGGAGGTCTTGGTCAACGGGGGCAAACAGGGAGGTAGTGGAGATCATCGGCTGGCCAAACTTGGCAGATGTGTTTACGAAAGTTTACATATCTTGATGCTTATTTTAAGATAACCTCTTGTGAACTAAAAATGTCGATTCTGGATTTTTGGGGTGATCGCCGCCCTTGACTGAACTTTGTTCTACTTTTGCGCTGATGCCGGAGCAAAAAAAGATCCCCGGACTCGGGCTGGCTGTGTTAGGCTAGGGGTAAGGATTTGCAATCAATTACAGAGAGCTCTCCAGGGTCTAGATTTTGTCTGATCCCCGGTTTTTTGGCGTCGAGTCGTACTCATTAGTACTATGTCTGTCTCCATGGCGATCGGGGCAGTGGGAGATTCTAGGGAAAAATAACATTGATTCTAGGGTGTTGAGCAACGGATAAGGATTACGAAGTCCTCGGAACATTGCCCTTGGGTCAGGAAATAATGAAATATACTGCCCTCGGAGTTGGTCTTGGATGGGATGGCAGATCGTTACAACCAAATTAATCACAGTAGTTAATGTTTTTGAGGGACATTATGGTTTTGAAAATATTGTTGGTGGCATCAGTATATATTTTGACAATTTACGGAGGTTTATTGCTCCTTAAGTATGTCATTGATCAGCAAACAAATAAGTTACAACCCTAATTAAATTAGCTGACTAATTGACTGATTTAGTTTATAGCTAATTCAACTAAGCATAGGGCAATATAAATAACCAAGGTAATTTTAATCTAAACCTTGCAGAAATTCTTACTGTCTTAATTTTATTTCAAATAGCTATAAAATTTACGGAGTAAAAGTTAGTTGTTAAGGGGCGGGGCAATGGTTTTCATTTCTACTTTTTCGTAGACGTGAACTTTGCTCTGTCCAAACCTATTTTTTGTTCTACTCAACTAGAAGCACTAGTGTAAAATCGCAGGGCAAATTGCCAAAAATAATGGGAAAGAGTCAACAGGGCGATCGCCAATCCGGCCGTTGCCAGTAACCAGATCGGATCAAGTCTGCCCAACATAGCCTCGGCGGGCACCGTGGTCAAAAAGGCAATGGGAATAATAAAAGTGAAAAAGATCCGGTAAATGGCGGGATAGGCCACCATGGGGTAACGCCCTGCCTCGAGGAATCCCTTCAGCACTTCAGTGACGTTATAAATTTTGACAAACCAAATGCTAGTGGCCCCTAACATAAACCAAATGCTATAGAGAACAATACACCCCAATCCAAGGAGTATCGTCCCCAACACCAAATCCCAGGCTTTTAGGTTTAAGCTCACCCCTGCATAGACAATCAGCCCCAGCCCAAAGCAAATATCCGGTACCCCCCAGGGGGACAGTTGCCGGAGGGAAAGCCAAAATTGACTACTGATCGGCTTTAACAGCACAAAATCCAGAGTGCCTTGCTCCACATAACGCACAATGCGATTCAGGTTCGGAATAAATAGGGTAGCCGCTAACCCCTGGAGAATGGTGAACATCCCCAGCACCACCAACGCTGATTGCCAATTCCAACCTGCAAAGCTATAGCCAGTGCGATAGAACAAAAACAGGCTGAATAAACTGCCCCCTAGATTCACCACACTGCCCACGCTAGCAATGACAAAGTTGAGGCGATACTCCAACTCAGCGGCGATCGCCGTTTGCCAAAATAGCCCTAAAACCCGGCGGTAGGTAGAAAATTTGCTCAAGGGTTACCAATGTAAGAATTTTGCTGGTTAGTTCGCTTAACCCCTACCAAAACCTTTACCTTTGCTCTCCGTCGGCAAGCTCAAACAATGGTTAAGTTGTTCACGGATTTTGTCATGGTCTAGGTCTTGACCAATTAACACCAACTGATTCGATTTTTCCCCTTTCCATTGGTCATCTTCCAGGCTAAAACGCTTGCCACTGAGGTGAAAAATATGCCGTTTTGGGCTTTCATTGAACCAAAGAATACCCTTAGCTCGGAAAATGTTGGGGGTTAATTGATTATCGAGAAAATACTGGAACTTACGAATGGAAAAGGGCTGCTCACTGCGGAAAGAAAGGGAGGTGAAGCCATCCATTTCTAGGTGGTCACTGTGGTACTTTTTGCCATGATCATGGTCATGGTCGTGATGATGATGATCATGGCCATGGTGGCTATGGTTATGGTTTGGATCTTGGCAATCGGGGGCACAATCATGGTCATGGCCGTGATCGTGGCTATGGTGATGGTGCTCGTGTTGTTCGGGAGCGTATTTGTCCGACTCAAACAGTCCCACACTGAGAATCAGGGGTAAAGGAACTTCCGCTTTTTGGGTGCGGAGAATTCTGGCTCCCGTTTTTAAATCCCGCAAACGGACTTCTAAAGAATCTACGTCTGCTTCCTCCACCAAATCAGTTTTATTAAGGACAATGATGTCTCCGTAGGTGATTTGACTTTGGGCCGCCTGGCTATTAAATAAATCCAAACTAAAATTCTCACAGTCCACCATGGTAATGATGGAATCCAGTCGGGTCATATCCCGCAATTCTGTGCCTAAAAAAGTCAGGGCCACAGGTAAAGGATCAGCTAAACCTGTAGTTTCCACTACCAAATAATCAATTTTCTGTTCCCGTTCTAAAACTTTATAAACTGCTTCAACTAAGTCTTCATTGATGGTGCAACAAACACAACCATTGCTCAATTCCACCATGTTTTTGTCACTGGCAATGACCAATTCATTATCAATGCCAATTTCACCAAATTCGTTCACCAAAACGGCGGTTTTAAGCCCCTGTTGATTGCTCAAAATATAGTTCAACAGAGTGGTTTTACCACTGCCCAAAAAGCCAGTGATGATGGTTACCGGCAATCCCTGTTTGGGAATGGCCATCGCTTCTGAAGTCTGGGGGGCATGGTCAACGGTGGACATATTTGTTGCTAAAACTGAGAAATTTTGAGGAAGGGAAAACTAGGATTCTCCCCGCGTTTTTTCATGGTACCACGGCTTTTTGAACTGACCGAGGCTGGGCACCGTTAACGGCGACGATCGCCAAGCTTGCGATAAACGGCCCGTAGATCAACGTTGTGATGGGCTAGGGCCACCAGGGTGTGGTAGAACAAATCCGCTACCTCTCCGGCGATGGCTTCCGGGTCATCATCTTTGCAAGCCATGACCACTTCCGCACTTTCTTCGCCAATTTTTTTGAGAATTTTATTATCTCCCCCCGCCAATAATTTACAGGTGTAGGATTCGGGGGTGGGGTGATCCCGGCGATCACCAATGACCCGAGCCAATTCCGTCAACATATCCGCTGGGGGAGGGGATTTATGGCCGTCCAGTTGATGGAAACAACTCCGTTCCCCGGTGTGGCAGGCAATGTCCCCCTTTTGCTCAATGGTCAGTAATAATGCGTCGCTGTCGCAGTCGTAGCGGATGCCCAAAAGTTTTTGAAAGTGGCCGGAGGTTGCTCCCTTATGCCATAGTTCTTGGCGGGAACGACTCCAATACCACACCTGTCCCGTGGCTAGGGTTTTCGCCAGGGCTGCTTCGTTCATCCAGGCCAACATCAACACCGTGCCGTCCAAATAGTCTTGGGCGATCGCCGGCACTAATCCCTGGTCGTTGTAGCGAATTTTATCGAGGGGGACAGCGTTAGCCAAAGGCAAATCAGAGTGGCTCATCAAAGGAAGGATGGGGGAATTCCGCCCCGCAGAACGGCTTGACATTTATCTTTCTAGCCTATCACTGGCCGTATTCCCGCAGGAAGTTGAGCAACTGCATTCTCCCCGCCCTGTCCTCTGGCTTTCATAAACCCAAATCGACTTGGTTCTATTCGGCGATCGCCTTCTCGTACAATGCTTTCAAACTCCGGTAGCGGTCTGAATAGTTCTGGATCACTTCCAAGGCAAACATCGGGGTTTGTTGCACTGCAAACAGAAAATGTTCCCGGTCCATAGCCACTAACTTGCAATCGGTTTTGGCGATCGCCGTGGAAGCCCTTTGATGATCGCTGTGGACAATGGCTCCTATGCCAAAAATGCCTCCGGCCTCAATGGTTTCAATAAACTTACCTTGCAAAGTCATCTCTACTTCGCCTTCCAACACCCCAAACATAGACAATTCCACTGCGCCTTCCTGGAAAATTACCTCCCCAGCTTTGTAGTTCTTTTCCACCGTCTTACCATACGTTTGCACGGTATTCATCATAATGCTAGTCATAACAAATTTCTTCCAAAGTTAAGAGAAGGTTAAAGAAGATTGACTCTAGCCCAAGAAATTAGGCCACTAAGTTTTTCACCTATCCTATCAGTGAAAGAGGCAATGATAGCCTTTAACAAATCTCTATAGTTTTCTTAAACTGTGCCGAAACCGATTGTTTAGCGCCAAATTTTCTTCAATACTAGGGCTGGTTTCACATCTGCTTCCTTGCCACTGGGCACCTGTAAACCAATAAATTTTTCTTGGTCCGGGGGAATAATGCGGGCTGCGGGGGTTTTACCCAAAATAGCGACGGTGTAGGTCCCAACGGCGATCGCCAAATGCATGGGAATCCCCTCCGTGCAAACCACTAAGTTAGCTCCAGCCAACAGAGCCGCCATTTTACCCACATCCCCTGGACGTATGGCAACTACCCCCGGATGTTGATCCTGCATGGCCTGCACCCAGCCCGTATTCTCCGCCGGGGGAATCAGCACAATTTTTAACCCCGGTTGTTTTTGCTTAATGTCTGCAATGATTTCATGCCATTGGGCAATGGGATAAGGGAAATCCCCCGTGTCCGGTTGACGTATGGCTCCGCCATTGAGCACCACATAACCACCACTTCCCAGGTCTAACTTTTTCTGGGTTGCCTCCATCCACTCAATGTCAGCCTTGGGCAGACTAATTTGGAGCGGAGGACAGGGCCGGTTAATGCCAAAACCTTGGGTCAGATCATGAAAAAGAAAAGGAACATACTGATCCGGTTTAAAAGGCACCGTCGCCGACAAAAAGAAACCAGCACTGCTCTGGTAACCCACCCGCTGGGGAATGCCATTGAGCCAGAGAAGCAACTCAATTGTCCATTGCCGGGCCACCGTTAGCACCGCTTCATATTCCCGGTCACGGATAACGCCCAACAGATTTAAAAAGTCCGCCAGACCGTTACGATCCCGATAATCGAAGGCCAGCACCTCATTGACCTGGGCACAAACCCTGTAGGCCGACTTGGCCCTAGGTTCCACAATTACGTCAATCGTTGCCTGGGGGTATTCCGCCTTGAGGGTGGCAATGGTTGGGAAAAACAGGATTTGCTCGGAGATTCCACCGGGGACAAGGGCTAGGATGCGCATTGTTCAAAAGCTGAAACAGCAGCAAAGGGCGTTTTAATCAGATTCACTATAGCAACTTTTTCGCCAATCCCCGCCTCAGCAATATCCTCGACAATTAACAAGGAGGACTCTCCTTCACCGCAAAACTTCCATAGCGATAATTTTTTGCCAATGATCCCATACTTACCCTGCCCTGGTTTGGACTCGGAGCTTACGACTAATGCCAAATTTAGGACACTGGAGGCCCCACAGTAGTATGAGCGTCAGGAATTATTAGCCAAGGTGAGATTGGTCTAGGGACAAGGATAATCGAAGACAATATTTAGGCTAACGATAAATCCAACGCTGGCCCCATTGGTACGATTCCCGTGGGATTAATATTCAAATGACTTTCGTAGTAATGGCCCTTGATATGTTGAAAATTAACAGTTTCAGCGATGCCAGGTTGGTGGTATAAATCCCGTAGATAACGCCACAGGTTGGGATAGTCCTGAATCCGCCGCAAGTTACATTTGAAATGCCCCACATAGACCACATCAAAACGAATCAAGGTGGTAAATAAGCGCCAGTCCGCTTCCGTAATTTCGTCCCCTGTTAAATATTGATGCCCCTGTAAAATTCCTTCTAACCAATCCAAGCTTTCAAATAACGGGGCGATCGCCTCTTCATAGGCCGTTTGGGTCGTGGCAAATCCACATTTATAAACGCCATTGTTAATGGTGTGATAAATCCGGTCATTGAGGGCGTCAATTTGGGTACGGAGAGCTTTGGGATAATAGTCCCCAGATTTTGCGCCCAGCCCATCAAAGGCACTGTTGAAAATTCTGATAATTTCCGACGATTCATTATTAACAATGGTCTGCTTTTGTTTGTCCCAAAGGATTGGTACTGTCACCCGACCACTATATTGGGCATCTGCCCTGGTATAAATTTGGTAAAGATACTCCGCATTAAATAACGGATCGGGCATTACCCCAGGGCCGGGGGCAAAGGTCCATCCATTTTCCCGCATCAACCAATGGACAACGGAAACATCAATCATTCCTTCTAAACCTTTGAGTTTACGGAAAATCAAGGTACGGTGCGCCCACGGACAGGCCAGGGAAACGTAAAGATGATAGCGCCCTGCTTCCGCTTTAAACCCACCGTGCCCCGTCGGCCCAGGCGATCCATCGGGGGTAATCCAATGGCGAAATTGGGAATCGTGCCGCACAAATCGGCCCCCTGTACTTTCCGTGTCGTACCATTGGTCCTGCCAAATGCCGTTGACGAGTAAGCCCATAATGTCCCTGCGCTGAAGATTGCCATTATCCCATTATGAAAGTTGCCGCCTGGATCGGCGATCGCCAATGGAGAATATTTCTCACCGTTAGTCAGCCATAGTTATCCCAAACTATTGGGGATCCAGCTTCAACACCGCCATAAATGCTTCCTGGGGCACATCCACTGTCCCGATCGCCTTCATGCGTTTTTTCCCTTTGGCTTGCTTTTGCAACAGCTTTTTCTTACGGGAAATGTCGCCACCGTAGCACTTGGCCAAAACATCCTTACGCAAAGCAGGAATATGCTCACTGGCAATGACCTTGGCCCCGATCGCCGCCTGGATGGGTACTTTGAACTGATGGCGGGGAATTAATTCTTTTAACTTACTGACCATGGCCCGGCCAACGTAATAGGCCTTATCCCGGTGGACAATCATGGCCAATGCATCCACCCCATCACCGTTAACCAAAATGTCCAGTTTGACCAGGGGATTTTCCCGATAACCAATTAATTGATATTCCATGCTAGCATAGCCCTTGGTGCGGGATTTTAACTGGTCGAAAAAGTCTGTGACCACCTCCGCCAAAGGTAATTCATAAATTAAAGCAGTTCGGGTTTGGGTGAAAAATTTCATATCCTTGAACACCCCCCGCCGACTTTGGCACAGTTCCATCAACGTGCCCACATAGGTTTCCGGGGTGATCATCTCCACTTTGATGAACGGTTCTTCCACCTTCAGCCGTTTTTGGATGGGAGGCAACAGACTGGGGTTATCCACTTCAATCACTTCTTCGTCGGTGGTGGTGACCCGGTAAATTACCGAAGGGGCAGTGGTGATCAAATCCAGGTTATATTCCCGTTCCAACCGCTCTTGGACAATTTCCATATGCAGTAATCCCAAAAAGCCGCAACGGAAACCAAATCCCATGGCGCTGGAAGTTTCCGGCTCGTAGGACAGGGCCGCATCGTTGAGCTTTAGCTTCTCCAACGCATCTTTTAAATCGGGATATTGATCCGCGTCAATGGGGAATAGCCCACAAAAAACCATGGGGTTAGCTTCGGTATAGCCCGGTAACGGTTCCGCCGCAGGACTGTTGGCCATGGTGATGGTGTCCCCTACCCTCGCATCGGCCACCGCCTTAATGGCCGCCGCAAAATAGCCTACTTCCCCGGCATGTAACGCTTCCACCTGTACCTGGGTGGGGGATAAAACTCCCAATTCATCAATGACATACTCCTTATCAGAAGCCATCAGACGTACCTTATCGCCTTTCTTCACCTGGCCGTCCATCACCCGGAAGTAAACCACTACCCCCCGGTAGGCATCGTAATAACTGTCAAAAATTAACGCCCGCAGGGGTTGATCCACCGTATCCGCTGGGGGGGGAACCTGTTGGACGATCGCCTCTAAAATGTCGTCTACCCCGATGCCAGCTTTAGCAGAAGCTTGGATAATGTCGCTGCAATCGAGCCCCACCACTTCCTCAATTTCCGCTGCCACCCGGTCTGGCTCCGCACTGGGAAGGTCAATTTTGTTTAAGACGGGAATAATTTCTAGATTGTTATCCAACGCTAGGTAAACGTTTGCCAACGTCTGGGCTTCCACCCCCTGGGAGGCATCCACCACCAACAACGCCCCTTCACAGGCGGCTAAGGAACGGGAAACTTCATAGGAAAAGTCCACATGGCCCGGGGTGTCAATCAGGTTAAGTACGTAATCCTGACCGTCCTTAGCCTTGTAATTCATGCGGGCGGCCTGGAGCTTGATGGTGATGCCCCGCTCCCGCTCCAAATCCATATTGTCCAGGAACTGCTCTTTCATTTCCCGTTGTTGCACCGTATCTGTCACCTGCAACAGGCGATCGGCCAAGGTGGATTTACCGTGGTCAATGTGGGCAATGATGGAGAAATTGCGGATGCGGCTAACGGGGACGTCGGTCATGGGGGGCAGGGCAATGGAAGTGTGATCAATAAATCGCCTTCACATTGTAATCCTTTCCTCGGTTAGAATTGCGGACTCCATCCTCAGTCATTAATTGATCTGAATGTAGGGAGCTTTTCATTTCTGGTTCATCACTTAGCAACAGTCTTGCATCGGGCATTTGTGCTTCAAATTGGGACGCAGTTTGGTACATAATATTTATTTAATTGTCCCAGCGTCAAGTAATGGAAAGGGAAGACGATGGTTGTCAAGAGCTTCTTCAGTTTGCTTAATATTTTCTAAAGTCAACAAGTCCAGTTGCCTAGCAAAAATTTCTTCGATCGCCAACAGTTGATAATCGGTGGTTAAAAAGCGGTGGTCAGAGGTAGCTCGGATTACTGAACCATCTTCCAATTCATATTCCAATACTTCCTGCTCTCCCCGGTCATGCCATTGGGCGATCGCCTGGGTGTAAACTCTCCCTTCTGGATCAACACTGTACACAGAACAATTAATTTCTTCACTCACAATTTTGCCAATGGGCAATGGGCCGTACTCAACGGTTAAAATTTCGGTGCCAAAACTGAGGCAATATTCCGCAAACTTAACCATCTGGTCAAATAAATTTTCCGCGATGCGGGAAGGCACTCCATGTTTAGTGGAACCATCGACAAATTTCGCCCGATGTTTTTGCATTTCTTCAGCTTTCTTTTTACCCATCGCCCGCCGCAACAAATCCGCTTCTCCTAGGGAATAATCAGCTAAATCCTGAGCCATTTTCATGATCTGCTCTTGGTACACGAGAACTCCATAGGTTTCGTTAAGAATGGGTTCTAAAAGTTTATGCTGATAGGAAATTTCTTCCCGGCCGTGTTTACGGTTAATGAAAATAGGAATTAGTCCTGCATCCAACGGTCCAGGGCGGTATAAAGCCAAAATGGATGAAATATCTTCAATGCCAGATGGTTTTAAATCCCGCACAATCTGTTTCATGCCCTGGGATTCCAATTGAAAAATTCCCTCTAAATCCCCTGCTTCTAGTAGTTTGTGGGTCTTTTTAACGTCGTCGGGTAACTTTTTTGAACCAGTGCGGGCACGAATCTGTAGGGCTTTTCGCTCCTGTAAAGGTAAGTCGTCCAAATCTAGTTCAATACCTTTTGTTTCTGCGACTAACTCCACCGCTCTCTGTAGGGTAGTCAGATTTTTCAAGCCTAAAAAATCCATTTTCAACAGACCCATGGCTTCCACATCTTCCATGTAATATTGGGTAATTACTGCCCCATCATTATTCTTTTGCAACGGCACAATTTGATCTAAAGGTTCAGAAGAAATTACCACCCCGGCAGCATGGACGCCGAAGGTTTTGTTCGTTCCTTCAATGCGAATGGCCATATCGATCCATTTTTTTACCCAAGGTTCATTATCATAGCGAGCTTTAAATTGGGGCTCCGGAGTTTGGTCGGAAATCATCACCTTTAATTTGGCTGGTTTACCCCTAGAAACAGGGATCATTTTGGCCATTTTGTCCGATTCTGCATAGGGAATATCTAATACTCTAGCTACATCTTTAAGCACCGCTTTGGAAGTCATGCGGTTAAAGGTAATAATTTGGGCAACCTTATCTTCCCCATACTTTTGGGTAACATACTCAATCATTTCATCCCGGCGATCAATACAAAAATCCGTATCTACATCGGGCATAGATTTCCGTTCTGGGTTCAAAAAGCGCTCAAAAATTAGTCCATGGTGTACTGGATCAATGTTGGTGATTTTCATGCAATAGGCCACCAAAGATCCCGCTGCTGAGCCTCGCCCTGGTCCTACGGGAATGCCATGATCTCGGGCATATTTAATGTAATCCCAAACTACAAGAAAATAGGTGCAAAAACCCATTTTTTCTAACATTCTTAATTCATATTCCAGCCGTTCTTTGTACACCGGAGTAATATCAGCCCTTTCTCGACATTTCAACCTTTCTAACAGACCATCCCAGGCAATATCTTCCACATAGGTTTCAGGGGTATGGTTGGGGGGAATGGGATAATGGGGAATGCGGGGTTCCCCTAGAATGCTGTAGGCTTCAACTTTATCGGCTACTTCCAGAGTGTTGGCGATCGCCGTTTCGATGATATCGTCCGGCAAATGATCCCGAAAAAGCAAATGCATTTCTTCGGCGGATTTGAGATATTCTGTGCCGCTGTAGCGCAATCTTTTTTCTTCAGTAATTAACTTACCCGTTTGAATACAAAGGAGGGCATCATGGGCCTCCACATCGTTGCAGGAGATAAAATGGGAATCGTTGGTGGCAACAATTTTAATGTCTAATTCCTGGGCAATTTTGACCAAGTTAATATTAACTAAACGGTCCTCCACAGAACCATGGTCTTGGATTTCCAAATAGTAGTCATCGCCAAATAAATTCTTATACCATTTAGCTACTTGGCGGGCATGGTCTAAATCTCCTTTTAAAATTGCTTGGGGCACTTCACCCCCCAGACAAGCACTGGTAACTATCAACCCTTCTTTGTATTGTTCTAGCAGCTCTTTGTTAATACAAGGTCGAGCAAAAATGCCGCTGCCTTGAATACCTTTCAAGTTAGAAATGGTGGTGAGTTTAACTAAATTTCTGTAACCCTGATTATTCTTCGCTAAAACTACCTGGTGGAAACGACGGTGACGCTTATTAATTTCAATGTCACCATTTATCACATACATTTCATTGCCAATGATGGGTTTAATCGGTTTGCCCCGGCAGACTTTCAGCAATTCCACCGCCCCATACATCACCCCATGGTCCGTCAGGGCGATCGCCGGCATACCCAGTTCAATGGCCCGGTCAATCAAGGCGGGTAATTGGGAAGCCCCATCCAGGAGGCTATAGTCGCTGTGGATATGGAGACCGACGAAGGACATGGCTAGAAATATAACAACAGACCCCTATGATAAACCTTTTACAATGGGGACTAGCACCTAAATTGTTAGTTAAGTTCATTCAAGGACAAGAATATCGTTAAGATTTCCTCGATTGTATTCTGAAGTAATATACAAAAAAATATCTCATTTTATGTCAACCCTACTTACCGACCCCCATTTAAAACGTAGACAAATTTTCCTTTCCCTAATTAAAAAAAGGGTCAAACCTGGTACTGGCAGTAGCCTCATTTTTTTAAATAAACGAACTTGGAATTTACCCGTGACTGATATTCGTCAATTAATCAAAGATGTTCCCTTTGCCGTAGTCGGGGGAGTAGCAACTAGGCTTTACATGCCGGAACGTATGACATTAGACCTCGACATCATAATTCCAGCTGATAGAGCACAACTAGCCTATCAAAATCTAAGAGATGCCGGGGCAACCAAAGTGAGCGATTTAACAATTCCCGGTAGTCAGTGGAATTTGCCTAATGGAACTTCATTGGATGTGCTCGAAGTTGATGAACCTTGGTTAGAAACAGCTCTTAAGTTTCCCAATTACGCTCCTGATGGTTTGCCAATTATTGACTTGCCATATTTGATTTTAATGAAGTTAAATGCCAGCCGCAGCCAAGATTTAGCTGACATCAGTCGAATGGTTGGAGGTGCTACAGATACTCAACTCGAAAAAGTTAGAATGATGGTCGCCAAACACTTGCCCACAGCAACAGAAGATTTGGAAAGTTTAATTATGTTAGGTAAATTAGAACAACAAGCAAATTAAACGTTAAGACTAACTTCCTATTGGGGTACCACTATCATTTGTTCTAATTGGCGAAACAATTCAGGATTTTTTTGTAGATAATCAACAATGCCACCCGCCTGACGGGCCATCTCATTCATTAGCCCCGGCATGGCTTGGATTTCTTGAATGATGGTGGGATTATTCCTCAATATCTGCTCCATGGTTTTAATCACCAGGTCAGGATTTTCCCTCAGTAATTGCTCTGCCTGTTGAATAAGTTGGGGATTTTGCTCCAATTGTTGTTGTACTTCGTTAAGGTCGATCGCCTGGGCTTGCAGAGTAGGGGAATTAACTCGAATAATTTGAGTCGGTTCGACTGTGAATGCCCCCACAGGAGCAAGGGCTAGAGTGAGGGTTAAACCACCGGAGAACAGGGAGGAAAGCATAGAATCTGGGGTGACTGGGGTGAAGGAGTTTTCCCAATTCTAGCTTTAGTGATTGCTGTGCTCCATGGGTTTTTCCATGGGTTTATCGGTCATGGGCATTTCCTGGGTGGGCATTGCACCATGGCCCTTGCCTCCTTTGTGACCACCGAAGTAGGACATATTCACTTCACCAAACGCTACCATCCCCATGGTGACAAATCCAGCGGCGATCGCCCCCATACCTACCATGCCAACGGAAATCACCCCCATGGGCACAATGCCAATGGCCACTACCCCCATGGGAGCTACCCCCACTGCCACATAACCCGTTGGAGTAATGCCAAAGGAAAATAGGCGGGCTTGGTACCATTTACGGGAAGGATCCGGGCTGCTGCAGTCTAAAGACTGATTGTTTTCCGGTGACTTGGTTTCGATGGGGTTTTCCGTGGACATGGGGAAATTTAGTAAATTTCTGCTAAAAGAATGCCCCCTATCCTAGGCAGAATAACGTTCAAGGGTCAAAAGACAGCCCGTCAAACTTGGTTTCCCGGCGGGCTAGGGCGAAAGTCCACTAATTTTATGTGCCAATAATTTATCTAATGAATCCATTTGCGGGGTTCACTGGCCCGGCGAATGTTGCGCCAAATTTGGGTGGCGGCCAGGGTGCCATCGGCCACTGCTACGGATACCTGGTTTAAACCTTTTTTCAAATCTCCCAGGGCAAAGATCCGGGGATGGCTGGTTTGGGCCATGTCATTGGTGACCAAATTTTCCCCGTCCCATTCCAAACCTTCAATGCCCTTGAGGTAATGGTTATGGTACACAGAACCCATGTTGATCAAACCCGTTGTGGCTTCCACCACAGTGCCATCTACCAATTCCACCCCACTCATTTTGTGGTCTTCTCCCAAAAATTTGGTGATCGCCGCTTCGTGGAGAGGATAACCGTGGTCTGCTAACTTAGCTTTCATTTCATCACCGACAGTGCAAAGCCCATGGGTCAAAACAGTAATGTAGGGCGTAAACCAATTCAAAACAAAGGCAGCATTAATTTGTCCTTCGGTGCCCGCAATCAACACAGCCTTTTGATCCCACATATCAAACCCGTCACAAATCATGCAAACGTGCAGAGTGTAACCGGCATAGTCATAAACATTTTGCATATCCTCCAACTGGGGTAGATTGTCGATAATGCCCGTGGCGGCGATGACATATTTAGTCCGAAAAATCGGATAAAGACTATCTTTCTTACCCACTTTCACCTTCACGGCAAGGGTATCTCCCTCATCGGTTACATCTTCCACATAACCCCGCAACAAATCTGCGCCCCAATGGAGAGCCTGTTGGGTGCTGTGGGTGATGATGTCCCGCCCCGGTGTATCGGGATCTAGCCCCACATAGTTGCGTAAATCCTGCATCCAGAAGGATCGGCCCCGCCCTTTTTCCACCACCAGACATTTCAGTCCATAGCGGGCTAAATAGATGGCGGCGGACAAACCCCCCATGCCTCCCCCTAAAACGATGGCATCGTAAACCGTGTCGAGACGGGCATCTAAATTTTTGCTGGATAATTTCACGGGGCCTCTCCTCGGCTTAATATTGGTTAACTAATGACAGAACTAAATGGACAAATAAATACGGAGCTAGGTTTTAGCTCATCCAAAGTTTCTATTCTTAGTATAAATCCCTAATTTTGCTCGGGGTCGATGGGCTTTTCCCCTACTGGGGGAGCCGGCAGATTGGGCTCAGTCTCGGCACTGGGATTTTCCGGTGGTGGGATCACAGGCACCGTATTGCTGGGCTGGGGAGTAGGGGAAATCTGGGGAGGAACAGTGGGCTTGGGGGTGGGAGAAGGACTAGGTTTTGGTACAGGGGCTGGGGTAACAGGAATGGAAATAGTGGGTGATGGTTGAGGACTGATGGTGGGGGATGGACTGGGTTTAGGTTCAGGAATAGGGGCAGGTTCGTCCAAACTGGGTTCCGGCTCCATGGGAGTGATCGTATCCTCTGTTGGACTAGAGGTGGTTTCCGGGCTGGGACTGGGGCTGGGGGTGGGTTCCGGGCTAGGGGTTGCTGGAGTGGGAATAGGGCTAGGAGTTTCAAATAAATTGGGTCTAGGCTCCAGGGAGGGCAGGGGAATGGGCGTTTCCTCTGTGGGTTCTTCCACCGCTGGGGGAGGATTATTGCGCCGTTGACTGGTAACCCAAAATCCCGCCGCCATGCCGCCGCCAATCACTAGCAGTACGACAAGGGGCATAACAACCCATTTCATCAATGGTGAACCCTCCTGGGTTTCGGTGTATCCGGTAAACTCTTGAGTGTAAACCTTGGTGGCTTGGGTGTCGTTGGCGTTGTAGGGAGTGCCCACCACTAGGGTTGGGGCCGTAGGTTGGTGATTAGATTTGGTCTTGCCATTAGCAACGGTGTTTCCCGGGCGATCGCCTTTGGTCATGGGCACATTGCTGAAATTGCCCTGGAGGGTCTGGGCCATGGCAGTGGCGGAATTAAATCTTTCCCGGGGATGGTAGCGCACTGCTTGGTCTATGACCTTAGCTAGGGTAGGACTGACTTGGGGAGCCCCCTGTCGCCAAAGGATTTCTCCGGTGCGGCTGTCACTGGTTAGATATTGGGGGGTTTTACCGGTGAGCAAAAAAATAGCCGTTAGTCCCAAACTGTACAGATCGCTGGAAAAAACTGGCCGTCCAGCGGCTTGCTCCGAAGCCATGTAACCGGGGGTACCCAACGCCACAGAATAGGCACTACGGCCATCGGGATTAACCAACGTGCCCATGGTTTCTTTGATGATGCCGAAATCAATCAGAATAGGCTTACCATCAGCTTCCCGCAGGATAATATTGTCGGGCTTAATGTCCCGGTGGATAATGCGCCGTTGATGGATAAACTCCAACACAGGCAAAATCCCCAGCAATAATTCCTCCACCGCTGTACTGGAAAAATTACCCTTTTGGGCGTGGGCTTGGGTGAGGGTCAGCCCAGGAATCCACTCCTGCACCAGGTAAAAATCTTCCCCTTCACTGAAATAGGCATACAGTTGGGGAATCTGGGGATGGTTCTCCCCCAACTCCTCTAGGGTGGCCGCCTCCCGATGGAATCTTTCCCGCAACCATGAGGGAATTTCTGGATTTTCCAGCACTGGTTTGAGGTGCTTGATCACACATTTCCGGGCGGAGGGCATGTGGGTGTCCTGGGCCAAAAAAGTTTCCCCAAATCCTCCCCTGCCCAGGGTTTCAATAATTCTGTAGCGATTGTTGAGTAGTTTGAGTGGGGTAACCATAGCAATGCCCTATGCTCCTAGCTTGTCCAGCTTTCAAATAAACCATTCTGCGGCCCTGGCCCCAAGTTCCAGGGGAATACTAACTGCTTTGCCTAGGCGGGGTTTTTCTTTGGTTTGGGCAATGAACTGTTGCACCTGCTCCCCCCCTCCCCAGGCCTGGAGATACTGGGCGATCGCCTCTAGATTAGCGAAATAATCCTCTTCCGAGAGGGGAAAGGAAGCCTGTTCTAGGTACCGCCACATAATCTGTAGAAAAATGCGGTCTTTGATGCGTCGCAATTGCACATCGAAAGAATAACCCCATTTATCCACAATCAACTGGTGTAACTGTTTACCGGTCATGGTTCAACACCGAAATTGCCCCAGGCGATCGCCGCTTGATACCCATGCCTAGACAGGTTTGGATTTTTCAGCGACAATTTTCCCTAGTCCCATTAAAGCATTCCATGACTGTCAGCACCGCCACCCCTGCCCCCACCGCCATGAGCCAGGTCGTCAATGGTTTATTGGCCGTCAAGCCCCTGTGGAACGTGGCCAAATGGCAAGCCCGCTCCATGATGATCAAACGGGCAGAAAGATTGGGGATCCCCTGGCGGGAAACAGTAAAAAATTATCAACAGCAGGACTGGCAAAGCCATTGGCGATCGGTGGTGGATGAAGAGTTAACCTATCCCGATTATTACAACGCCTCCTTCCACGGCTATGACCAGGGGCACATGTGTTGGGACGCAGCCTTTGAATTTGAAGTGGCGGCCAACGCTGTCCATTCGAGCCTTTACCCAGAAGCAGGGGCCCAAGGGGATGCCGAGTTACGACGTAGTTACCACGATGTTTTGTTAGCTCAATTGCCCCAAGCGCCCCAAACCATCCTGGACTTACATTGCACCGTGGGCTTGAGTAGCTTTACCTTGCAAGCCTGCTACCCAGAAGCAAAATTAACTGGGCTAGATTTCTCCCCCTATTACGTCGCCCTTGCCCATCACCATGGCAGAGAAAGGGAAACCGATATCAATTGGGTTCATGCCCTACCAGAGGCCACTGGATTAAAAGCCCAGACTTTTGACCTAGTTTCCGCTTTTTTGCTGTTCCACGAAATGCCCCAGGAACCCACCAGGCGAATTTTCCGGGAGGCTCGGCGTTTAGTGAAAACGGGCGGTCATTTCACTTTTATGGATATGAATCCCCGTTCCCAGGCTTATCTGACTATGCCACCCCATATTATGACCCTGCTCAAAAGTACGGAACCGTTCATGGACCAATATTTTGCTTTGGATGTGGAGCAGGAATTACTATCCGCTGGTTTTGATCGGGTGACCATCCAACCTAATAGCCCTCGACACCGCACTGTCATCGCTTCCGTACAACCCTAGGGACTATTCCCAACTCTGACCCGTCCTAATTTGCTATGGAAGAAACTTTTGTCGCACCGAACGGAGATAGTGATAGCAATTTCGGCTTGGCTCTGGCTGCCCTGACCCAGTCTTTGCAAAAATTGCAGACTCGTTACGACGAAGTTCAGTCCCAAAGGGCTAAGCAACAACAAATCCAAGAATATCGTACTGATGTGGAAGCCAGGCTCCAGGGAGAAGCCCAGACCGAATTGGAGCAGGAACTGGCCCGCATCCGCTCGGAATTGGAAGCGTTGTCCCTTGAACTAGAAAGTGAACTATTGACCGATCGCCAGTTGCAAAAAATGTTTTGGGATGGCCTACGGCGGGGGTTAATGGGGGACGTGTTTTGGCAAATTATCCGCTTTGGCGGTCTGGGTTTGGTGCTGGGTTGGGCCCTAAAAAGCTGGGTTGGGTAAACAGTCTGCCAACAATTGAGGTTAGCATTGGCCAACCCTGGAAAAGTTTTGCTAAAAATTAATTCGGGTCTCCAGCGAGCGGCTAAAACTAGGGAATTTTAAAGTTTGTCAGTTTCCCCCAACTTCAAAGTTGAGAAGCTAGGGGACTTTTCCCCTGCCCTCTAGTGGAGGAAATGGCGCACCCCAGTGAAAATCATCACTAAGCCCAATTCGTTGGCCGCTTGGATGGAATCCTGGTCCCGCATGGACCCCCCCGGTTGGATGATGGTGGTAATGCCGGCGGCGGCGGCGGTGCGGACAGAATCGTCAAAGGGAAAGAACGCATCACTGGCCAAGCAAGCTCCCTGGGCTTCTGTGCCCGCTTGTTTAAGGGCAATTTCCACCGAGCCGACTCGATTCATTTGTCCTGCTCCCACCCCCAAGGTGGTTTTATTTTTGGTGATGGTGATGGCGTTGGATTTAACGTGTTTGCACACTTTCCAGGCAAAAGCTAGTTCCGCCAACTCCTCCCCACTGGGTTGTTTTTCCGTCACCACCTGCCAAGTGCTGGGGTCTTCCCGTTCATCATCCGCTGACTGTACTAAAAATCCTCCGGCGATCGCCTTAATGGTTTGGCTGGGGCCGGTGGCCAGATCGGGGAGAATCAATACCCGCAAATTGTTTTTCTTAGCTAGAATTTCCTGGGCTTCAGCATCACAGCCCGGGGCCACAATACATTCCAAAAAAGTTTTGACCATGGCCGCCGCCGTGGGTCCATCCAGGGGTTGATTCAAGGCGACAATGCCCCCAAAAGCGGAAGTGGCATCAGCATTAAAGGCTTTTTGATAGGCTTCTACCAATGTGGGGGCCAGGGCGACACCGCAGGGATTAGTGTGCTTTAAAATCACCGCCGCCGGTTCCCTGACATCGAATTCGTTGATAATGCGCCGGGCTGCTTCCAAATCCACCAAATTGTTATAGCTCAGTTCCTTGCCCTGGAGTTTCTCGGCCTTGGCCCAGCCGGTGGCTTCCCGCCCAGTTTGATACCAACCTGCACTTTGGTGGGGATTTTCCCCATACCGCAACGGTTGCCGCAATGTACCGCTAAGGCCAAATTGGTTTGCACTGTCCCCACTTAAACCACTGAAATAATTGGCGATCGCCTGGTCATAGGCATTGGTGAGGGCAAAGGCTTCCCCAGCGAATTGTTGGCGCAAAGCCAAGGGTATTTCCCCCTGTTCCTGCAGAGCTTGGAGATAGGCTTCGTACTGGTTGGGATTGGTGAGGACAGTGGTATGGGCAAAGTTTTTGGCGGTGGCTCGAATCATGGCCGGGCCACCAATATCAATCTGTTCCACTGCTTCAGCAACGGTGACCCCCGGTTTAGCAATGGTTTGCTCAAAGGGATAAAGGTTAACCACGACCAGATCTAACGGACGAATATCGTTAGCTTCTAAATCCGCCTGGTCACTGGGCAAATCCCGCCGGGCTAAAATACCCCCATGGATGCGGGGATGCAACGTTTTGACCCGTCCACCCAAAATTTCTGGTGCCCCGGTGTAATCACTCACCTTGGTGACAGGAACCCCAGCTTCTTTGAGGGTTTTGGCAGTACCACCACTACTGATCAGGTCAAACTGAAATTCATTCACTAGCCGTTGGGCCAGTTCCACAATGCCACTTTTGTCGGACACACTCAGCAGGGCTAAACGGGCCATTGCCTTCTCCTCTTGGTAATTTTTCCATCCCCCATTATCCCCCAGGAGTTGGTCTCCCTTACCCTTTCCTGTCCAGACTAGGCGGTTGGAAATGGTACACTGCCTCGATCGCCTGACGACAACCATCTGCCAAACAATCTAGTAAAACTTCTCCCTTCTCTTTGGTGGCTACGGTGGCATCCCCCATCACCCCACTGCGACTCACTTCTTTGGTTAACCAAGCAAAGGGCAAACTTCCTTCCATACTCAAAAGTTCATCATCGGCGGGAATGCCCTGGGGAAATTCCTTTACTAAACGATCTTCCCGCACCAGTTCAGGCCAGAGGGCCATCATTAAGCTGGTTTCCCCATCCCCCGCATGGATACCGTGGGTCATCTCTTTGGGAGTGAGTAAATCCGCCGCACAATGGGGCATCCGCCAAGTAAAAAAGGGGAAAATTTGTAAATCTGGATAAATCTGGTGCAGATCCCTGGCCGCAATTTCCAACACCTGAATCTGGCCACCGTGGGAGTTGAGCAAAATCCATTTACGGAAGCCCGATTGATACAAGCTCGCCGCCACTTCCTTGAGAATAACCAACAAAGTTTCTGCGCTGAGGGTGATTACCCCAGGGAAACCCATATGTTCATTGGACTTGCCATAGTACAAAGTTGGGAGCACGTAGGCCGGAATTTCCGGTGCCAAAGTTTGCAATGCCTTGCCCAAAACCCCCTCAGAAATGGCTGCATCCACCACCAATGGTAAATGGGGACCATGCTGTTCAATGGAACCCAGGGGCTGAATAATAATGGTTTTGTCCTTATCCGGCAGAGCTTCAATATCGGTCCACGTTAGGTAGGCAAAATAACGCTGGGGGGGAATAAGGGCGGAAGGTCGCATGGTTCAGATTTTCAGACGGGGGAAGATAAATAAAACTTTTTCTAGGATCTATTCTCAATAAGACTCCACTATTGCAACTGCTGAGCCAAGGGACTATGATGGATCCCATCGCCCAGACTGCTTCTAAGCGCCCCCATAGAACATGTCCTACACCGCCGATTCCCTCAAAGCCGAACTTAATGCCCGTGGTTGGCGACTGACTCCCCAGCGGGAAAAAATCCTCACCATTTTTCAAAATTTGCCGGAGGGGGAACATCTCAGTGCCGAGGAGTTACACCATCGTCTGGAAGAAGAAAGGGAAAAGATTAGCCTCTCCACAGTTTATCGCAGTGTTAAGTTGATGTCCCGCATGGGCATTCTGCGGGAGTTGGAATTGGCGGAGGGGCACAAGCACTATGAATTGCAACAGGCTTCCCCCCATCACCATCACCATGTAGTCTGTGTGCAATGTAATCGCACCATCGAATTTAAGAATGATTCCATTCTCAAGCAGAGCTTGAAGCAGTGTGAAAAAGAGGGTTTTCAGTTGATCGATTGTCAGCTAACCGTCACCACCATTTGTCCTGAAGCAATCCGCATGGGTTGGCCCTCCACTCTGCCTAGTAATTGGGCTTGCACCCGCAGTATTTCCTTGGCCTAGGATAGGATTTTCGCAGGAATACAAAGCATTATTTTCCCACCAGTTCAATAGCCAGAGACGACTAATCGGTTCTCCTAAGCATTACGCAGGGCGACAATGGGGTCTAATTTAGCCGCTTGACGGGCGGGAACAACACCAAAGAATAGACCAATACTGCCAGAAATGGTGAGGGAAACCACCACGGCGGCAGGGGAAATCACTGTAATCAGGGGGGAAAGACTACCCACGATTGCCACGATGGCCATGCCCAAGACGACGCCAATTACTCCACCACTGGCGGAAACGATTACTGCTTCAATAAGAAACTGACTGAGAATGTCCTGTTCCCCGGCTCCGAGGGCTTTACGCAGGCCAATTTCCTGGGTGCGCTCCGTTACGGACACCAACATAATGTTCATTACGCCAATACCTCCCACAATCAGGGAAATACCGGCGATCGCCGCCAGGAGGATGGTGAGCCCCCCGGTGATAGTGTTGACAATATCTAGCATTTGTTTGGCAGAACTAACGCCAAAATCATCCTCCCCGTTTTTGATATTGTGCCGTAGGCGCAGGAGGTTTTCCATTTGGAAAGTGGCCGCCCCCACTGAGTCACCATCCTTAGCCTTCACATTGATCCAGCTCAATTCAATGCCGTAGGGGGAAGTCCGCCCCACCAGTTGGGCCACCATGGTGTCTAGGGGAATGAAAATAAATTCATCTTGATTACTGCCCAGGGAAGACCCCTTAGTTTCCATCACACCGATGACTTCAAACGTAATATTGTTGATGCGGATATTCTGACCAAGGGGAGTTTGGGTTTGATAAAGGCGATCGGCAATTTCACTGCCCAGCACGGCCACCCGGCGATGGCGCTCCAGGTCCAAAATGTTGAGAAAGCGTCCCTGGGCCACGGAAAAATTACGGATGGCGGGATATTCGGGGGTAGTGCCCACAATGGTGGCATTGGTGTTGAGGTTCCGATGGGACACCAGTAACCTCCGGTTAATTTCGGGGGCTACCCCGGCCACACTAGGCACTTGACCGGCGATCGCCTCGGCGTCACTCAAAACCAAAGTTTTCGGTAAATTGAAACTAGCCCGACGGTTGCGTTGGGAACCGGGCAACACAAACAACACATTGGGGCCTAAATCTTCCAATTGGGAAGTGGCCAACTCCTGGGCTCCCTGGCCAATGCCCAACATGGCCACCACGGACGCATTGCCAATGACAATGCCCAACATAGTCAAACTGCTACGAAGCTTATTAGCCAGCAACATGCTAGTGGCCATTTTGAGACTTTCCCGAAATTCAATCACCGTTACCTCGGTTCTAGGATCTTTAGCTAGTCTATTTTATCCATTCGCTCAATTTGACCGCCCCTGGCCCTAGGATTAAGTTAAAATTTTCTCCCGAGCATCTAAGATAGAATCTCCTTCTGCAATCCCCATACATCCATGGCCAGCACCAACATTTCCGACCGTGAAAAAGCCCTCAACGCCGCCCTAGCCCAGATTGAGCGGAGCTTCGGGAAGGGAGCGATTATGCGCTTGGGAGATGCCACCCAAATGCGAGTTGAAACCATTTCCACTGGGGCTCTAACTTTGGATTTGGCCCTGGGGGGCGGTTTGCCCAAGGGTCGGATTGTGGAAATTTACGGCCCGGAAAGTTCCGGGAAGACCACCTTGGCCCTCCATGCGGTGGCGGCCACCCAACAGGCGGGGGGAGTCGCGGCCTTTGTCGATGCAGAACACGCCCTTGACCCCGTTTATTCCAAAGCCCTGGGGGTGGACATTGATAATTTATTGGTGGCCCAACCAGATAACGGCGAATCAGCCTTGGAAATTGTTGACCAGTTGGTGCGTTCCACTGCGGTGGATATCATTGTGGTGGATTCCGTGGCGGCCCTAGTGCCCCGGGCGGAAATTGAAGGGGAAATGGGGGATACTTCGGTGGGTTCCCAAGCTCGCTTGATGAGTAAAGCCATGCGGAAAATTGCTGGTAATATCGGGCGATCGGGTTGTTTGGTAATTTTCCTCAACCAGTTACGGCAAAAAATTGGTGTGACCTACGGCAGTCCCGAAGTGACCACCGGAGGTAATGCCCTGAAATTCTACGCCTCCGTACGTTTAGATATTCGCCGCATTCAAACCCTGAAAAAAGGCACCGAAGGGGAATACGGTATCCGAGCCAAAGTGAAAGTGGCTAAAAACAAAGTGGCTCCCCCCTTCCGCATCGCTGAATTTGACATTATTTTTGGCCAGGGCATTTCCCGCATGGGTTGCACCATCGACCTGGCGGAAAAATGCGAAGTCATCACCCGCAAAGGGGCTTGGTATAGCTATAACGGCGAAAACATTGCCCAGGGTCGGGATAATGCCATGAAATATTTAGAGGAAAATCCTGAAATCGCCGCTACCATCGACCAACAGGTGCGGGAAAAATTATCTTTAGTTAATGCGGTTTTCCCGGTGGAAACAGAGGATGGAGCGGAAGAGCAGGGGGAAGATGGGGATTTTTAGGAGCTAATCCGATCATTTGCCCAAAAGCCTCTGCTTTTGGTCGTGGCTTATGTCAAGTGGTCGGGAATTTCCCGGTTTTAGAAAGTGTTTGAAAAGTACACTAGGTATTTATCCCCCTAAATCTCCTCACTAAAGCTCCGGCTTAAAAAGGGGTACTTTTGTGACAGTTCCCCCCTTCTTAAGGGGGGCTAGGGGGGATTAAACAGCCAAAACTCAACTTTCCAAACAGGCTCTTAGACGTGGGTATGGTCAAAAATGGGAGGCGGAAATCAAAAACCCGGCTAAAAAACCAATAATGGTGGCATAGGCTACGGAACTGCCGCCCAATTCGTAGGCTTCCGGCATCATGGTGCTGGCTAGCATGGCTAAAATTCCCCCTCCGGCGATCGCCTGGGCCACCGCCACCAGTAATAGAGTGCCACCTTGGCCAATGGAGTAGCCCACCATGGCGATCAGACCACTGGCCACCACCGCCCCAAACCAGAGAGTTAAAATTCTTCGGTTGGAAATGCCGGCCTGTTTCATGCCAAAGGAACTGGAAAGGGCTTCGGGAAAATTGGAAATAAATACGGCAAACAGAAACGCTCCACCCCAGGGGGTGACATTGGTGTTCATGCCGATAACCATAGCCTCCGGGATGTTATCAAACAGCGTGCCCACCAGGATGGCCATGGGAGCAGAGCTTTGGGCTAATTTGGCCAACATCTGGCGATCGCCTTCTACCAGTGGTTCCAACACCGAAACCTTATCTTCGGGAGGGACAATTGCCTCAAAGTCCGTGGCTGACTGTAAACGGCGGGCGAGTTTGCGGCTCAGGGCCAAGGCTAGATGGGGAGATTGACTGAGAATATTGGCAAAGTTTTCCTTATCCAACTGATACAGTTCCATCGGAGTGACGGCCACCACCGTAGCGGACCGGGGTTCTCCTGTCAGTAAAGACATTTCCCCAAAAATATCGCCCGATGTGAGCCGATTAACCCAGGTTGTGCCCTTATACACATCCGCTTCCCCGCCACCGATAAAGTAAAAATAATCCCCCTGGTCCCCTTCCCGACAAAGTACTTCTCTGGGGTAGGCATGGTGAGGAGTGAGCAGACCAGCAAGTTGATGCCTTTCCTGCTCTGGCAGAGCATTCATCACTTCACTGTGGGCTAAATAATCTACCAACTCATGGGATTCCAGCATTTTATGTTCCACCACATAGCGACGGCTAGCGGCGGGCTTACGTAAAAATCCCCCTTGTTCATCAATGTATTTACTCAAGCTAATAAACAGGATTCCCCCCAGTAAAAAGCCCCCTACCAGAACCAAAACTCCGCCACTGCGGTAAACAGCACTGGCAATTTCCAAGGCGATCGCCGCCATCAAAGTGCCACTACCAAAGGCCATCACTGCGGCTAAAAATTTTCTTCCCGGTTGCCAAGCCACAGCAATTAAAGCCCCCAGGGCCATGCTAGAAGCACCCAAAATCCCCTGAAGGAAGGCGGTCAAAGCAAAGTTTTCCACCGTTTTAAGCAAATTTATGATTATTGGACTAATCTTTCCCAGTTCCATTAACTGCCAGAGGGTGGGCTAGCGGCAAGGGGAATCAGTTGTTTAGGGGGTAAGCCGTTGAATAATGTTGAAAAAATATTAACTATTTAGTACCAATCCACGGGAATGGAGTCGTCCAAAACCGGTTCCGGTGGAAAACCGCCTGGTTCCTGGGGCACTGGAGTCGGTGGTGGTGTATTTGGGGGGAAGGGATCATTCTGCGGCAAAACAGGATTATTGCTAGGGGCAGAACTGGTGGGCATTTCAACGGGAATGGGAATGCCTTGGAGTGGTGGAGCCGGATTAGGGTTAGGGGCTGCGGGATTATTAACGGGAGGGGGAGATGGGGGCGGAGTAATTGGGGGAGGCGGGGCAATTCTGACTAAACTACGGGGGGCTGGGAAAGGAAATAGGCGGCGAAAGGATTGAATACGATCATCTTTTTCTTCCGGTGCAATGTCCCAGAGGGTTTGGTAATAAAAAAAGGAAACTCCCATTCCCTGGGCTCGGGATGCATAGACCTTATCATTCACTAAAGGCATGGGCACTTGCTTAGTGGGTAATCCGGTTAAGATTCCAACGGCGGTGGGAATTAGGGTTTTAGATTCCCTAAACTCCGCCCTCTGGATCGGCTCAGTAAAAGTGGGTAGAGATGTACGATAAACCTGAACTATCACTTCATCAACAATGCCTTTGCGGATCCAATCCAACCAATCCTGCAAAAAAGTGTTGTAAGCGAGATTGTAGGTGGCAGGGGAGACGGATACGAGAATGTTCGGTTTAGCAGCTTTGATGCGGGCATTTAACTGCACCATGAATGCGGTAATTTTATCGGCTCGCCAGCGAATCCAGGCCGGATCTTTAGGATTGCTGGGGGGAGTTTTTTTTGTTTCCTGTTGATATAAAGAAATGGTGTAATTGTCGTAGCCAAATTCGTTGGGCAGGGCGGTGTGATCGTCGAACTGAACCCCGTCCAAATCGTATTTATTAACTGCGTCCATGACTAGTTGCGTAATAAAAGTCTGGACTTGAGGGTGAAAAGGATTCATCCACATCACTTCTCCGGCAGCGCTCACAGAAGTTTTAGTGCCGTCCCGCTTTTGGGTAAACCACCAGGGATGGCGCTTAACCAGTTCCGACATCGGGGGAGCCTTAAAGCCAAATTCAAACCAGGGCAAAACCAACATGTTGCGCCGATGGGCCTTATCGATAATGTCTGCTAACACATCCTGACCTTGATCTCCCCTGGGGCTAAAGGGTTGTAAGCCTTCCCTTTTAGCAAATTCACTTTCGTAGAGAACATAACCGGAGTTCCAGACTACGGGGTAGATGGTATTGAAATTTAGATCCGCTAGGAGGTTAATGGATTCAGTGGTGCGGTTCTGGTCTAAAAAATGAACGGTGTCATTATTGGTGATCCAAACTCCACGGATTTCTGGAAAGGCATTTTGGGCTTGGACTTGGTTGAATAAGGAAAAGGGATGGACGATCGCCAAACTGATTAATAAACCTAGAACAAGATTGTGGAGGAATGGCTTTTTGCAATACTGCCAGATTTGGGCAAAGATTGTGGCGATCGCCATGGTGCAATGATTCGGGGAGTAAGTGAGGAAAAGTGGATTAATAATCAAAGTTTAAATTTGCCATATCCTAGCGGTTTTTCTCCATCAAAATGGGCAATTTTTTGGCCGAACCAAGATTGGGGAGAAGGTTCCCAGGCAAAGTATTGTAACAAAGGTTCTGGGAATAATCCCGTTGCTGTTTATGATAAAAGGTAGAAAAGCAACCGGGGATCAATGCAAAGCAAGAGAAAAAATACCCTGGTTAATCATATTTCGAGCTGGTGTTTAAGGTTGAAAATTTGATTGAACGGACGTTGCCCTGTAGGAAGTGGTGACGGCGTGGCCTATTGTCCGGAGGGAAGGGGTTATGGTTACAAACAGAATTACTGACAACCGTCGGCGGGTGGTGATTTTAGGGGCTGCCGGGCGGGATTTTCACAATTTCAATCAGGTTTATCGAGATAATCCCCGGTATGAAGTGATGGCCTTCACTGCGACCCAGATTGTGGGCATTGCCGATCGCCGTTATCCGCCGAGTTTAGCGGGGGAACTTTATCCCCACGGTATTCCCATCCTTGAAGAAGGGCAGTTGGAAAATTTTTGCCGGGAACATCGGGTTGATCAAATTGTGTTTGCCTACAGCGATGTGTCCCACCACCAGGTCATGCATCTCGCTTCCCGCAGTTTGGCGATCGGAGCAGATTTTGTCCTACTGGGGCCAAATCAAACCATGATTAAAACCACAGTACCCGTCATCGCAGTGTCAGCGGTGCGTACCGGTTGCGGTAAATCCCAGGTGAGTCGCTGGCTGTCCCAACGGTTACGGCAACTCGGTTTGAGGGTTTGCGCCATTCGCCATCCCATGCCCTACGGTAATTTGCAAAAACAGGCGGTGCAACGATTTGCCAAGTTGGAAGATTTAGACCAAGCGGACTGCACAGTAGAAGAACGGGAAGAATACGAACCCCATATTCTGGCGGGCCATGTGGTCTATGCCGGGGTAGATTACGGCCTAATTGTGGAAAAAGCTTCTTTAGAAAGTGATGTCATTCTCTGGGACGGGGGGAATAATGATTTTCCCTTTGTGCAACCGGATTTACACATTGTCCTTGTGGATCCCCTACGACCGGGGGACGAAAGCCTTTACCATCCAGGGGAAGCGGTGCTTAGGATGGCAGACATTGTCCTGATTCCCAAAACCGATGTAGCCACAGTGGCCCAAATCACCCAGGTTCTTAGTTCCATTGCCCAGTTAAACCCTGATGCCCAAATTATCCAAGGGCGATCGCCCTTGCGGTTGGAACCTCCCCTAGATCTGCGGGGTAAACGGGTGATTGTGGTGGAGGATGGCCCCACTACTACCCACGGGGGCATGGACTACGGTGCTGGTTACCAGGCAGTGAAGGAAATTGAGAACATTACAATAGTTGATCCTCGACCCTACACTGTGCCGGAAATTGCCGCTGTTTATGCTAAATTTCCCCATTTAACGAAAATTTTGCCCGCGATGGGTTATTTCCCCGCCCAATTACAAGCTTTAGCGGATACCCTCAATGCCGCTGAAGTTGACGTGGTGGTATCCGGTACCCCCAGTGATCTGGGCCGATTAATCCCATTGAATAAACCATTGGTGCGGGTTTTTTATGATTACGCCGAGGCGAAAGAACCGGGATTAGGTAAAGCTTTGGATTTGTTTTTAGCCCGTCGGGGGCTAGGGAGCAAAGCCAATGAATTCTCCTAACCAAAACACCAGACCCATTGTCATTGCTTTGGGCGGAAATGCTTTACTGCAAAGGGGCCAACCTCCGGAAGCGGAAATTCAGAAAGCTAACATTCACATTGCCGCTCTGGCGATCGCCAAAATTGCCCGGCATTATCCCGTCGTTGTCACCCATGGCAACGGCCCCCAAGTGGGGTTACTGGCCCTACAGGGGGAGTGCGAAAAATCCTGTAAGCCCTATCCCTTGGACGTGTTAGGGGCAGAAACGGAAGGCATGATCGGTTACCTGTTGGAGCAGGAATTACGCAATCAACTACCTGGGCGGGATGTGGTCACCCTATTGACCCAAATTGTGGTCGATCGCCAGGACCCAGCTTTTTTGCAACCCACCAAACCCATTGGCCCGGTTTATACCCTGGAACAAGCTCAACAGTTGGCCCAGGAAAGGGGTTGGGCGATCGCCGCCGACGGCCAGGGATACCGCCGGGTAGTGGCTTCTCCAGAACCCAAAAGGATTATTGAGCTACCCACCATTCAATTGTTGGTGAAGAGCGGCGCATTAGTGGTTTGTGCCGGGGGCGGTGGCATTCCTGTGGTGGTTAATGAAGCCGGAGGATTGCAAGGGGTGGAAGCGGTGATTGACAAAGATCTAGCCGCTGCTCTGTTGGCGCAAAATCTCCAAGCCCAAGGTTTACTACTCCTAACGGACGTCGATGGTGTGTATGAAAATTGGAGCACCAACTACGCTCACTGTTTTGAGCAAACCACCCCGAAAAATCTACGCCGTTACCGATTTGCAGCGGGTTCCATGGGGCCAAAGGTAGAAGCGGCCTGTCGCTTTGTAGAAACCACCGGGCAATGGTGTGGCATCGGCAAACTTGATCAAGCCTTAGACATTATTGACGGGAAAGCAGGGACAGTGGTGATGCCCTAAATTTCGTCCCAACCGGATACCCCAGAAGACATCACATAACTAGTCACCGTTGCTTCAAAGAAATTCGCCTTAGTGTGAGCCTCTTTTTTCGTGTCGGAAAAACGCTCCAAGTGGGTGTAGGGACTTTTCCCGTAGCGAGCATCCGTGTAAAGGGGATCTAAACCGATCGCCCGTAGACGACTATTAGCAAGATACTTAGTGTACTGTTCCGTACTAGATTCCGTAATACCGAGAATATTATTACCGACAATGTGGTTAGTCCAGCGACATTCAAACTCCACCGCCTTATCAAACATTTCATAAATCTGATCCGTGGAGTGGGTGAAGACCTGCATGGCTTCGGGAATTAGCTTTTGGTATAGCCGCACGTGACTCAACTCATCCCGGTTGATCATCTTAAAAATGTCCGCAGAACCCGGCATCAACATACGAGAAGCAAGGTTATAGAAGTAAATAAAACCGTTGTAAAAATATAATCCTTCCAGCAAATAGTCCGCCATCAAGGCAATAAAATAATTCTCCTGGGTGGGATGATCGACATATTTTTGGTAGAGCATGGCAATGTACTCGCACCGTTCCTTTAACACCCGGTCTGTGCGCCAAAATTCGTACACCTTATCCCGCTTTTCCGTGGGAATAATCGTCTCGATCATGTACTGGTAGCTTTGGTTATGCATACCCTCCTGGGAAATTTGCTCCGCCATACACAGGCTAATTTCCGGCGCGGTAACGCTACTTTTTAAATGGGGAATGTTACAGGTTTGAACAGAATCAAGAAAGGTTAAATAGGACAAAATACCATCAAAGGCATAACGCTCTTCGTTGGTTAAATTCCAGTAATCGGTGACATCCTGGGTAATGTCTAAGCGCTGGGGAATCCAAAAGTTCTCCCGCATTTGTTGATACAATCCCACTGCCCAGTTGTAGCGGACATCATTCAACTGCATCAAGTTGGTAGTGTTGCCAAACCAAATGGTGCGGTTCTCGACGGAATCGTTGCCAGTGGGGTTAAAAATGGGGGTCACAGGCATGGGCGCTGTGGGATTAACGGTGCTGACAACCATGGAATTTGGGCAGTAAGGAAAATTGTGAACCGACCTATTCTAACCCAGTTTCTTTGGGCAGTCTTGATCAACCAAGAGTAATTTAGGTGGACTACTAAAGTCCCTCTTACATAGTTTTCTTGTTCTTGTCATCTCGACAAAGGTCACACAACTCTATACAATTCTTGTTTAGCTCGGCGCCGCCCCGCAATCTTTTAGAATTTTTTATGGCTCTTTCGCTACCGACAAGGGTGAACTGGTCCCCGATTCAGCGCTACTTGGAACTTTTACAGATATTAGTGGAGCGCAACCTGAAAGGCCGTTACCGGGGTTCCTTTTTGGGGGTTTACTGGTCGTTGCTAAACCCTTTGATTATGACAGGGATTTATGCGGCTATTTTCGGAGCGGCCTTTGCCTCCTTCTATGGGTCTGCCCTGAACTATGTGCTGGCGGCCTTTACGGGGCTGTTAGTGATTAACTTTTTTTCTGCTTCCACTAGCCAAGCTTTATCGAGTGTGGTGGCCAGCGGGGGACTCATGAATAAAATCAAGCTCCCCATCAGTGTCTTTCCCCTCTCCATGATCGTCGCCAACGTGTTCCAATTTGTGGTGGGGCCATTACCCCTATTGGCGATCGTCACCATTTATAAGTCTTGGGAATCTGGTTGGTGGTTTGTTAACGCCATTTCTCTTTTCTTTCCTTTGTTGGCTCTGAGCCTAGTGTGCACCGGGGTAGGCTTTTTTGTCAGTGCCCTTTACGTATTTTTCCGGGATTTGCCCTACTTCTATGAGCTAGTAACCTTCATGCTCTGGATCGGTTCTCCCATTTTCTATCCATCCGAAATTGTGCCGGAACAAGTGCGCCGCTTTTTGGTCATCAACCCCCTGTTACCGATCATTGACAGTATTCGTCAAATTTCCCTGTCGGGGGATTTGCCCGAGTCTGGTTTGATTGTTCATGGACTATTAAATGGTTTAATTTTATTGGCCCTGGGTTGGTTGTGCTTTCGCTCCTGGCAAAAGAATTTCATGGATCTGTTGTAAAGCTAATTTTAGATGTCTGAAGTTATTCGTCTTGATAAAGTTTCTTTGTACCGTCGAACCCAGGAGGAATTTTCCTACGACCTGAAGCGCACCGTACTATCTTTCATTGAGGGTAAGTATCGTAAGCCCTCCCGTAAGCTAATCCTAGACAATATAGATTTTACGGTGGTGACGGGGGAGAAAGTTGGCATTATTGGTTCCAATGGTTCGGGGAAATCCACCCTGCTCAAGGTAATTTGCGGTATTTTGGAACCCTCTGCTGGGAGTTTGCGGGTGAGGGGGGAAATAGCACCATTGATCGAGCTGGGGGCTGGCTTTGACCCGGATTTGTGTGTGCGGGATAATATTATTCTCTACGGTGTGATGTTGGGATTTTCCCGCCAGGAAATGTTGGAGCGGGTGGATTCTATCCTGGATTTTGCTGAGTTACAAACGTTGGGGGATATGCCGGTGAAGTCCCTTTCTTCGGGGATGTCAGCCCGGTTGGGTTTTGCCATTGCCACCGATGTGGAACCGGATATTCTAATTTTGGATGAAGTTTTATCTGTGGGGGATGAAAGTTTCAAGCACAAATCCCAAGCCCGAATGGATAAGCTCTGGGGACACAATACGACGATTCTCGTGGTTTCCCATAGCCTGGGCTTTATTCAAGATGCCTGTCCCACCACTATCTGGTTAGACCGGGGGGTGGTGCGTTATATGGGCAAAACCTCCGAGGCGATCGGGCAATACCTGGAGGAGGTCAAACGCCACGATGCTCTCACCATTCCCCAATAATTCTGGCAAGTTGCCCTTTTTTTGCTTTACTGGGAACGGATATTTTTTGCTCAAAAATAGTTAAAGAGAACATGGAGGAGTGATTATGAAAATTTTGATTACCGGTGGCGGTGGCTACATTGGTTCTGTCCTGACCCCCACTTTGCTGGCGGCGGGATACCAGGTAACGGTGATAGACAACTTCATGTTCCAGCAAAATAGCTTGGCGGAATGCTGTCAGTATGAAACTTTTAACGTTATCCGGGGGGATTGCCGCAAGGAAGACCTGATTAAAGAACAGCTAAAAACCGCCGATGTCATAATTCCCCTGGCGGCCCTAGTGGGAGCTCCCCTGTGCAGTCGCGATCAAATTGGCACTAAAACCACTAACCAGACGGCGGTGGAAATGATCTGTCAACTAGCCAGCCCCCAACAGCGGATTTTGATGCCAGTTACCAATAGTGGCTATGGCATTGGGGAAAAGGGTAAATTTTGTACCGAAGAAAGTCCCCTGCGACCCATTTCCCTCTATGGAGTAACTAAGGTGGAAGCGGAAAAAGCGGTGTTAGCCCGGGATAACAGTATGACTTTTCGCCTGGCGACAGTATTTGGTATGGCTCCCCGGATGCGGGTGGATTTGTTGGTCAATGACTTTGTCTACCGTGCTTTTTATGACCGGGCGGTGGTTATTTTTGAAGGTCATTTTAAACGCAATTATATTCATATCCGGGATGTGGCCAAGGTGTTTCTCCATGGCTTGGAAAATTTTGAATCCATGAAGGGTAAGCCCTATAACGTTGGCTTAGAGGATGCTAATTTATCCAAACTGGAACTTTGTGCAGAAATCCGTAAATATCTGCCCAATTTTGTGTATCTAGAAGCGCCCATCGGGGAGGATCCGGATAAGCGGGATTACATTGTTTCTAACCAAAGAATTTTGAGCACTGGCTTTACTCCCGACTGGTCTTTGGGACGGGGTATTCAAGAGTTAATCAAGGGTTACACTATCTTGAGAAACAGCGTTTATTCCAACGTTTAATAAATTGTTTGAACGCCCCTTGGTTCCCTAAGTTTGGAGAAACTAAATACAAATCACCAAATGTTGGGGAATTTAGGGGGTAAATGACAACTTTACCGACGGATTGCCAAGGTTCAAGGGCGGACTAATACCCGCCCAAGGCAGAAAAGCTCGCCATTGTTTAGATCGAGGGATTCAAGGTCCACGTCTTCCCCTAGGTCAACGGTCAAACGCTCTAACTTTCGGTTGGCGATCGCCGGTAATCCTAGTAGGGTAATGTCTTCTAGATGTAGGGTTTTGGAGCTGGCCAACTGTAGACGGGCCTGCACCAAAAGCTCATGGCTTTGACCCTGGGGGTCTTGCACTTCACCTTTGAGCTGAAAAGATTGATGCTCTAAGGCGATCGCCTGCCAATGGAAAGTGTAATTCTTCAACTTGCCCTGGGGATTTTCCACTCCCTGTTCTGCCAACAAAGCTACTAATAGTTCCTCAAAAGCACTGGCAAGTAAATTAGAAGCTAGGGATGCTTGCAGATGGCTTTGGGAAATTTGTAACTCTCCGCTAACCCGAATTGGCTCCAATAGTTTTAGGGGTTTGCCTTTGATTACCTGGCCAATGTTAATGCGGATATTTTCTCCCCGCAGTAACACCCGTCCTAGTTGTAGACCTTGGTAAATGGCCCTGTCACTACTAAGGGCAACCCTAGGCACATAGCCCCGTAAAATTTGTCGGTCTTTGCCATCAATTTCCAGTTCCAAACTCTCCACTGTTTCCACCTGGGAGCGGAGCCAGAGCCTCAGGGCAGGGGCCAAAATTTTACCAATTAAATTACTGTCAACGGCTAAGCCCATGGATTTGAAATTTAGTTGTTAGCAAGCAACGTTAATGGAACAAATATTGAAAGAATAACCAGGTAATATTGGAAAAATCTCCCAAAATATCGCTAAATATCGCTGATATTAATGGGAACTTCCCCCTTGCCAATCCAAAGGAAATTGAGCTTGCAGTTCCCGCAACTCGTCCCGATGGGCGGTGATAGTTAGGGGATATTGTCCTGGATGGGAAGGTTGATCCGGATCTCCCACTTCCAATGTAATTGCTTCTACCCTGGCCGCTTTTTGCCAATAGAAAGTTCCCGCTAAGGGCGCTAACCACAGTAGGAAGAAAAATAGAAAACCCCGTTGGGGCCAAAATACCGCTAACACCAAGGCTAAACAGAGCAGTCCTAGGGCAGCTAACAGACTCAAAAATACTGCCAGAAAGGGGCTAGCTTGTACATTACCTTCAAAGGTGATTGCCTGTTGGACTGGGTCAATGTTGGTAATGCGGTAGGCTCGGTTATTGAAATAGGTTTTGATTTCATCCAATATGCCCGCTTCGGGGTTATCGATCCAAGCCCGGATTCTTTGGGTCCGGTCTTTAACTGAAGAACGAATGAAAAATATCAAGCCAATTAGGGAAAAAATAGTAAAAAATAGGGTGGAGCCGAGAACAGGTAAATCCATAACATCCATAACAAAATTGTGGCAAACCTTCTCACTAGCTAGAAAATATCTAAATCAATGGCCGCAGATCCACCGCTTTTTAATTGTTTTAGTAAGCTATCTAATTGTCGCCACACCAATGCTGCAATAAAAACGGTAATGGGCAAAGAAATGGCGTAGGAAATCCAACCATTACCCAAAAAAATTTGCACTCCAGAAGCTAGGAATACACAAACCCCTACACAAATACCCATGAAAGGTAGTTGTAAATCCAGGTCGGCTAGTGTGCTGGCGGGGGTATTTAACCAAAGCTTCACTTTCTGTTTTAAGGTGGCTTCAAAGGCCGCGCCACAGGTAATCCCAACAAAAAGCCCTACCGCAATTAAAAAATAGGGAGGCTGGGGCAAATAGTACATATTTAATGAAAGAAGATAAAAGACATCCCTGATCATAGCAAGGTCAGACTTAATTTACCCGGACAAATCTTTGGTTGAATGAGTTACTTCCGGAGTCGATTACCAATTCTTGCCGCCGAGGAAATCAGTGGAACATAACCTCTCCCTGCCATTGGGGGTATGCCCGCGCCTTGATTACTGATAATCTAGTTGGTGTCTATGCCACATTGAATTCAGGTCATCGCTTCCCCAATGCTGAAAGTGTTTCGTCAGTCCTTCCTTGTTGTGCTCACCGTGGCTTGTTTGATTTGGTCTGCCCCGGCGATCGCCGCTAGTTCTTCTTCCGTAACCGGGGGAGCTTCAGCTTTCGAAAATATGGTGTTGGCGGAAACGGATTTTCGGGACCAAGACCTGCTCACCGCCCAGTTCACCAATGTGGATTTGACCAGCAGCATTTTTGAAGCAATGGATTTGCGGGGATCAGTGTTTAATGGCGCTAACCTCACCGATGCCAACTTGAAGGGGGTGGATTTGACCAATGGTTTGACCTATTTGACCAGTTTCAATGGGGCTAATTTGGAAAACGCCATTTTAGCCGAAGCGATTATGCTCCGGACTTCTTTTAAAAATGCCAAAATCCAAGGGGCTGATTTTAGTCTCGCTGTGTTGGACACGGAACAGATAGCAGCTCTTTGTAAAGTGGCGGATGGGGTGAATCCCAAAACTGGCATCAGTACGAGGGAATCCTTAGGTTGTTCCTAGGATGTTCGGCGAAATTTCGGACGTAAACGTAAACTTGTAAACTTCGCCATTGATTAGGCGGTAGTCTGTAGCTCAATGGAAACAAAATTAACCACAGTGGGGGTAATTGGTGGTGGACAGTTGGCCTGGATGATGGCCCAGGAAGCCCCCCGATTGGGATTAAAACTTGCAGTGCAAACCCCTGGGGAAAGTGATCCGGCCGTGGCATTGGCGGACAAAGTGGTATTGACGGCGATCGCCGATGGGGAAGGAACTAGGGAGTTAGCAGAGCACTGTGGGGTGATCACCTTTGAAAATGAATTTGTCGATCTGCCCAGCCTGGAAAAGTTAGCCCAACAAGGAATTACTTTTCATCCCCGCCTCGATGCCCTCGCTCCTTTGTTGGATAAATGGGAACAACGCCATTTTTTGCAAAACCTCGGTTTACCCGTACCGGATTTTTGGGCTTTGGAATCGTTGCCCGCCCAATTGCCCGATTTTCCCTGGGTGTTAAAGGCCCGTCGCCATGGCTATGATGGCCAAGGAACCCAAATTATTAATTCCCCAGCGGATTTACCAGATTTAAGTAAAGCTCCCCCCGGTAGTTGGATGGTGGAGAGTTTTGTCCCCTACGAAAGGGAATTGGCCGTTATCGGTGTCCGCAATGCCAGGGGAGAAATGGAAATTTACCCAGTGGTGGAAACCAAGCAAATTGACCAGGTTTGTCGTTGGGTGGTGGCCCCTGCCCCCATTGATGCCGCCATTGCCGCCACGGCCCAGGATTACTGCCGTCGCATTCTCAACCATTTAGATTACGTGGGTATTTTGGCGATCGAGTTTTTTCTATTACCAGCATCTACCCAAACCCCTACCCCGGAGCAAAGGTTACTGGTAAACGAGTTGGCCCCCCGCACCCATAACTCTGGCCATTTCAGCTTAGATGCTTGCCACACTTCCCAATTTGCTCTGCAACTGCAGGCGGTAACTGGGCAAACATTGGGTTCATCGGCTTTGCGTTGCGGCCAAGCGGTGATGGTGAATTTATTGGGCTACGAAGTATCTACAGGGGATTATCAGCAACAGTTGGATAAACTAGCCGCTCTGCCCCATAGCCACGTCCATTGGTACGGCAAAGGAGACTGTCGTCCCGGTCGGAAGCTGGGCCATGTGACTTTGTTAAACCCTGATGTTGAATCGGAACCTTCCACTGCCTGGGCTGAAGATTTGGTGAAACAAGTAGAGGCGATTTGGTATCCGGATTAAGTGAAGGAGAAACAGATTAGAGAACTACACTGCAAAAATGGCTAGAATCTGCCAACACCCAAGCGTAGTTGGGAGCTTTCTAGTAACTGCTGTTCCTCCATTTCCGTTAGTTGTCCTTCAAATTGGTCGGAACGGATTTCGTAGGGACTATAGTCTCCCTCGGCATCGATATCCCCTTCTCCCCCCACGCCTCCCAGCCAAAGGGCACTATCCTTGGGCAAAATACCGGCCAAATCCGCCGCACTGCCTTCCGATTGGGGCAAGGGATTAAGATTTTCTTCGGTCATCATTTGGGCTTGGGCTGGCCACACTGAACTAACGGCGATCGCCATTAGCCCTAAGGTTATGGTAGTTTTTCGTGCGACGGTAATCATATTTTGCTCCTAGGATCTCAACTCGGTGCTTTGGTGTTATTGATTTTCACTCCCCACCAGGGCCTTAGTTAGTCCCTAGTATTTAGTATGGACGATTTGCGAACTGGATTTCTAGGGGTTGGCACAAAACTTATTCAACTGCTACTAATCCCTATTCAACCCCATGGTGTTGGTAAAACAAATTCACTGCTTCGGCTAAATTGTCCACAATAAAATCCGGTTGATAACGTTCCAATTGTTCCCGGTTACGAATGCCAGACAAAACAGCGATCGCCGGCAGATTGCCCCGCTGGGCCGCCAAAATATCCGCTTCGGTGTCCCCCACCATCCACACACTATCCGCCGGAGGTAATTCCGCTAGGGCCCGTTCCATCAACCGGGGTTTATCGTTAGTGTCGCCGGTTTTGACATAATCATTAGCCAAACAATAACGGCGATCAATGGGAAAAAAATGGTTAAAGTGATTGCGGTCTAGGGCTTCTTGCAGTTCACTTTCCCGCCGCATGGTCATTAGCACCAGATCAATGCCTCGGTCTTTGATGTCCTGTAATATTTCCTCCACTCCAGCCAGGGGCTGGTCATAGGGTAAATAGGGCTGGCTATGGACGGTGCGATTGCGGATAGCGACAAATTCTTCCGTTTGCTCCTTAGTTAAGCCAGAGTCCAGACCAATCTGTGCCTTGGGCACCTTACTCCGTTTCCTTTGCCAAAATTCTGCTTTACTCAATACATTAAGATCTTGTCCAGGCAATTTAACCTGCTCAAGACAGTACTGATAGACCTGATAGTACCGATCAGAAACATCCATAATCGGGCCATCACAGTCGGTAATCAGTCTCAGCATGGGGAAGAAAGAAAAAGCAACAGTCCAAATTTTAACCGTAATTTGTTCCACAGTCCCGAGCTTCTGCACCATATTAGCCACAGCAAAAACCCCGACAGTCCAAAGTTCATATCCCTGGCGATCGGGGTCTAACTAGTTGGCAATTGTTCAAAGAACTAGAATTTCCGAGTAATGGAGGAAAAACTAGGGCAGTGAGGACTTAACCGCGCATTTTCTGGGCCCAAACTTTGGTGGGTAAGCCCCAAATATAGATAAAGCCTTCCGCCGCCTTATGGTCGAATTGGTCTTCCATGCCGTAGGTGGCCAATTCCGCATCATAGATGGAGTAATCGGATTTACGACCGGCAACGTTGGCATTGCCCTTGAAGAATTTCACCCGCACCATGCCCGTAACCCGTTCCTGGGTTTTGACAATAAAAGCATCCAGGGCTTCTTTGAGGGGGCTGTACCATAATCCCCGGTAAATTAACTGACTATAAATTTCTTCGACGGTGTTTTTATAGTGGGTAACATCGGCGGTTTGGGTCAAACTTTCCAGATCCCGGTGGGCATCAATTAAAACTAGCAAAGCCGGAGCTTCGTAAATCTCGCGGGATTTAATCCCCACCACCCGGTTCTCCACCATATCCAAACGGCCTACCCCGTGGTTCCCCGCAATTTCGTTCAGGCGTTCCACCAGGGTAACGGGGTCTAGCATCACCCCATTCAAACTAACGGGAATACCTTTTTCAAAGCCGATGTCCACATATTCCGGTTCATCTGGGGTGTCGGCGATCGCCTTGGTCATCAGATAAATTTCTTCCGTGGGCTCGGTCATGGGGTCTTCCAGAGGCCCCGCTTCAATGCTACGGCCGAGAATGTTGCGGTCAATGCTGTAGGGGGAAGACTTTTTCACGGGGGATTCTACGCCATACCGTTCCCCATAGGCGATGGTTTCTTCCCGGCTCATTTTCCATTCCCGGGCTGGGGCCAACACCTTCAAATTGGGGTTTAGGGCCATAATGCTGATATCGAACCGCACTTGGTCATTGCCCTTACCAGTACAACCATGGGCCACCGCATCGGCACCGTATTTTTCCGCCGCTTCCACCAGCATTTTGGCAATTAAGGGCCGGGCTAGGGCTGTGGAGAGGGGATAACGGTTTTCGTAGAGAGCATTGGCCTGGATAGAACGAAAAGCATACTCCTTAACGAATTCTTCCTTGCCGTCAATAACCAAGGATTCTACCGCACCACACCGCAGGGCTTTTTCCTGGATCGGCCCCAGTTCATCCCCCTGGCCCAAATCCGCCGCGAGGGTAATAACTTCCTCAACGCCCCATTCGTGCATCAAATAGGGAATACAAACCGATGTATCTACCCCACCGGAATAGGCGAGAACGACTTTCTTGGCGCGACCCATACTGCTTTTACCTGAAGAACTGGTTCAATGTGCCATTCTAGCAGTAATGTCTTGGTCAGAATTGTTTGTTTTAACACTGCCGAAATCCTTTGCCTCGGCTATCTGTCAGGGGTTTTGCCTAGCCCGTTGAATCTCACACCCCATCGAATGTCAAGCTTTCCAGATAGAGCGTATCAAAACTGAGATCGACTCCGTTTGACCATTCCACGGACCCAGAAGCAACCTTTGCAGAGCTAATTTTTACTATGGCTGAGCACTACCCGATAATGGGCTTTGCCGCTTTCTAGATGGGCGATCGCCTCGTTGATCTGATCAAAGCTAAATTGTTCCACCACGGGTTTAATGTCATGGCGCACAGCAAAGTCCAACATGGTGGCAATGGTGGCGGGACTACCCACTGGGGAGGCAGAAACGGAGCGTTGTCCCATCAAAAGGGGAAAAAGATTTAGATCCAAAGGCTCCAACACCACCCCAACAAAGTGGAAATGTCCCTGGGGCGCCAGGGTGCTGATGTATAAGTTCCAGTCAAGCTTCAGGTTCACAGTGGAGATAATATAGTCAAATTTGCCTTCCGCACTGGCGATCGCCTCTGGATTGGTGGAATCTAGTATGTGGTGAGCGCCCAATTCCAACACTTCCGTTTGCTTCCTGGCACTGGAGGTAAAGGCAGTCACTTCACAGCCCCAGGCCCGGAGAAATTGCACCGCTAAATGGCCCAAGCCCCCAATGCCGATCACTGCCACTTTTGCAGTGGGCTTTAAACTCAGTTCCACCATAGGACTGAAAACGGTAATTCCTCCACAGAAAAGGGGCCCGGCACTGGCTAGGTCAATGCCTTTAGGTAATTTCACCACGCTGACTCCCTTGGCCCGAACCCGATCGCCAAAGCCACCGTAGTGGCCCACAATGGTCGATTCCGCCGTGGCACAAAGGTTGTGGTAGCCAGATAAACAACTATGGCAGGTCATGCAGTAGCCCGAATGCCAACCCAGCCCCACTAAATCCCCCACCTCAACATGGTTCACCCCTTCGCCCATGGCGGCCACAGTACCCACCACCTCATGACCCGGCACTAGGGGGTAATTGGAAATGCCCCATTCGTTATTAATCATGGACAAATCACTGTGGCACACCCCACAATACTGCACCTCAATCTCCACCTCATTAGCACCCAGGGCACCGGGGTCGTATTCAAAGGGTTGGAGTTTTCCGTTGGCTTCCAGGGCAGCGTAGGCTTTAATCATGGGTAATAGAGTTTATTAGTTTTATCCAGATGGGATCTAACGGAGGTGTGGAGGTTGGGGCGTCACCGAATAACCCAAATTGTAATGGATTGACCAGCCATGGAGCCAATGTTGTATTGACGGTTACCCCAACTTTCAAGATTGAACCCAACTGCTACCATGGAGCCTAGTAATCACCAATTATTTTCAGTAAAGTTTTATGAGTGACTTAATTGTTATCGGCTACGATGATGAATACAAGGCAGAGGAAGTACGCCTTGCCCTGGCCAAGCTACAAGTAGAGCATTTGATCGAAATGGAAGATGCCGCCGTTGTGGTCAAAGACGAAAAGGGCAAAGTCAAGCTCAAGCAAGCCATTAATCTCACCAGTTCCGGCGCCGTTAGTGGCGGCTTTTGGGGTTTATTGATCGGTATTTTATTTTTCAATCCCCTGTTGGGAGCTGCGGTGGGAGCTGCCAGTGGTGCCTTGGCCGGTGCCCTCAGTGACATTGGTGTAGATGACAATTTTATGCGGGAACTGGGGGAAACCATGTGCCCCGGTAGTTCGGCCCTATTTGTCCTAGTCAAAAAAGTTACCCCCGATAAGGTTTTGGCCGATGTGAGCAAATACGGCGGTAAAGTGCTGAGAACTTCCCTTTCCCAGGATGAGGAGTCTCAGTTACAGGCAGTGCTCGATCGCCATGGTTTATTGGATGGCGTCCCAGCGGCGGAATAGGTCTGGTTTATGCCAGCGCTTTGAGAATAGAAGTTTTGCCATGACCCATCTTGTTCGAGCTCGGTGGGTTTTTTATTATTTAATTGATCGTTAGGATCATTGCGATTTAAGTGGATTGACTGAAAAATTATGGTCAATATTTTCAGAATTTGGGCGATCGCCGCCAATGGTTTTCGGGAAGTTATTCGGGACCGAATTCTTTATGTGATCGGATTTTTCGCCATTTTAATGGCCTTAGCCCTGCGGATCCTGCCAGAAATTTCCGTTGGGGCGGATGGCAAAATTTTCCTCGACCTCGGTTTAGCGGCCACTTCCCTGTTGGGGGCGATCGTGGCGATTTTTGTCGGTACAGGTTTGATTAACAAAGAAATTGATAAGCGCACGGTGTTGGTGCTCATTCCCAAGCCCCTCAGCCGCAGTGAGTTTATTATCGGCAAACATCTGGGATTATCGGGGGTGCTGACTGCCATGTTGGTGATTATGACCAGCATTTACTTGGTCATGTTGGCCTGGGCCAAAATCCCCTTTTCCCCCACTGCCATTCTCATTTCCCAAGCTTTTCTGTTATTAGAATTAGCAGTTCTCACGGCGATCGCCATTTTATTTGGGGTATTCACCAGTTCAATTTTGGCCACCCTGCTCAGTTTTGGGGTGTATTTTATGGGGCATATCAGTCGTGATTTGCTTAAATTGGGGGAAATTACCAAAAATGCCAACATCGAAACCCTGACCAAATATCTCTACCTGGTATTGCCTAACCTGGAGAGATTTAACCTGAAAAATGAGGCGGTGTATGGAATTCTGCCCGCCAGCGGTGAACTTTGGGCGAACCTTCTCTATGGCATTCTCTACATCGTGCTGATGCTGACCCTGGCAAATCTGATTTTTGCCCGCAGACAGTTCTAGACGTTTTTTAAATCTTCGAGATTTTTTCGTCAAAGACCTTGGCAATTTCTCTGATATGCCGGAGGTCAGAACCACAACAGGCCCCAAAAACATTGGCTGAAGGGACTTTTTGTTTCAGCGTCCAATAGGAGTGGGCCAATTCCACCGGGTTACCAATGTCGAGAAAATTTGCTTGATCTAACTGGGCATGACTACGACGGGAAGGGTTACAGCGAAAACCCCCCAAGCGACTCAGCCAAGCTTCTTCTCTGATTACGGCACGGAAGTGGTCGGGATGGGCGCAATTAACCATAAAGTATGCCGCTCCCTGATTGGTAGCTTCATCAACAATGGCGATCGCCTCCGACAGGGCCGTCCCCGTAGGCAAGCGACCGTCCGTTTCCACTGTGAAAGAAATGGAGACGGGTAAGGAAAATTCTTGGCTAGCCCGGACAATACCGATCGCCTCATTAACGCTAGTCAGGGTAAATGCTCCCAATAGATCGACTCCGGCCTCCGCTAACCAGCTAATTTGTTGCCGGTGATAGACTTGGGCTGCCTCCGCATTGCTGAAATGTTCGCCACCATAGGCATCTCCACAGGGACCAATCAAACCATTAATTAGCAAGGGCTGGATCTCGTTAACATAAGCCTGTTTTAGTGCCCTGGCAAATTCCACCGCTCGAAAATTAGCCTGCCGAATTTCTTCCAGGCTCACCCCCAACTCTTCCGCAAAAAATGGTTGAGCCCGCCAAGTGGGTGCGTCGATCAAAAAGCCAAATTGCTTTTCTTTGGCCAAATCTAAGAAACCATGGAAGTAGTTCTTTAACGCTTCCCGTCCCAGGGGATCGGACAGTAGGGTATGGGCAGCAAAGGCAGGTAGATCAAAACCTCGGTTGAAGATCATTTCCGTTTCCAGGCCACCGTCCAAGAGAAAAATTTGCTCACATTGGTGGGGAAGATTGGTCATTTTGACAGCTAATTTATCGTTAGCAATTATGGTTTTTACGAGGAAGGGGGAGGGAGAGAGCGTCGAGCTTTCATGGCCGCAAGGGTTGCTTCCACCGCCTGTTGTTCCTCCCACTGCTCAAATTTTTTATCTAGCGGGGATGGGGGAGGGTTGAGCAATTCCCGTTCCGCTTCCAACTCCAGGATTTTGGTTTCAATTCTCTCAAATAAACTACTGGCACTGGCATTGTCCAAATTGCCCGCAATCTCTTCAATTTTTTGGGCGGCGATCGCCGATTTTAAGCGGGCGAGGTAAAGATTTTTCTGACTTTTCAGCTCCAGATATTTGCGCTCCAGCTTTTGTAATTGTCCCCGCACCTGTTCCACCAGGGCCCGTTGTTCCCCGAGGGATTTACCTAGGGCTTCCGTATGACTCTGATAGGACTGTCTTTGCCCAAGGGCCTCCCTAGCCAATTGCTCATTACCCCTATCCAGGGCAGCCTGAGCCTTTTCGTACCAGCGTTGGGCAATTAACTGCTGAGCATCTCTCTGTCGTTCCGTACTTTTAAAAGTAGCAATGGTTTGGGCCAAGGCCCGCCGCAATTCGATCAGCTCCAACTCCATCTCGCCCAATAGACGTTCGAGGAGATCCTCCGGCGCTTCCTGTTGCTGTTGCCAATGGGTTAACTGGGATTTCAACACCCGTCCAACCCGATTAAAAAGTTCCATGACAAAGAGGGCCAACCCTAATAGGGAGCCTGGTTAAGGCTTTCCAATTCCTGCACTAACTGTTGGGTGGCGGGGTTAGTTTCCCGCTCACTAGCGCTTCCTCCCTGATTATAAGTTCTTGTCACTTGATGAAAGTTTTTTTGATTGGGAGATTGACTACTGGCAACGGCACTGGGGGCAGATCCACTGGGCAACTGTTGATACATTTGCGACTCCACAGTGGCTCCACCGGCAGAGGAGGAACTAGGGGCAGCACTAACCTGATTACCGTAATCGGCCCTGGCCACTGGCGGTGGGGAAACAATCCCATTACCAATGCCCGTATTTATCGGCGGCGGAGGGGGAGGGGGTAAAGGAGGGGTGGGGGCCTGACGGATAGGTTGAATGGCAATGGTGGGCAGTGGCTGCCCTGAAGGCACGGATTGGGGAGGGGTAATGGCACCGGGAACGGCGGCTGTGTAACCAGGAGCATTTAAATAGGGGCTGTAGCCGGCCATGGGCACTGGCTGGGCCTGGGGAACCATTGCGGCGGGAGGGTTACTTGGCACATTCTGACTGGCGATCGCCTGGGGAGCAGAAGGAGCCGTAGGTTGAGGATCTCGTACCACAGCCATTTCGCTGAGCTTTTGTAGATTGAGTCCAGGGCCAGCATCGGCCACTGGAGGTAAGCCAGGAGGAATGGGGGGCAAACCGTCAAAATGGGCGATCGCCATCGTCGGTCCCGGCGATCGAGCCGTCAAACCATAAATTGTTAACAGTCCATTGGCCACCACCAACATCAACAACCCCGCCAAACTCCAAGGGGTAAATAAACGGGTAAGAACTTCTTCCGCAGGATGGGTGCCCTGTACCTCTTCTTGGGGGACTGGGCGGTCAATAAAATTAAACTCAAAACTTCCTGTTGCTTCTAGGGGCGGCTCTAGGGCGGCCAAGCTAGACTCCCCTGGGTCATAGCTCACCCTAGGGCCAGTTTCCTCCTCGGCCATTAGCTCTGCTTGAATGTAGTCAGACTCACTGGCAGCGAAAGAGGATTTATCAAGGGCGGAGTAGTCAGTCATGGCGAGGCCACCAAGCAACGGCGGTTTATTCAGGTTAGGGCAAAGTCAAACAAGCTTAGAACTATGGAGGTGTGAGTCTGAGCGATATTCTAGCCCAGGGATGGTCCCAATTGGCATCCCTAACAATGACCAGGAGTTAATTGACCTAGTTCCTAGGTATGATTCACCCTTGACTGTTATAAACCTCTAGCCAGCAGAGCGGCAGTGAAGGGAATTAGGGCCAATCCAACCAATTCTCCCCGAATCAACCACCGCAATACAGACACTTTGCCTTCCTCCAGCACGGGAGCCTGGCGATCGCGTAGGGCTTTAATCCACATCAAAAACGAGAAAGTGGGATAGAGGGAAAGTAACCCCACCACGATGAATAGTCCCACTTTGGCAAAGAAAATATGATGACTCAGGTAATAATCCGTGCCTTTGCCAAAATACATCACCCGCAAAATTCCCGTAACCAAGACGGCCGTGGCGGACAGCCCATAAACGGCATCGGCAATGACCAATCGCCAGGACTCCTCCAGATTAGGGTCTTTTTTCAAAGTCAGGGCCTCCGTAACCAATGCCCCAAAGGCAACCATAAAACTGAGGTAATGAATATACGCAACGGTGGCACTAATCCACATAAGTTAACAAGACCAAAATAGTTTAGCTTTTGAAGATTGTTGGCCAAAAATTGAAAATTATCAAACCCACCAGGGTTTCTCTCCCGTGCGGGGATCCAGGTCTGTCCAAGGGGAAATGAAAATTTGATCATCTACCACGGCCACCTGCACTATTTTCAAGGGCAAAGGAGCGGGCCCCCGGGCCACAGAGCCGTCGGGATGGTAGCGGGAACCATGGCAGGGACATTGAAATTCTTGATCATTGCCATTCCAGGGAAAAGTACAACCCAGGTGGGTACAACTATCAACAATGCCGATACTGTCGAGGCTACCGTCCTCTTTAACAATCAAATAGGTGGGATCACCAGCCAAACCAGCCACTAAAGCCCTGGTGCCGGGAGCTTCCGCCAAAATTTGGGAAGCAGGGATGGGGTTACCCAAAACATCCTTGGCAATAATGCCTCCTCCGGCTCCACCTTTTTCAGCCGGGGGCACAAAGAATTTCCCCATGGCGTAGGCTCCTGCACTGGCGGTGACAGCAACGGTGGTGCCAGCTAAAAAGTTGAGTAATTGACGACGGGAATAGGAAGGGGGGGCGATCGCCTGTGTGTTATCCATGATTAAATTAGTGCTAAATAGGGTGAGAAAAGAACAAAACAATGTGAGCAGTAACAGTCAAAATACGGATCTATTTGGTGCTAATGCCGAGCAATTTATACAGCCCACAAAAGCCAAAAGTAGCGGAAAATAGCATCAATCCGCCTCCGGCAGTAAGTCCAAGTCCCAGGCTAGTGCCGGAGTAGAAAAAAAGACCAAGATAGAGCAGAGCTGAAGCAATAACTAAGCGAATCAAACGATCAATGGAACCCATGTTAGTAGCCATGATTATAATCTCCGTATGGGGGATGGAAAAATTTCTTCCTAAGATTAATTGAAATCCTTACGCAATTAAGTAAAGGATAAAATATTGAAACTATTCTTCTTGTCTTTACTTTTTTTATTATAACAATAAATTTTTGTTAAGGGGGTAATTTAACTATGCACAAAGGAAGATTTCGTCGGATTCATTAATCAAGCTTTGGCAATTGCTTCCCCTGCCGCTTGCCAGCCAGTAAAACTAGGAGAAAATGCCAGAACATTTTCGTAGCCTAAAAGGTTTAAAGCCATCATCGCCATGGCGGAACGGTAGCCAGTGGAACAGTAAAAAATAACCTTTCTGTCTGGGGGAATCTGTGCCAGATTATGGCTTAAAGTCCGCAAGGGAATATTGATTGCTCCGGGAATATGTCCAGCTTGATATTCCTTAACTTCCCTCACATCCACTAAGGTAGTTTTTGCATCATCTAATCGTTTTTTCAGGGCTGCCGGTGTACGAATAGCATAATAATTGGCAGGGATAGAATCTAAAAAGCTATCGATCGCCAAATCCATTGTTTGAGTCTGGGGATTGAGCTCTGAATTCAGCAAGGGAGGAGAACCTGCCGCCAGGGTCGGCGGGGAAAAAAACCCCATTAAGCAAAGAGAAAAAACGAGAACAGTAAGGTAGCGGAAAACAATTGATGCCATGGAAATGGAATAATTAAATTCGATTGTGGTTTACTTTTGTCCCAATAGCTGAATTAGGGCGGCTTTCCCTTGATGGTAAGCTCCCTCATCTAAATTTCGTTCCAAATTGTTGGCAATTAGCCAATTCAAACTCGGCAATTCACTCTGCAACGTTTCCAACTTAGGCAATAGATCTAAATCCTTTGGGCCACCGGTGTTGTATTGTAATTGTTCTGGAGCAAAACCTTCTAAAATAAACACTCCACCAGGTTTTAAGCCTTGATAAACTTTGGGATAAAGTTGTTGTCTTAAACTAGAAGGTAAATGGCAAAAAATGGAAACAATGCCTTCCCAGGCATCCGCGACAATGTCAAAATCGGCTAAATTACTCTGGACAGTGGTAATTTTTACACCTTTTTCCTGGGCTAATTGTTTTGCTTTGGCTAAACCGACCGAAGATTGATCCACCGCGGTCACTTCATAACCCAAACTTGCTAAAAAACAAGCATTACGACCTTCTCCTTCTGCTAAACAAAGAATTTTTCCCTGGGGAATTTGATTGGCCACACTGACCAAAAAATCATTCGGTTCTGTACCGTAAACATATTCTGACTGGCTAAATCTTTCATCCCACATAGTTTTTTCCCATATTTTTCTTCATATTCCTTTAATAAAGCCAAGGAATCAGCTTTTTCACCTGGTCTCGATAATTGCCATAGTCGTTAAATTTATCTTGGAGCCAAATTTCTTCCCGATTAGCTTTGAGATTAAAAAATATAAATAACACCACTGCTCCGATTAAATGGGTCAAACTCCATTGCCAAAAGCCATAGGCGATCGCCAGAAAAACCACGCCGCCGTAGAGGGGATGACGGACCATGCTGTAAATACCAGTGGTGACCAATTGACTATCCTTTTTAGGATGGGGCAAGGGAGTCAGATTTTCCCCTAAATGCAGACCCCCCCCAATCAGCAAAACTGCCGCAATCATGCCAAAAAACAGAGTACCAGCCCAGGCAATCCACTGATTTTGTTCAGCTAGTAACTGTAAATTAGTAGGAGTATAAACCGGTAACAGTACAAATCCAACGGAGAGAATTGTTTGCCCAAGTACCCAATATTCCCCTTTTTTGCCTTGCCACCAATCAGTGGAAAAACCCCAGTCCCTAAATTGATTCATTACATTTCACCCTAGAAATAGACTTAAACTTTACTGGCTTAACTTTAACCTTGGACCATAAAAGGCACCCCATTGCGAGAGTGCCCTTGATTAACCAAATGAAACGAAGTCTAACCGAAAGCAGTTATGGCAATGGCACTAGCCTTCAATGGCGGGGGCGTTCAGGGCCACCATTTGGGCATCACCGGAAGCTAAATCCAAGGGGAAATTGTGAACGTTGCGTTCGTGCATCACCTCAAAACCAATGTTGGCACGGTTAATCACATCGGCCCAGGTGCTCACGGGACGGCCTTGGGCATCCAGAATGGATTGGTTGAAGTTAAAACCGTTGAGGTTGAAAGCGAAACAACAAACTGCCAAAGCGGCAAACCAGATGCCTACCACTGGCCAAGCTCCCAGAAAGAAGTGGAGAGCCCGACTATTGTTAAAGGAAGCATATTGGAAAATTAAGCGACCAAAGTAACCGTGGGCAGCAACGATGTTGTAGGTTTCTTCCTCTTGACCAAATTTGTAACCTTGATTTTGGGATTCAACTTCTGTAGTTTCTCGAATTAAGGAAGAAGTAACCAAGGAACCGTGCATAGCGGCAAACAAAGCCCCACCAAACACCCCAGCTACCCCTAACATGTGGAAAGGATGCATCAATACGTTATGTTCCGCTTGCAGCACCAACATGAAGTTAAAAGTACCACTGATGCCTAGGGGTAAACCATCGGAGAAAGAGCCTTGACCAATGGAATAGATTAACAAAGTAGCAGTGGCAGCGGCGACGGGGGCGCTATAGGCAACACAGATCCAAGGACGCATTCCTAGACGGTAAGACAATTCCCATTGACGACCGAGATAACAAAAAATCCCAATTAAAAAGTGAAAAACAATCAATTGGTAAGGGCCACCATTGTAAAGCCATTCATCGAGGCTATGGGCTTCCCAAATGGGGTAAAAGTGCAAGCCAATGGCATTGGAACTGGGCACTACGGCGGCAGTGATGATATTGTTACCGTACAGTAAAGAACCAGCAATGGGCTCCCGAATGCCATCAATATCCACCGGGGGAGCGGCGATGAAAGCGATAATAAAACAGGTGGTAGCGGTTAACAAAGTGGGGATCATCAACACCCCAAACCAGCCGATGTAAAGGCGATTAGAAGTGCTAGTAATCCAACAACAGAACCGTGACCACAGGCTTTGTTCCTGTAATCCTAATTGGGTAGTAGTCATAGCGAATAATTACGAAGTAAGATTTTGGGTTTAAGCTTGGATTTGATTTTGCTTGTTATTTTGGTGATAAACTATCAGCTAAATCCAACTCAACCAGATAGATAAAGGGGGATTAATAATGCGAGATAATTATTGGCATTGATTAACTTCCCTTGAATTTCAGATTAATAATATTTCTTTAAAAAAACAAGATGGTTTCTCAGATTGCAGTTGGTTTCCAAAGGTAAAAAAAAGATTTTAATAGGAAAAAATAAATCATTAAAAAATAAAAATTTTTCTCGTAAATGCCAGATCAAGCCATTTTTCCCCGATCGCCCCATTGGCCAAAGGAACAAAATACTGCCTGGTTGTGGCCCCATGGAGCCCAGGAGTTACCTGGTAAGAATCAGAGTTTAAGCGGGACATAGCCTGATATCGTTAAGGCTGGCAGGCACAATCTCGATTCTTTGGTGTCCTATGACCCCATCCCCGGTCCTCAATCTCCTTGTCAGTAACGATGACGGCATTTTTTCCCAAGGGGTACGTACCTTGGCCAACACCCTAGTCGCCGCAGGCCATGAAGTCACAGTGGTCTGTCCTGACCGGGAAAGATCCGCCACCGGCCATGGTCTGACCCTCCATCGACCCATTCGAGCGGGCATTGTGGAGGATGTTTTTGATCCTCGCATCAAGGCTTGGTCCTGTTCCGGTACCCCCGCTGACTGTGTGAAGTTTGCCCTCCATGCGGTGATGCCCCGTTATCCGGATTTTGTCCTTTCCGGAGTTAACCACGGTGCTAACCTCGGCACTGATGTTTTATATTCCGGTACAGTTTCCGCCGCCATGGAAGGGTTGATCGAGGGCATTCCTAGCATTGCTTTGAGTTTGGTCAGTTTTACCGCCACCGATTTTCAGCCCGCCGCCGACTTTGCCAATTGCTTTGTCCAACACCTCTGGCGATCGCCATTGACGGAACCGACCTTATTTAGCATCAATATTCCAGCGGTACCAGCGGAGCAGATTGCCGGAGTTAGACTCACCCGCCAGGGACTGCAACGCTATAGCGAAACCTTTGAAGAAAGGTATGATCCCCGGGGAAAACGCTACTACTGGCTAGCGGGGGAAAGGGTAAAAGAAATTCCCCAACCAGACTATCTCCGTCTCAACCGCCGCATTCCCACTGATGTCCAGGCTAGCCAAGATAACTTCATCACCATTACCCCATTGCAATATAATCTTACGGATATCAACGGAGTTAACATTATTGAAAAAACTAATTGGCTAGATCATCTAAACTTTGATTGAGTTCTCTTCTTAAATATCTGCTTCTTCCGTGATACTCTTAATACTCAATAACATTATTAAGTTATATGTCTGCTTATCTGTTTAATCAAGAAAATGAACCGGATGAAAGCGATAGCATAACGCTCTACGATGAAGCGGGGCGGCCTTTAGATTGCTACGTGGAAAACTCCCTCGAACAAGAGGACGCTCAATACTTATTATTGATGCCCGTTGACATCCCGGTGGTAATTATTGCCTGGGAAGAAGATGACGATGAAACAGAAGATGCTGAGGCAATTTTACTAGAGGACCAAGAAGAAATTAGTGGCATTTTTGCAGATGCTAAGGCCGTACTGGCAGAATTAGATTTGTCGTTGAAGTACACTGCCTACACCCTCACCGTCAGTGGTGAACTGCCCCCCATTGAAGATGAAGATATTCTCACCCTGGAAATTGAAGGGAACGATCCGGCTGGGGAAATGGAAGAGGAAGAATTGCAATTCCTGGCTAGTTTTTACCACGAGGAAGAACGCTATAGCATTTACACTCCCCTAGCGCCTTTATTATTTCTTGCTAAAGCCATTAGTGAAACACAAATTGAGTTGGTGCACCCCGACAATGATGAACTCAAACATATTCTAGAAGAGCTTTTATTTGAAGATGCGGACTAACCATTTGGCGATCAATGCAAGGGGAAAAAGCAGGGGGGTCTTGGGGGAGTTAGAATAGAAGACTGAGCATTTTGACCCAAGGCAGACCATGGCGGAAACGTACCTCTTAGACAAACTAGCTTCTGTGGAGCAGACCTATCAGGAATTGACTAGGATGCTGGCGGATCCGGACATTGCCACCAACCCCGATGAATTGCAACGGGTAGCCAAAGCCCGCTCGTCCTTGGAAGAAACAGTTGATACCTACGAGACTTGGAAAAGAAGCCAGGAAGATTTAAAAGGGGCCCGACAAATTGTCAAAGAATCTGGCAATGACCCAGAAATGCGGGAAATGGCCCAGTTGGAAGTGGAGGAACTGGAAAATGCCATTGGGGAGTTGGAAAAGCGCCTAACTATCCTCCTTCTGCCCAAGGACCCCAACGATGAGAAAAATATTATGTTGGAAATCCGCGCCGGCACCGGGGGAGATGAGGCTAGTATCTGGGCTGGAGATTTAGTACGTATGTACACCAGGTATGCCGAAAGTCAGGGTTGGAAAGTGAGTCTGCTGAGTGAGTCCTTAGCAGATATGGGAGGCTTTAAGGAAGCCATTCTGGAAGTTAAAGGGGACCGGGTTTACAGCCAGTTGAAATTTGAAGCAGGGGTGCATCGGGTGCAACGGGTGCCGGTGACGGAGGCTGGGGGTCGGGTGCATACCTCCACGGCTACGGTGGCCATCATGCCGGAAGTGGATGATGTGGAAGTAAAAATTGATCCCAAAGACATTGAAATGAGTACGGCTCGCTCCGGTGGAGCCGGTGGACAGAACGTTAACAAGGTGGAAACGGCGGTGGATCTGTTCCATAAACCCACAGGTATTCGGATTTTTTGCACCGAAGAACGTTCCCAACTCCAAAACCGTGAACGGGCGATGCAAATTCTCCGGGCCAAGCTCTATGACATGATGCTCCAAGAACAAAATGATGCCATCAGTTCCAATCGGCGATCGCAGGTGGGTACGGGTTCCCGTTCGGAGAAAATCCGCACCTATAACTACAAAGATAATCGAGTTACCGACCACCGCTTGGGACGCAACTTTGATTTAAACACGGCTCTGGAAGGGGAAATTCACACTATCATCGAGTCTTGCATTTCCCAGGATCAACAGGAGAGACTGGCGGAATTGGCGGAAGCTACCAACAATTAATCAAAGATCAAAGTGAAGTAGTTCTTTGGAGCTATTTAACTACCAACTGGGACAAGGTGAATATCCCCCAACAGACAATCTTGACTAGCACCGGTGACTAGGGGGACATTACCTGGAAATTGCTCCTGGAAACGCCAATAGGCCAGCACCGCAAAGGCGATCGCCTCTTTGAAATCGCTGTTCAGACCAACATCGTCGGTGCGCTGAATTTTTGTGTTGGAGCCTAAGTGATATTGGAGCCGCTCCCTCAGATAGAGGTTATGGGCACCACCGCCACACAGTAACAGGCGATCGGGCAGTTGGGGTAAAAATCTTTGGTATTCAGTCACTACAGAGCGGGCCGTAAATTCTGTCAGAGTGGTCAAAAAATCGGTTTCATTCAAGCCATGGCGCTGGGCTTCTATCCAACAGTTATCGAGGTACAACGCCCCAAACAATTCCCGCCCGGTGGATTTAGGCGGATATTGCTCGAAAAAGGGTTCTTGTAACCATTGGTCTACCAGTTCTTGGCGGGGCTTACCCTGGGCCGCCCATTGTCCCCCCTGATCATAGGTTTTTTCTCCCTGGGTAAATTTTTGCACTGCCAGGTCAACTAGGACGTTGGCGGGCCCCGTATCCCAGCCACAAATTTTTTCCTGCCAATTTGTCTGACTGCGGGGAGGGAGATAGGTCACATTACCAATGCCACCTAAATTCTGCACACAGCGGTGTTCATTTTGATGGCTCAACAGGCAGACATCGATTTTAGAAACTAATGGTGCTCCCTGGCCCCCTGCGGCAATGTCCGCCGCCCGAAAATTACTCACCGTGGTAATGCCTGTCAAATTGGCGATCGCCTCTCCCCGGCCCAACTGCCAACTGTAACCGAGGGAAAAGGCTTTCTCTGGATTGGGGGGACGGTGGAAAATAGTTTGGCCATGGGAACCAATGAGATCCGCTGGGGGCAAAGATTGTTGAATTTGCTGGGCCGCCTGGGCAAATTCCTTGGCAATACTGTCATCCAAAAAGGCGATCGCCTCCGGACTAACGGGAGTTCCTGCACACAAAGCTAAAATCTCCTGGCGCAATGCATCGGGGTAAGGGTAGGTTTCCCCCCGCAACAAATCAACCTTGAGGTCTAATCCAGACCCACTAATGTCGACTAAACAGGCATCAATGCCATCCACGGAAGTGCCACTAATTAAACCAATGCAATACAATGTCCTGCCCCTAAATGTTTGGATGGTCGGAATTAATCAACTTTTATTTTATTTTTCTTTGCCTGGGTTTCTGCTCCGAGAGTAGCTATGGTGTTGGGAGTTTTTCCAGATTGCCCGATCTCACCCATCCTTCTGTGCCTCCAGACAGCCTCAACTTAGACCATTCCCCCTGGGTTGCCAGCACCACCACTTCGTCATTGTAGTTGATCGTAGCAAGGGAATCAGACTCCCGATCTGGCTCGGTACGAACATTCAAGCCTCCATTCCAAATTACCTTGGCTTTATAGGCCCCAGAGGGAAGTTCCTCTGTGGGGGAAGGGGAAGGACTTGGTGACGGTGATGCTTGGGGCGATTCTGTCCCTGTGGGGGAAGGCTGGTCATCTTGGGGCTGACTTTGTTCTTCGGGAAATAAAGGCTTTTCCGGACTGGCCGCAAAACGATTAAAAACCAGATAACCGGCTAGGGAAATTCCCCCCACAAACAAGGTTACCCCCAAAATAAAGCCGATGAAAAACTGTAACAGCCCAGACAAACCTTTCATACTGGTCAACACATTTACGTAACAATGCTGAGTTATCTTAGCGAATCGCTAATCGTTTCTGACGTAATTCCCGCTTTTGTATCGATGGATTCGGAACAGATTAGGTTCCTTTGTCAATGGTTCAATCGGCGTAACTATAGGGATCAGCCGGAGTTGGCACCACTTCCACCGACTGAGCTTCCACCACAACCTGACGCTTTTCTGCCCCTTGTCTGCCCTGATCCGCTGAGCTGGGTAAGGTTGCGGCCACCATTTGTCCTTGGATGGTTAGCCAAGTATCGGGGGGATATTGACTACGGGAACCTTCTAAACGGACCGTCAAAGCCACAGGATAAGCGTCCACTGCACAGCAAGTCAGAATGAAGCGGCTAATGAGGAGGTAGTTATCTGGCAAGTATTCAGGGTGAACGACAAAGCCAGTTACATCAACCTTTTGGCCGGCGTAAACGTCAGGCTCTGGATAGGCGCTGATGGTGCGGACCCAGTCCACTAGGGTGCGATCCTCCGGCTTAATCTGGGAGGCAAAGCTGGATATCTGGGTTTGGGTGGGGGGCAAAGTCATACTAATGCCCCGTTGGATGGCCAATTGACTGCTGAAAACGGACGGAGTAATAAAAAGCCCCATCACAGCGGTAACTAACAACAGGGCAGTGCCCAGTCCTAGGGGTAAAACCGTTACGTGGGTCACACTGTCTTGGTTACCATTGCCACTGCGGCGGGCTCTCTTTAACCAACGTCTGCCGGTTTGAAACAATCGCAGGCCGCCCAAAAACAATAGGACGAACCCCGTCACTGTCACCAACCCAAAATAGTTGGGATGAATGAGTAAACCCAATTCCCCAGAAAAAGAGTACTTGAGCATCAAAATCCCCCAGGCAAGAATGCCCAGGCCGTCCAATTGATCCAGGACAGACCGGAGGGGGGCAAACTTTTGGCTCAGGGATTTTACTGCTTTAACGGGAGCGGTCATGGCTATGGTGCGAGGAAAGAAACTGGCCCTAGATTACCGTGCCGTCGGCGATCGTGACATTTTTAATCACTACTACGATGCCATTGCGGATGTAAAAACCTAACTCTTCCCGGTTAGCCTCCTGGACATTTTCCTTGTTGACAATCATGACGTTTTTGCCGATGCGGGCATTTTTGTCGATGATGGCTCGGCGGATAGTGGTGCCGGAACCTATGCCAGCGGCAATTTCCCCCCGGGCTTTGAGGGTGTCTCGTTCTGATGAAGATTCGTAGAAATCATTGCCCATCACCAAAGTATCCTCAATGGTGCAATCAGATTCAATGCGACTGCGAATGCCTAAAACTGAGTGGTGGATGCGACATTGCTTAATCATGCAACCTTCCCCGATCATGGATTCCGTCACGGTGGAATTCAACATTTTGGTGGGGGGAAGATAACGACCCCTGGTATAGATGGGGGCTTTTTCGTTATAAAAACTAAAGTCGGGACTAGGTTGTTTGGTCAGGGCTAAATTAGCCTCATAGAAGGCTTCAATGGTACCAATGTCTTCCCAATAGTCATCAAAGAGATAGGCTTGCAGATTGTGATCACTGGCTGAATCAGGAATGATTTCTTTGCCAAAGTCCGTTGCCCCTTCATATTTTTCCAGGAGGTTGTGCAATACTTCCTTCTTGAAAACGTAAATGCCCATGGAGGCAATGTAAGGATTAAGCTTAGCCTTCTCCGCACTTAGGCCCAAAACGCTGGTGTCCACCTGCATGGCCCGGAGGGCTTCCCCCTGGGGCTTTTCAGAAAAGTCAGTAATTCTGCCCTGGGCGTCGATTTTCATTAAGCCCAGCTCGGGTGCCTTTCTGTCATCCACGGGCACAACGGAAAGGGTTATGTCGGCATTGGTTTCCCGGTGTCTTTTAACAAATTGGGCGTAATCCATGCGGTAGAGATGGTCGCCGGACAGAATAAGATATTCATCTACGTCCCATTCCCTAAACAACCAGAGGTATTGCCGTACCGCATCAGCAGTGCCCTGAAACCAATCAGGATTATCTTTGGTTTGTTGGGCGGCGAGGACTTCCACAAATCCTTCTTGGAAGCCGGAAAAATTATAGGCCCGGCTGATGTGACGGTTAAGGGAGGCGGAATTAAACTGGGTAAGGACGTAAATTTTAACGATTTCTGAGTTGATGCAATTACTGACGGGAATATCGATGAGGCGATACTTTCCGGCCAAGGGAACTGCGGGTTTGGCTCTGAGTTTGGTTAAAGGATAGAGGCGGGTCCCGGCCCCACCGCCCAGGATAATCGCTAAGACACGTTTCACAAGCAGACCTCTCGATTGCCAACAACACACTTCGAAGTCAAGTTTAGAACCGAGGGGGACATCTGGAAAGGGAATCTGGACGGAAATTCCGGCTAACCAGCGGGTTTTAATGCCCCAAGCAAGAATGGCGATCGCCGTTGGGATTCGGAGCTGAGTTGTCAGATCACTGTGGGGGTACGGATAACCGAAATGGCAAAGGTCGGAAACTGCCGCTGAGTAAACTGTCCCTGGCTTCGTATGATGATGGGGTTACCCCCATTGCTGGGGCGCTGGGCAAATCTGGGGAGCTGACTAGGTTCCTGGAAGTTTTGCTAATCCACTAAATTTCCTAACAATCCTAAACATTAAATCTAAAGACCTATGGCAGTACTCGAAAAAGGCAATATCACAATCCATACCGAGAATATTTTCCCGATTATTAAAAAGTCTCTCTACACTGACCATGAAATCTTTTTAAGGGAATTAATTTCCAACGCCGTTGATGCCATTAGTAAACGGAAAATGGCTGCTTTTGCCAGCGACGGCTCTGGAGAAGTGCCCGATCCCCAAATTACACTGGTAGTGGATAAGGTGAATAAAACCCTTTCTATTACCGATAACGGCATTGGCATGACCGCCGATGAAGTGAAAAAGTACATCAACCAAGTGGCTTTCTCCAGTGCGGAGGAGTTCATTGAAAAGTTCCAAAAGTCTGCCAATGATTTGATTGGTCACTTTGGTTTGGGTTTCTATTCCGCTTTCATGGTGTCCCAAAAAGTGGAAATTGACACCCTTTCTTACCAAGAGGGGGCCCAGGCGGTGCATTGGAGTTGCGACGGTTCACCGGAATTTGAACTGACGGATTCCGATCGTCAGCAGGTAGGAACCACAGTCACCCTAACTTTGCTGGACGATGAACAGGAATATTTGGAGACTGGTCGCATCCGGCAATTGGTGAAAACCTATTCTGACTTTATGGCAGTGCCCATCCGCTTTGAAGGGGAAACGCTAAATAAACAGCGGGCCATCTGGAAGGAATCACCCCAAAATTTAACCAAAGAAGATTACCTGGAGTTTTACCGCTATCTTTACCCTTTCCAGGAAGATCCCCTGTTGTGGGTGCATTTAAACACCGATTATCCCTTCTTGCTCAATGGTATTCTCTATTTTCCCAAATTACGCCCCGATGTGGATGTGTCCAAAGGGCAAATTAAACTTTTCTGCAATCAAGTTTTTGTCAGTGACCATTGCGAAGAAGTCATTCCCGAATTTTTGATGCCGCTCCGGGGGGTAATTGATAGTCCCGATATTCCCCTCAACGTTTCCCGCAGTGCCCTCACTAATCACCGCACTGTGCGTCGCATTGCTGATTACATTGCCAAAAAAGTTGGCGATCGCCTTAAATCTTTGTACGACGAAAATCCGGCAGAATATCTCAAATGTTGGGAAGACATTGGTACCTTTGTCAAATTTGGTTCCCTGCGGGAAGATAAATTCAAACAACAAGTAGAAGATTTATTGCTCTACCGCACCACCTATAAAGCCACAGCAGAAAGTACGGAACCAAAGGTAGAAGTTCTGACCGAAGATGGTGATGCCTGGGCTGAAACTAACCAGAGTGACGGGGTTAATCCCTACGAAAAAGAAGGTTACACCAGCCTGAAACGTTATTTGGAACGCAATAAAGAACGCCACGAAAATCGAGTTTTTTACTGCACCGATCAAGCTACCCAAGCCACCTATGTGGAACTGTATAAAAACCAGGGTATTGAGGTCCTATTTATGGATTCTTTCATTGACACTAATTACTTCATTCCTTTCCTAGAAAAAGAATACAGTGACGTCAAATTTTCCCGGGTAGATTCAGAACTGGATCAAAGTTTGATTGAAGAGGATAAAGCCAGCGACATTGTGGACCCCGCCACCAACAAATCCCGCAGTGAGCAAATCAAAGAAATCTTTGAAAAGGCCCTCAATAATCCCAACATCAACATCAAAACCCAATCATTAAAATCCGACGATCCCCAATCTACCCCTCCAGCCATGGTACTTCTACCGGAAGCCATGCGACGCCTCCAGGAAATGACTGCCATGATGCAACAGCAGGCGATGGCTTTCCCGGAACAACATGTGTTAGCCATTAACACCAACCACCCCCTAATTAAAAACATTCTTTCCCTCAGCCAAGGCGGTATTGTCACTGGCAGTGGGGAATCTCCCTCAGCAGAATTAGCAAAATCCCTTTGTCAACATGTTTATGACTTGGCATTGATGGCCCAAAAAGGTTTTGATGCGGAGGGCATGAAAGGTTTCATTGAACGCTCTAATGCGGTATTAACCCGTTTGACCAAACAGTAAATTATCCATCAAAACAGCATCCTGTCAATAGGTTGTAGGGTAGAAGTCAGTTAATCCTATTTGCTAAGGGGTTCTCTCTTCTACCTTTTTTAGTCCTCTACAGTTAATCAAACAGAAAGTGCTGAGATATGATCGGGTTAATGTTTAGTATCAGCGAAGATGTTCTTAATTTCCAACTTATCACTCTTCTATCAGTGTAGGTGGAAAGGTAAAATAATTGGAGCAATAATAAGGTCTCCTAAAGCCATTACTGCCTTCTTCAATCTGTCAAATAAGCAATGGAAGTTTTTCAATAACTGAGGTGTATAAATCACCGTCATCCACGGCTTTAATAAATTAAAGTAACATAATGGCTGAATTATTAATTTCATGTTGTTAAGTATGTTTTTCCATCCACTTTTTTGATTCCACCAAGGATGTTTTTGTATATTCTGATAAGCTATCTCCCTAGTCTGTTTTGATTTGTTTAAGGAGTTATCATGCGGAGGCAAATTTTCTATCTGAAGACTTACCATTAAATATACGCTCATCACTATTTCCCGCCATTTTTCTATTCTGGAATAGTCCATCATTCTAAAATCTGCCCACCCCAGTTCATTCTTTATTTGCTTTAATCCATACTCTATCCAGTTCCTTGCTCCATATAAGTTACCCACTTCTTTATATTTTATTTCTGATACTTTTGTCATAATAAAATACGTTGAATTTGACGGCATTTTCTCCTTGTTATCCGTTACTTGCTAATATCTTTTTTCCCCTCTCCTTCCATAAATAATTTCTCTCACGTATCTTATTCGTATCTTACTTCCGACTTTCCACTTGCAAATTCTCTCTCAAATTTTCTCCATTTGTTCGCTCTTACTCTTTCCTCTTTCCCAAGCCAGACTCCATGATCACTCCTTATAGCTAGTACATATTCTAGATTTTCTTTTTCTAATACTCTTACAAAGTTCTCGCTGCTCTCTCCATATTCACTATATGCTAATACTACCTTTATAGTCATTTCAATTAACGATGAGAGAATTTAATGTAAAATTATGGAGTGTACAAAATGAACAGGTTTAAACAATGGCTTACAGTTTAGATTTAAGGCAAAGGGTAGTAGCTTATATAGAAGCTGGAGGAAAAATAACTGAGGCTTCCAAGATATATAAAATAGGAAAAGCCTCGATATACAGATGGTTAAATAGAGTAGATTTAAGCCCAACAAA
>NZ_JACJTH010000003.1:0-25183 GCF_014698595.1 Synechocystis sp. FACHB-908 | reverse complement strand
TACTGGCTATCACTGATGTCGCTGCTGTAAAATTCTCTCAGTATCATTACGGTGAAAATTCTATATTCTTCACCATTTTTCCCAATTATGCCGACTTTTCAAACACGCTCTTATATGCGACAGGGAGGAGAAGCACCATCTTGTTATGTTGGCGATCCTAATCCATCCGAGGCATTTGACTTAGTTTTAGAATGTAGGGCTTCTATACCGGATTGCTACGTTGTCAGTTAATTTAGACTAGACAAACACAATCTAAATAGTCTGGAAGTTATTTTTCGATTTTTGCAAAAATGACACTTTCTCCTAAAATTTCGTTGCTATCATATAGTTTAGAGAACTGGCAGAGAATAACCAGAAACTAATTTGAGCCGTACTTATCAAACCCTAGGCATTGTTGTGAAAGGTATGGCCTTTGGGGAATCTGATCGCCTAGTGACCATTTTCTCGCCGGAGTATGGTTTGATCCGAGCCATTGCGCCGGGGGCTAGAAAACCAAAATCTAGTCTCAGGGGTCGCACCGAACTATTTGTAGTTAACCAATTTCTGCTATTTGCGGGAAAAAGTTTGGACCGTATCAACCAAGCGGAAACCCAATATTCCTACCCTGGCCTGGGGCAAAATGTTTGTAATTTGGCGGCGGGTCAGTACTTAATCGAGCTAATCCTGGCCCTCGGGACAGAGGCCAGTGCCCAAACATCCCTGTATGAACTGTTTACCGAACATCTACGACGGTTAGAAACGGAAGCCACAGTGGAAAATATCTATGGCCATCTAGCCCAAGCATTATTCCATTGCCTCGGGGCAGAGGGCATTGCCCCCCAATTTCATCACTGTGCCATCACGGCCCAAACTATTAGTCCCAATTTTTACGATCGCCAATGGCGGGTGGGCTTTAGCCCAGAATTGGGGGGCATTGTCGATCTTCGCAGTTCTAGGGACATGGGCCCCATTCCCCAAATGCGTCGCTTAACAGCTATGGAACTAAGTTTATTGCAACAACTCAACCAACCTGCCCTACCGGACCCCCAACAGTATCTACCAGTGATCGCCAGGAAAAATTTTCGCCTCTGGGATTGGGTAAAAGCGGAAAATCTGATGCGCTACTATGCCCAACGTCAATTGGGAAAAAGCTTCCGGGCCGCTGTTTTACTAGATAGCATGTGGGAGGTGGATTTTTAGCGTACCTTTCCTCCCCTTGAAGCCCAATTAGTCAATATCAATGCTTTGGGGGCGATTATCCTGGGCTGTTTGATTGATATCTGCCCCGGAAAAGTCCGTTACCCCTTGCTTTTGTAACCACTTTTTCAGCGGATCATCGGTCAATTTTAGCCGCAGCACACCAGACACAAACCCCCCAGCAAAGGCGATCGGCTGTTGACAAAGTTCACGGGTCACTGGCTTAAGTTCTTCAAGAAACATGGGCGTTAGCTAGTAAGGTTCAATGGGCGAAAAATTTCGAGACAGTCAGTACCCGCCATTATACCCAATTAGCCTATGGCTAAGTTTGGACAAATACAGCCAAAATCCTTGACCGATGGGGCTTTTTTCCGGTAATCCCTTGGCTTTTCCTGTTGAATATCAATTCCAAAGTGCTCCTGAAACCAGGAAAAACATCAACTAAGTCCATTCGCCATCTTTCTTTGTGACGTTGGGTTGTTGAAGGTACTTTTGCTTGGCTTGGTCGCTATCGTCGTTTGAGTAAGGATCACGAATATTTACCTACGACCAGTGAGACGATGATCTATGTTTCCATGTTCAATCCCATGCTCCGAAGGCTTGCCTAAAACTTTTCAAATGCCTTCTCAATGGTTATGGCCGCCTCCCAAACCTGGGGTCATCCAAACGCATCAGGCAAAGGCTGGCATAATCAGGGCAAAAACTAATCCGGCTAACACTAACCAGCGGAGCCATTGCAAACTTTTGGACGATAGTTTCCAACGAAAATCCCGGAGCCATTGTTGGGGATTATCTTTAGCTCTGCGGCCCCAACTCACCATTGATCGCCAGAGGGCAATGCCACCAACTTTGGCACTGAATAGTAAATGAAATGCTAAACAAAGGACGACGATCAACCAGCCCAGGAGATGGAAAAAATAGGGCAGATGGTTGAGTTCTCCTTGGGGTAACCAACTTTCCTGCATCATGCGCCCGCTCACCACCGCCACAGTTAAGGCCACCAGCATGAGGGTATTAACCAATTTCTGCCACGCCACCCAAAAGGCCGGAGTGCCCGGTTGCTGTAACTGCTCCCAATTTTGATCAGACCATAAACGGCGATCGCCAAGGTGAAAGCAGTAGAGGGTAAAGGGAAACATGAGCAAAAACAGTGCCAAAGCCCCTGTGCCATGGAGATCCTGGGTGTAGTAGGGTTTCGGCAACGGTAAAGATCCCCAGCGGCCGTCGTAGGTGTTGTAAACCCAAAAGCCACTGGCGATCGCCAACAAAGTTAACAAAGCCATGGCCCCATGGAGGAGCCGCAACACCAGGGATTGATAGGGACTAGTGGGACTGGTGGAGGACATAATAAAAGTCGGAGATGAGAAAATTATCGCTAACTCAGTTATCTAAGCTATGTTGCTAGCCTCTTCCGCTGGCACAGTATTTTCCTCAGCATTTTGGCTTAGTTTTAATACCAACACCGATAGGGGCGGTAAACATAAATCCAACGAGTAGGGTTGTTCATGGAAAGACCATTCTTCTGTCCATTTTCCACCTAAATTGCCCATGTTACTGCCGCCGTACTGTCGGGCATCACTGTTGAATAATTCAGTGTAGAAACCAGGTACCGGAACACCCACTCTGTAATGGCTATGGGGTTGGGGCGTAAAATTACAAATGGTAACCACAAATTCTGCGCTATTTTTGGCCCGACGAATGAAGGAAACTACACTGTGGCGATTATCACTGCAATCAATCCATTGAAAACCCGATTCATCAAAATCATTGCTGTATAAAGCCGGCTCATTTTTATACAAATGGTTCAACTCAGTGAAGAATTGTTTTAGTTGTTGATGGGGTGGAAAATTGAGCAAATGCCATTCCAAATCACCCCACACATTCCACTCACTCCACTGGCCAAATTCCATGCTCATAAACATGGTTTTCTTGCCGGGATGGGTGAACATGTAGGTGAATAAAGCCCTGACGTTGGCATACTTTTGCCATTCATCCCCAGGCATTTTGCCCAACATATTGCTTTTGCCGTGCACTACTTCGTCGTGGGACAGGGCCAACATATAATTTTCGCTGTGGTTGTACCACATACTGAACGTAATGCTGTTTTGATGGAACTGGCGGAACCAGGGGTCCATGCTGAAATAGTCCAACATGTCGTGCATCCAACCCATATTCCATTTCAGATTAAAGCCCAAGCCGCCAACGTAGGTGGGCCAGGACACCATGGGCCAGGAGGTGGATTCCTCCGCAATGGATAAAATACCGGGGAAGTAGCTGTAAACAACGCTGTTTACCTGGCGCAAAAAGTCTGCCGCTTCCAAGTTTTCCCGGCCGCCGTACTCATTGGCCACCCATTCCCCTTCTTCTCGGCAATAGTCTAGGTAGAGCATGGAGGCCACCGCATCCACCCGCATGCCGTCAATGTGATATTTGTCGAACCAGAATAGGGCATTGGCCACCAGGAAGTTCCGCACTTCGTTCCGGCCGTAGTTGAAAATGAGAGTGCCCCATTCCTTATGTTCACCTTTGCGGGGATCACCATGTTCGTACAAATGGGTTCCGTCAAAAAAGGCTAGGCCATGGCCGTCCTTAGGAAAATGCCCCGGCACCCAGTCAATGATCACACCAATGCCGTTGAGGTGACATTGATCGACAAAATACATAAAGTCTTCGGGACTGCCAAAGCGGGAAGTGGGGGCGTAATAACCAGTCACTTGATAACCCCAGGAGCCATCAAAGGGATGTTCGGCGATCGGTAGTAACTCAATGTGGGTGTAACCCAATTCCTTCACGTAGGGAATTAGTTTATCCACCAACTCGTAATAGGTTAAAAATCTGGCCCCGGTATTCCATTCGGACACTTCTACCGGCACCCCTTCCCCGTGCAAAGTTTTCACCGGTTCGTCGTAGGCAGTGTGCAACCAGGAGCCTAAATGGAGTTCGTAAACGGAAACGGGTTTGCTCAGGGGATCGCTGGTGCGCCTAGCTTCCAACCAATCTTCGTCGTGCCATTGGTAACCGTCCAAGTCTGCCACAATGGAAGCGGTTTTGGGGCGTACTTCTTGGTAAAAACCGTAGGGGTCAGTCTTTTCGTAGATGTGCCCTTCCCAGTTTTTAATCTCATACTTATAAGAAGTGCCCACCCCCAACTCAGGGATAAATAATTCCCACACCATGTTGTTGCGTTTCCGCATTTGGTGCAATCTGCCGTCCCAGTTGTTGAAATCCCCCAAAATGGAAACGTTGCGGGCATTGGGGGCCCACACAGCAAAATAAACCCCTTTAACTCCATCCACCGTCATCAGGTGAGCACCGAGTTTTTCGTAAATACGGTGGTGGTTGCCTTCCCCAAACACATGGAGGTCAAAATCCGTCAGTTTGGGAGTTTTAAAACCATAGGGGTCATAAATTACCCTTTCGTGGCCATTTTCGGTAATTCTTAATTGATAATTCTTCGGTTCTTCCAACTCCAACACGCATTCAAAAAAGTTGGGATGGTGGACCGTGGTCATAATCACTTCCCGGCGATCGGTGGGAAGCAACACCGTTACCGCTTCAGCCGTGGGTAAATAGGCACGAATGACCCATTGATTGACCTTGCCGTGGTCCCCGAGGGGATGGCAGCCCAACACTTCAAAGGGATCGTGGTGAAGATTATGGACAATCTGATGGACTTGGTCAGCGTTGATGGTGTAGGTCATTCGGCTATGGTGATTTTTTGACGTTGGCAATACTGCAAGGGGTTTGCCCGCCCAAAGCTAGGGGAAGACAACTTGCTTCGCTGGTAATCTTCCTACTCCTGGCTATGACTGCGGAGAAAGGATTTTGATTCAAGTTAAACCTACTTTATACACTTTTTTGCAGTTTTCCCTGGCTCACTGTATTTATCAAGCATCACACCGCACAGTGATTTGAACATTCCAACCTAGCCAACGGTGGATTGGGGCACATTGAGGGGCACTCCCACCTGGGGTTCCCATAGGGAAGCTTGTATCCCTTCGTCAATTAGGGACTGGCGAAATTGACTGAGATCGCCGTCTAAACGTAAAACTTTAGTTAGTAAACCGCTATAGTTCAATTCTGCGGCTCCAGAGGTGGGGACGATCGCCTGGGGATGGACAGTGCGACAAAGCTCCAGGGTGGTTTTCTGGCCATTGAGCACCGGCAGGAATCCGAGGATATTGATGCCAATGACGGGGGTTAAAACCACATCAATGGGCCCCAAGTCTTGCAGTTGGGGAGAGTGGAAACCGTGGGGTTCGTAATAGAGTTTGGTGCTGGTTTGTAGATCCGTTAACACATAGGCATTTTCCACCAGGGTGGGGCCAATGGGGGAACCGGGTAGAGCAAGGATTTCCACCCGGTCGTTAAGCACAAATTTTTGGTTATGGGGTAGACCTGTTACTGTTTCATAGCCCAACTCGGTGGCAACTTCAGCGGCTTTGGGGGAACCAAGAACAGGCCAACTTTTGTCCAATTCTTTCAATGTGGGGGGATGGGCATGGTCTTCCAAACCCTGGGAAAGCAAAATTAGGTCAATGTTTTCCGGAATTGCCAAGGGCTGGGAGCGAAAACCCCGAAATAACCAGGGCGTATTGCCAAAGGTTAGGTCCCCCACCAACCAAGGATCAAGCAAAATTCTCTGTCCGCCCATCTCAATTAGCCAAGAGTTGCTGTCGTACCAGGTGAGTTCCATAACCAATTTCTTCCCTGCTGATCGTTCCTCCCTATTGTAAACGATTGTAAAGAGGGGCTAGGTTTCAGAATAAAAGAACGGAGGAATTATTTGCTGGGCAAGTTGCTGGGTTGGCGATCGCCGTTGGGGGCCAAGCCTGAAAGCGCCAATGGAAAAAGGGCGGAAAAAAGGGGGAGAATTGCCAATTCATTGACCAAACGGTGGGGGGCATATCCCCCGCTAGACAATGGAAAACTAATCTATCCCACAGTAAGGTTTCCGCCACCAACCGACTCCCCCAATGGGTAATTTGGGCCCATTGCCGCTGGGGACAGTTAACTAAGCACAGACTGTTGCCCACATAGTTGTCGCTAGAAGCCATTAACAATAGACTTTCCCCCATTTCAAAACAATTAAATTGTCCTGGTTGCCAAGCCAACAGAGGGGTTTTATCGCCCGGAGCTAGATATTCCGTTACCCCAACCCCTTGAACGTTAAAGCTAGGAATGGGATTGGTTAACTCGGGGCCTTGTTTGACTGAGCCTTGGAATGTGCCCCGCAGTTGGCTACCGTCATTGAAGGTGTAGATCCATTGCCACGGCTGGGGAGATGGGGCGCTTTCCGTTGGGCGGCTCAAGTTAACGTTAATGGCGATCGCCAAGGGGGAAATGGAGAAACCTGCCCGATAATTTGCCCTGCCCATGATCTTCACCTTCCCCTACACCTAGGGATGATTACTCAGTGCGGTTATCTCCAGCTTATCGGTATTGCGCCTCTCTTGGGTGCCATACACTGAAGAGTCCGTCTTTTACCCAGTTACTAAACCCTTGTTGGAAGCTTTTAGCAGCGATAATTTTCTCTAAATGGTCTGAACTAAACTGGAATTATTCGCCGCTTTAATTTCTCCTAATGTCATGCCTAGAATTTCAATTATTCGGCCTGAGCAAAGTTACACTTTTTCTGATTACTTCAAACTTAACTTTGCACCCCAAGACATTCTGAGGCATTTTGGTGTCACTCTCCAACGTCAATCCCTCGATCTTCCCCAGTATTTAGGGCCCCTTAACCGTCTGGGTGACCTCAAGACTCGCCTGGAAGAAAGCTTACCCCGCCTCAGCCTCACCAGCGAAATGGCAAGGAGAGAATTTCTCATTGCTCCAGTGTTGACCGATGTTCTGCACTATACCCACGCAAACCTGGACGTTGAGTATCCCATTGTGGTTAGTAATCAACTAAAAGGTTCACTGGATTATCTACTACAAAATGATCAAACTTTCTTGGTAGTTGAGGCAAAAAATGAGGATTTGGAACGGGGTTTTGTTCAGCTTGCCATTGAATTGATCGCCCTTGACCAATGGATAGAGTCAGACCAGTCCGTCCTACAGGGGGCAATTTCCACGGGTAATATTTGGCAATTTGGCCAACTAGACCGGCAATCCCGTTGCGTAACCCAAGACCTTGACCTTTACCGCGTCCCAGCGGATCTTGAACATCTCCTAAGAGTTCTGGTGCAAATCTTACGACCAGTAAGCTAGGCTCAAACATTCCCATGGCGGACTATTTTTGTGTTCAGTTTTTCCTGGGGCCTTACAATCAAGGGCTGATCCTTCGTTACAAAACCACCAAAATTCTTTTATGACCGATTTGACCCTGGCCGCTCTCAAAACTGCCCCCCTAGCACAAGTACGCCAATATTTACTCCATCTGTTGGCCACTCATGCCTACAAGGAAGGAGATTTTATTCTTTCCTCCGGTCAACCCAGCACTTACTACATCAACGGTAAATTGGTCACCCTGCGGGCGGAAGGGGCCTTGGCGATCGGGCGATTGCTGTTGACAGAGTTGCCAGACCAAGTGGAAGCGGTGGCCGGGTTAACCCTAGGGGCAGATCCCATTGTCAGCGCTGTTAGTACGGTGTCTGCCTACGAAGAAAAACCTGTGGTCGCATTAATCATTCGTAAAGAAGCCAAGGGCCATGGCACCAAAGCCTACATTGAAGGGCCAGAGTTAGCTCCGGGAACAAAAGTGGTGGTGTTGGAAGATGTGGTCACCACCGGAAAATCCGCCATGCTAGCGGTGGAAAGGTTGCGGAATGCGGGCTACCAAGTTGACACAGTTATTTCCTTAGTCGATCGCCAACAGGGAGGCCGGGAATTTTACCAAAGCCAGGGTTTGACGTTCCAAGCGCTATTCACCATCGGTGATATTCAACAGGTTTACCGGCAGAAGTAGAATTTTTGGAGCTTGTGCTTAGAATCCCAATCCCCAACTTACTGACCGCCATACCAGCGCATTAATACCCGGGCTAAGCGTTGGGGGTCATGGCGTACCTGATGGCTTTTTTCATCCTCCTGCATCACATTGGCTAGCACAATGCGGCAACCCTTTTCGATCACTGCTTGCCGGTCCAGGTAAACGGGATGGGAATTTTCGGCGGCATATTTTTTCAACACCGGGGCAGAAGGGGGATTTCTCTGCACCAGCACAGCATCGTAGAGCCTTGCCGAAGAGACTTGATCGATCGCCGTTAAATGGTCTGAGACAGTGTAATTATCCGTTTCCCCTGGTTGGGTCATCACATTGCAGATATAAATGCGGGGCACCTTGGCCTTGGCGATCGCCGTTTGAATTTCGGGAATGAGCAAATTAGGCAAAATGCTGGTGTATAAACTGCCCGGGCCAATGATGATATAGTCGGCCGCTTTAATGGCCTTGAGCACCGCTGGCAAAGCCTTAGGGGATTCTGGTAAACAACCGATGCGCCGAATGCGTCCTTGGGCTTCAGGGATATTGGATTCCCCCTCCACATAGCGCCCGTCCTCCATTTCTGCCCACAATTTGACATCGTCCAGGGTGGCTGGCAACACCTTCCCCCGCACCGCTAAAACCTTCGAGCAGGCGATCGCCGCCATTTCCAAATCTCCGGTAATTTCCGCCATGGCAGTGAGGAACAAATTACCAAAACTGTGGCCCGACAGCCCATCCCCAGCTTTAAAACGGTATTGAAACAACTCTGTTAATAACTTTTCTTCGTCCGCCAGGGCCCCAATGCAATTGCGAATATCCCCTGGGGGCAACATACCCATTTCCCGTCGTAAACGCCCGGAGGAACCACCGTCATCGGCCACGGTAACAATGGCAGTAATGTTAGCGCTGTAATGTTTCAAGCCCCGTAAAAGAGTCGATAAGCCCGTACCTCCCCCCACTACGACAATTTTAGCCCCCTTATTAAGGCGACGGTGGGCCAGTAGCACGTCCACCAACTCCTGGTCGTTATCCGGTTGCAACACCTCGGAAATAGAACCAACGGTGCGACTTTGACCCCAAAAGACAAAAAATAGTCCCAAGGCCAAAATCAGGGGCCCAGAAACATAGTTGGGCAAAAGATTGGTCAAAAACCCCAGGGTATCGGAAACAAATTCCGTAATGCGAAAAATGGGGGTCAACTTAACCCAAATGGCCAAGCCCAAAAACATTAAAGTCAAACCAACGGCGCTGATCACCATCCAACGTTTGACAAACAGTCCCGGAGCCATCCATTTGAACCAGCGGTTAACCCTGGGGGAGGTGTGCTGGGAAACCCGATCGCCAAACTTCCGTTGTTCGGTTTTCAACTTGCGCATGGCGGACTTAGCGGACTTAAAGCGGCTATGGCTCATGGGCTAGGGAAGCAGAGGGGGAGAAGAAAGGGCAATGGGACGATAAAGCAAATTACTCCTTAACGCATTAAGGGGAAACCAATCGCTACCGATTTTACCTCTTCAAAGTATGCCAACGTCTAAATAGACAAGATACAATCAGAATCTATCTGTGTCTTTTTCACCCTTGAAAAGGTGCGTTTATTATGAATAGTCCTGTTGATCGTATTTTGATTTTCGACACCACGCTTCGCGATGGGGAACAGTCCCCCGGAGCCACCCTGACCGTGGAAGAAAAACTATCGATCGCCAGGGCTCTAGCCCGTTTAGGGGTGGATATTATCGAAGCGGGTTTTCCCTTTGCTAGCCCCGGGGATTTTGAGGCGGTGCAGAAAATCGCCCAAACGGTGGGTACGGAAAATGGGCCAGTAATTTGCGGCTTAGCTCGGGCCACCCAAAAAGATATCAAAGCAGCGGCGGAAGCGTTAAAACCAGCGGCTAAACACCGTATTCACACCTTCTTAGCTACGTCGGACATTCACCTGGAGCATAAGTTAAAGAAAACCAGGGCGGAGGTGTTGGCGATCGTGCCGGAAATGGTGGCCTATGCCAAATCCTTAGTGAATGACATTGAGTTTTCCCCGGAGGATGCCGGGCGCAGTGATCCCGAATTTCTTTACCAAGTGTTAGAAGCGGCGATCTCCGCCGGAGCCACCACGATCAACATTCCCGATACGGTGGGTTACACAACCCCGGCAGAATATGGGGCTTTAATCAAAGGTATTGCCGATAACGTGCCTAACATTGACCAGGCGATTATTTCCGTCCATGGCCACAACGATTTGGGCTTAGCGGTGGCCAATTTTCTGGAAGCGGTGAAAAATGGGGCTCGACAACTGGAATGTACCATCAATGGCATTGGCGAACGGGCTGGTAATGCGGCCTTGGAAGAATTGGTCATGGCTTTACATGTGCGCCGCAGTTACTTCAATCCCTTTTTAGGTCGCCCCGCCGATTCCACCGCACCTCTGACCAACATTGATACCAAACATATTTACGCCACTTCCCGCTTGGTGTCGGAGTTAACGGGGATGATGGTGCAACCCAATAAGGCCATTGTTGGCGCTAATGCCTTTGCCCATGAATCCGGCATTCACCAGGATGGGGTGCTAAAAAATAAGCTCACCTACGAAATCATGGATGCGGAATCCATCGGTTTAACCAATAACCAGATTGTGTTGGGTAAACTCTCCGGCCGCAATGCCTTTGGTACTCGCTTAAAGGAATTGGGTTTTGACCTGAGCGATACGGAATTAAATAACGCCTTTATTCGCTTTAAGGAAGTGGCGGATAAGCGTAAAGAAATTACCGATTGGGATTTAGAGGCAATCGTTAACGATGAAATTCGCCAACCCCCCGAACTCTTCCGTTTGGAACGGGTACAGGTTTCCTGTGGTGAGCCTTCGGTGCCCACCGCTACCCTAACCATTCGTACCCCGGCTGGCCCAGAAGAAACCGCTGTGGCGATCGGTACGGGCCCGGTGGATGCAGTGTATAAAGCTATTAATCAGATTGTGCAATTGCCCAATGAGCTGCTGGAATATTCCGTCACCTCCGTCACCGAAGGCATTGATGCGTTGGGTAAAGTGAGTGTGCGTCTGCGCCATAACGGGGTGATCTACACCGGCTATGCGGCCAACACGGATATCATTGTCGCCTCGGCCCGGGCCTATCTGGGGGCATTAAACCGTCTTTATGCTGCCCTGGAGAAATCCCGGGAGCATCCCCCCGTCGTCGCTTCCCTTTAATGGCCCGGTGACAGTTACGCCAGGCTAAGTCGGATTAATTGGTAGCAAACATCACAATTTGTTGCTAAACCCCCTCCCATCCCCATGGACAAGGGAGGAAAGACCTATAATTTGGCCATGATCCCCGGGGATGTTGTGACTCCGGGGACGCCTTTTTTCGCTCAGATGCCTTGGATGAACATTTGGTCTCGTTTCAAGTTTCCCCCGATGCCATGGTGGGTTGCTAAACAAAGAAGCTTGGGGGGATTATCCCTGACTCCTAGTTTGTGGGAATTGGAACGGGACAACCAAGAACGTAAACCCACCGCCACTAATTTGGAGCATCGACAACAGCGGGAAATTGACCAACTCAAACGGCAGTTACTGGAAGCGGAACAAGCGAAGGAAAAATTAGCCCGGGAATTAGCCCAACATCAGAATTCGCCGTCCCAACCCCCGCCTCCCGTTTCCGGTTTGCAAACGGCTTTAGCTCGCCTGGGACAGTGGGGCATTCTCAGCCGCGATTTATATGGATTTTTTGATCAAGCTACGGAATTGATCCGCACTGCCTTGGGGGTAGATTACTGTGGCCTTTGGGAACTTTTGCCCAATCGCTCTGCCCTGGTCCTTTGCGCTGGGGATGGTTGGGACAAGGCCTTGGTGGGCAACTATACCATTGATGCCACCAATCGTTCCTATGCCGGCTATACCATTCAACATAATGGCGATCGCCGGATGGAAGATTATGAACCTATTGTTGAACTAGATTTGAGGATAAGTACTAAGTTTCGGGCTTCCCCTTTACTGCATAACCTTGGTATTGTCAGCGGCATAAATTTAATGGTAGCGGGGCCCCGCACCGCATTCGGAGTTTTGGGGGTTTATAGCCTCACTGCCCGTAAATTTACCGAAGAAGAAATTGAATTTCTCAAGGTAGCTAGCCATATCCTTGCCGCGGCCATTGATCGCCAGGAATACGAAGAGAGATTATTACTGTTACAACAGGCGATCGATGCCAGCTCCAACGGCATTTTGATCACCGATGCCCTGGGCTCAGACAATGCGGTAGTCTATGCTAACCAAGGTTTTGAAACTATTACCGGTTTTAATCGGGAGGAAGTGATTGGGCAAAACTGTCGTTTTCTACTCAATGAAGACCGCCAAGGGGAACAAAATAAACAATTAGAAAAACTCCGCACGGCGATCGCCCACGGCCAGGAGTGTGAAGTAGTTTTGAAAAACTATCGCAAGGATGGCGCATCTTTTTGGAATCATTTATACCTTTCCCCCATCTATAACCAGCAAAATTTCCTGGTTAATTTCATCGGTATTCAAACCGATGTTACCCAACAAAAATTAGCAGAGCAACAGCTACGGGCCAGTGAAGAATTCTTCAGTAGCATGATTGTCACCATCACCGATGGGCTATTAATTGTTGATCAAGAAGGCATTATCCAATTTGTCAACCCCGCCGCCAGGGAGATGTTCAAACGACAGGAAGGCGAACTGCTCCAGCAACCCTTTGGTATTCCTTTTGTGGCGGATCAAGCAACGGAAATTACCCTTACCCCCCTCGATGGCAGCATGGTGGTGGCGGAAATGCGGGTGTCTCCCATTCATTGGCAAAAGGGTAAAGCCTTTTTGGTTTCCCTGCGGGACATTACAGAACAGCACCAAGCCCGTCTAGCCCTGGCAGAAAGTGAGAAAAAATATCGTTATATAGTCGAGCTGACTTCTGAAGGCATTTGGATTTTGGACCAAGACCAACAAACTACCTTTGCCAACCAGCAATTGGCAGATATGTTGGGTTATTCGGTGCAGGAAATTTTAGAGAAAAACATTACTGCTTTTGTCCTTGTCATTCACCATTTACCAGAGTCCCAAAATAGTCACCAAAAGACTTTGCAATCTTTCCCTCGCTGTGTGTTACCCAACCATGGTCAGGTTTACGATGTCCAGTTCCAACGGCGAGATGGCAGTGTGCTCTGGGGTTTGGTGTCCCGCAGTGCTTGGTATGACCAATGGGGCAATTATCGGGGGGAACTGGCCATGCTAACGGACATCACCAAACGGAAATCCGCTGAGCAGGCCCTGTCCGCTAGTGAGCAACGCTTGGAGGGAATTTTGGGCTCCATTCAGGATGTGGTTTGGTCCGCCGATGCGGTCAGTTTTGCCACCCTTTATCTCAATCCCACCACGGCCATGGTCTATGGTCAATCCCTAGAAGTCTGTTACCAGAGCCAAAATTTTTGGTTTGAACAGGTCCACCCTGGCGATCGCCTTTTGCTGGAATATCACTTGCAATTGTTGATGGAAAAGGACCAGACGGAGTTGGAGTATCGCATTGTCCAACCGGGGGGCAAGGAGCGATGGCTATTTCGCCGTAGTCAATTAGTGCGGGATGGCGAGCATCAACCCCTACGCATTGACAGCATTGACAGTGACATCACCGAGCGCAAATTGGCGGCGGAAAAACTCCACTACAACGCCAACCACGATTCCCTGACGAATTTGCCCAATCGATCAATGTTTCTCGATCGCCTGGGCCATGCTCTGCAAAGAAATTTGCGTCGTCGGGATTTAAGATTTGCGGTGCTATTTCTGGATTTAGACGGCTTTAAAATTATCAACGATAGTTTGGGGCACAGTTGTGGGGATTTACTGCTCCAGGGCATTGCCCATCGTCTGCGCCAATGTTTGCGGCCAGAAGATACGTTAGCGCGTTTGGGGGGGGATGAATTCACCATGTTGATTGAAAACATCACCTGTCCCGAAGACGTGATCGCCGTGGCCCAAAGAATTCACCAGGAACTGCAAAAACCGTTTAACTTGAACGGCCAGGAAATTTTCACCAACACCAGCATTGGCATTGCCCTTAACCATCCCCACTATGGCCATCCCCAGGATGTTTTGCGGGATGCAGACACCGCCATGTATCGAGCTAAGGCCGCAGGTAAGGGCCGCTACGCTATTTTCAACCAGACCATGCACCACCATGCTGTGCAGAGGCTCCAGCGGGAAAATGACCTACGGCGAGCCATCGATCGCCAGGAATTGCAGTTACATTATCAACCGATTGTCTGTCTCAAGACTGGACAGTTACAGGGGGTTGAGGCCTTAGTGCGCTGGCAACATCCCGAAGAGGGTCTGATCCTACCCGAAGAATTTGTGGCGATCGCCGAGGAAACGGGCTTAATTGTGCCCATGGGGGATTGGATTCTCTGGGAAGCAAGCCGACAAATACTAGAACTTAAACAAAGTTTTCCCCAATTGTCCCATCTTCAAGTCAGTATTAACGTTTCCAGTCGGCAATTACGGGACCAACGGCTACTAAAAACAGTGGATGAAATTCTGTCCAGCACGAACCTGGCCCCCCAGGACCTCAAATTAGAAATTACCGAGAGTTTATTGATCGATAATTTGAACTTGGCCGCTGATGTACTGAAAAGTTTAAGGCAAAGAAATATCCAAATTTCCCTCGACGATTTTGGCACGGGCTATTCCTCCCTCAGCTACCTGCACCGCTTTCCCATTAACACCATTAAAGTGGACCGCTCCTTTGTGAACACCATGGAGCCCAACAACCAAAACACTGCCATTGTCCACACCATTGTGACCCTGGCCCACACCCTCGGATTAGACGTGATTGCCGAGGGCATTGAAACGGAACGGCATCTAACCCAACTCCATTGGCTGGGGTGCGATGCAGGGCAAGGATATTATTTCGCCCGGCCTATTCCCTCAGAGGATTTGCTAGATTTTTTAACCATCCAAATACCCCGTTGGTCTGTGCCCGCTGTGACAGAATGCCATGGGGATAGGAAAGAGCCATTTTCCTGAAAATAGTGACAAAATAACGATTTTTTACCGGGGATGAAGTAGCCTTTGTATGTCGGCGACCAGTCGGCTCAGCTTTCCATTTTCTACATAGGTCTATGAGTGCTACGGCGATCGCCCCCCGTTGGTTTGTTAAACAGGACATTGATGGCTTCTTTGGCCTGGCGGTGAACAACTTGGTGCAGATCCTGGTAATTGTGGGATTAACCCAATCGGTGTTGCAATTTCCTCTGACCCTGATCTATGGGCGCATTTTGCCCAGCATTGCCATTAGCTTAATTGTTGGCAACTTTTATTACAGTTGGTTGGCCTATCACCAGGGAAAAAGAGAAGGAAGGGATGACATCACCGCTTTGCCCTATGGCATCAATACAGTCAGTTTGTTTGCCTATGTTTTTCTGGTTATGCTGCCGGTGCGATTATTGGCGATCGGCTCCGGGGCCAGCAGTGAAGCGGCGGCGGAATTGGCCTGGCAGGCGGGCTTAGTGGCCTGTTTCGGCTCCGGTCTGATTGAATTGGGGGGAGCTTGGGGAGCGGATTGGTTACGGCGTTATACCCCCAGGGCCGCTCTACTTTCCACCCTAGCGGGCATTGCGTTGACTTTCATTGCCCTAGGTTTTTTCCTCCGTACCTATGCCCATCCCTTAGTGGGCATTTTGCCCTTGGGAGTCATTCTGCTCAGCTATTTCGGCAAGGTTACTTTCCGTTTGCCGGGACTAAAATTGGCGATTCCCGGGGGATTAATGGCCATTGTGCTGGGCACTGGCCTGGCTTGGATAACGGGATTAGTCGCTTGGGATGCTCCACAGGTGGAAGCGGCGATCGCCCCCTTGGGAATTTATCTACCCAGCCTTGATTTGGTTAGCCTCTGGCAAGCAAAAGGGGTATTGGTCAGCTATTTCAGCATTATTCTGCCCATGGGGTTGTTCAATTTGGTGGGCAGTTTGCAAAACCTGGAAAGTGCGGCGGCGGCGGGGGATGATTATCCGACTGCTCCCTGTTTAGCGGTGAATGGTTTGGGCACCATTGCGGCGGCCCTATTTGGCTCCTGTTTTCCCACCACCATTTACATTGGTCATCCCGGTTGTAAAGATATGGGGGCAAGGATTGGTTATTCCTGGCTCAACGGTTTGGTGATGGCGGTTTTATGTCTCACCGGTAGTCTGAGTTTATTGGTTTATCTGATTCCCATCGATAGTGCCATGGCGATCGTGCTCTGGATTGGCATCATCATTGTTAGCCAAAGTTTTAGTGCCACCCCGGTCAACCATTACCCCGCTGTGGTCATTGGCCTGTTGCCGGGCATTGCCGCTTGGGGGGCCTTAGTGGCAAAAAATTCTCTCCGGGTGGCAGGTCTAGGCACTCCGGATAATCCCATTACTCCAGAATTGGTACCTGCTTTTCAACAGGCAGATTTGTTTATCACCGGAGCCTTTGCATTGGAACAGGGATTGATTTTTTCTGCCATGATCCTGGCCGCCATGACCGTTTACATCATTGAGCAAAAATTTGGCCTAGCTGCCCTCTGGGCGATCGCCGCCGGAATTTTATCCTGGTTGGGATTGATGCACAGTTACCGCTGGACAGGGGCGGACACAGTGATGGCTCTGGGGTGGGGGGCTGGAGCCAGTTGGGCCATCAGTTACTTTTTGCTGGCTTTGTTATTGATTTATGTGCAGTGGACTAACCCCAAAGGGCAAGATTGAAATAAGAGCATTAATTATTGTTGTGGTGGCATAACCTATGGCTGAACGTATTCAAAAATTGCTTTCCCAGTGGGGTATTGCCTCCCGTCGCCATGCGGAGGAAATGATTCTGGCGGGGCGGGTCAGCGTCAATGGCAAAGTGGCCAACCTGGGGGATAAGGCCGATCCCCAGCAGGATTTTTTATCGGTGGATGGCAAACAAATTAAAGCTGATAATCGGCCTCGGGACATTTATTTATTGGTTAATAAACCGAGGGATGTGCTGTCCACCTGTGACGATCCCCGGGGCCGGAAAACAGTGCTGGATTTACTGCCCCAGGACTTACAGCGGGGCAAAGGACTGCATCCCGTTGGCCGGTTAGACCGTAATTCCACTGGCGCTCTCCTGCTCACCAATGATGGCGAATTGACTCTGCGGCTGACCCATCCCCGTTACCATTTGCCAAAAACCTATGACGTTTGGTTAGAAGGTAATCCCAGTGATGAAGATCTGGAAAAGTGGCGATCGGGCATGATGCTAGATGGCAAAAAAACCCTACCAGCTACTCTGGAAGTAATTTCCGAAAATAAAGACCAGATTCATTTGTTGGTGACGTTGACGGAGGGACGTAATCGCCAAATTCGTCGTTTAGCGGAAGAATTGGGATTGACGGTGCTGAAGCTCCATCGCCGCACCATTGGCCCCCTACAGTTGCATACCAGGGGCAAAGTTCTGGGTAGTGGGCAATTTCGTTTTCTTTCCCCGGCGGAAATTCGACTGTTGAAAAAACAGGTCAATCTGCGGTAGGGTGGTTTCGCACAATTGTATTGTTAGTGTTATTTAATCTCCCTATTTTCTTCCCCATGACCCGCGCCAAATTACTGCAACCGGATTTAGTTTTGGGCAAAACCATTGTGGAATTGTCCCCGGCCATTCTCGATCGCCATGGGGTCAAGGGTTTAGTGTTGGATGTGGACGAAACCCTGGTACCTTTTCGGGGGGATCAAGTTTCCGAGGAACTCCAGGCTTGGATTGATCCCATTAAGGCCAAACTGCCCATTTGGTTGGTGAGCAACAATATGAGCGAGTCCCGCATTGGGGGAGTGGCCCAAACCCTGGATTTACCTTTCCTTTATGGGGCGGCTAAACCGTCTCGCCGTAAACTGCGCCAAGCCATTGCCGAAATGCAATTGCCAGTGGAATCCGTTGCCATGGTGGGCGATCGCCTGTTTACCGATGTGCTGGCAGGGAATCGTTTGGGCATGTTCACCATTTTGGTGGAACCGATGGAGTTACCTGGTAAACCCCTCTATCCCTGGTCGATTAGGAATATTGAAGTCTGGCTTTCCCAGAAACTAGGGGTGACCTTGCAGGGCATTTTTGAATAAACCCAGCTACAGTAAGGAAAACAGATTTGAAATGCTAGTCAAGGCAAAAGTCAATCCCCGTAGGCTATAATTTTGTTACAAAACTTAATAAGAAATGATTATGAGAATTATAAAGAGAATCTTAAAAAAAGCGGCGATCGCCTGGGGATCAGCCATAATTGATCCAACGAAATAACACGGGGTCACCTTTATAAAGACCCTTAACATAATAAAAAACACGGGGATCAGGTCATTTTGGCTTGATCCCTTTAAAATTGTGGCAATTTAGCTAAAGAATCATTCCTTGGATTTTCTTTTACTGGTCAGCCCAAAAATGTCAAGAAAAACAAACAAAGTTGAGGAACAATTGTCAGCCCCAGTCTATGTTGAGCTTCAGCGGATAACGCCTTGGGTGACAGGGCGGATGTCACTGCCGTCAAAGGTACCGGGATTACCACTCCAGTTAAAATCGCTGATGCGTAGATTAATCGAACCCACCTGCAGTTGGGGGTTGTAGCGCAATTGAATGTTGTAGGTGCGGCGGCTATATTCCAACACGTAATCGGTGCTAATTTCTTCGTTGGCAGTCAGACTGTAGGCTCCCTGCACCCCGAACCTTAGTGGGCCGTAAATTTGTTGGGTCAGGCCAAAGCTCAGTATTTCCGTGTCGGCAAAGCGGTCAAAGAAAAAGGGAGACGCATCGCCCCGAATACCTTGGGAATAACCAATGTTAAAACCGGTGTAGTCCAAATAGGGTTTGGAGAAGTTACCAAATTGTCCAAAAAAACCGACGCTGCCGGTGAGGGAAGGTTGGGTACTGCCATCGCCGTAATAACTACCCACCCCGGTAATGCCAGTGTTAAACACCACGTAGGGTACCACCACATTGGGGCTATAGCGCAGACCCTCTTCGGCGGTGGGGGGGAGTGCTTCCCCAGCCCAAAGCACAAAGTATTTCGTTAAGGATGCCGCCGCCTGCAAGCGCATCAGGCTAACTAAGTTATCTCCGGTGGTGGGATTAATTAATTCCTGGCGATCGGTGCTGGCTTCCACACTTTGAACCGAAGCCTGGTAATTGAGGGCCCAACTGGGGTCTTCAAAGGGATTAATGGTGGGGGAAACCAGGATCGCCCCCACACTGCTTTGCACCGTTTGGAAACCGAGGGAGCCATTGTATAAACGCTCGCGGTAGTTGTATTCAAACCTTAGATCGTAGGGATTGCCCAAATCCCCCAGTTTATTTTGCACCGCCAATTTAGCCCGCAGGGAATTGTCGATGGAATCTAAGTTGAGGTTGGAAAAGTTGAGGGTATTAAGTAAATTGAGTCTTTCGTTAAAATTGACGTTCAACTCCGTAATTAAACCAAAGGCGGCGGGACATAGGGCACAAACCTCTGCATCACTCTGGTTAGCTACCGGGAAAGCATCGGGAAAAAATACCTTTTGTATTAAATATTGAGGCTTAACTTGAAAGGTGACATTTTCCGTGTCGATGGGGGTGAAATTACCTTGGAGGTATAAACCGCCCCGGTCTTCTCCGTCATAGCCAATGCTAATCAATCCCGGTTGGCGATCGCGGCGATCGATGGTAAGTCGGTCTTGGAAGGGCAAAGACGTGGTTTGATCCAGCAATACCCGGGAGCCAGTCAGTTTTAATTCATCCACTTCCGGGGCGACGTTGTAGTAATCGGCGGTTTCCGCTTGCACCTCCAATTCCGGCGGATTAAACGGATCATTGGTGATGCGGACTTTTTTGGCCCGCCAACCATCGGCGTCAAAATCCACCTGCTCCGCTTGAAACCGGAGGCGATTAACTTGGCCCCCAGTTTCTGTCTGGCTGGCACTCTGGGCCCCTGGGGTACTGGCCCCAATGCCTGTGCTAAAACCTTCTTGTCCTACTACGTTGGTGACAGGCTGGTTGACGGCCAGGCGATCGTTCAAACTTTGGTTGGACACAATGGGGTTACCAAAGTCGGTGGGCACAGTTTGGGCAAAGTCCCGGGCGGTGCTGGGCTGGTAAATTTCCCCGTTGGCGTCGTAAATTACCCCCTGGTTGAGCACAAAGAAGTATTCAAATCTTTGCCCCTGGAGGATTTGTTCCCCCCGCTTCAGGGTGACGTTACCTTCGGCCACCGCAAATCGATCGGGCAAATTAACTCGCAGGCGATCGGCCAGTAGTAACCCGTTAGCAAAACGCATGGTAACGTTACCGGTGGCAGTGACTATTTCCCGATTGCTATCGAACTCTTGGTGATCAGAAATTAATTCAATTACTTCTGGAGCAATGGGTACGTCATTCTCCTCCGTGGCCGGAATGGGGGAACTATCTAAGAATTGATTTGGCTCCGGGTCATTTTCCGTTGCCTCTGGGGAGGGGGAAGCTCCGGGGTCAATTTCCAAGACTTCACCGATCGCCTCTTGGCCCTGTTCAATGGCGGGCTCAGCCTCACCAGTGGGCCCGGTGATTACTTCCAGCTCCGAGTCGCTGGGGGGTGTGATCAAATACTCCTGAATTTCCCCATCCCGGGATTGACTGATAATTTTCTTGGCCGTGGCAATGGGTACTTCCACAGACCGATCGCCGATTTTTCCGTCTGGGATAGCGGGGGGACCCCCGAGGGATAAACCAGAGTTGGGGCTAAGGTAAAGATCCTTAGCTGAAGCTTGGGCGATCGCCGGATCCGCCGATGGAGGGGTGGACGAGGAAAGTGTTGCCCCGTCAGTTGCCAGCATTTCTTCAGTCTCCCTCGGACTGATCACTTCAATGGGTACCGGAGGAGGGGGAGGGGAAACAATAGGGGGCATTTAAATCGACGAACTAAACGCCAACGCTAACATTTGCTTTGTTTGGACTGAGATAAAGCTAAGGCTAACCGGGCTTGGTTAACAAGGGGGACGAACAATTGCCAGAAATCGTTTCGTCTGTGGCCCCAGTGACAAAAAACTCTCCGGTGGGGGAGAGTAATCAGGTTCCAATCTACCCTTGGCACCAAAATTAGTCTAGGGAGAGAAGGAAGAATTTTGGGCTAAAGCTTATTCAAAGTCTTTGCGGCCAGGGTTCCGGGTGGGGTCACTGGAAAGAAAGCCGAAGATAAATAAGGAAATAAACAAGCCAACAACGATATAAACGGCGATTTTAAGGGTTAACATAAATTCTCCTTAGTTAAATGCAAAGGCGTAGCAAAGCTTAATTTGGGTAAAAATCCGGGCGCAGAAACCATTCTACCTTGCCTACTTTACCCCATTTCGGTCTAGGCTTTGGGGAGATGGCCGGGGAATTTCCACCGCCAAGGGAGCACACCATGGGCTTAAACAATCTTGAACAATTACTGGGCCGCCTGGGGCGATCGCCAGGGTGGGAACAACTGCGCCGTTACCAATTGGTCAAAGAAGCTTGGCAGAAGGTGATTGATCCCCGTTTCCATGACTGTACTAAACCTCTAGGTATCCAGCGGGAGGTACTGACAGTGGCGGTTATCTCCCCAGCTCTGGCCCAAAATCTTCAACTCCAACGCATTAATCTTTTGGCCCAACTGAATCGAGAATTACCGGAGCCCTTGGCTGATCTGCGCTTTTCCCCTCTCCATTGGCATCAACAACATTCAGGGAAACCACCAGAAGCTTCTGCCCCCATGCCCCGTCCTGCCCCTCCCTCCCCTGGCGATCGCCGAGAAAAAGTCACTAGTGCGACAGAAGCACTGGATCAATGGCTGACAACTTTGAAAAGACGAGCCGAGGTTTTGCAACCCTGTCCCCAATGCGGCAGTGCCGTCAATCCAGGGGAAATCGAGCGTTGGGGCCGCTGTAGTGTCTGTGCAAGGCAACCCTGGCAGGAAATTTTTTCCCAATCCCGGCCGGAAAAGGATGGAAGTCATTAGGTTTAGTTTGTTTTGCAGACGAGCTATGAAAAACTTTAAAATTGGTTGAGTCTGCCAAGGTTTATTGATAACCGTGAATACTTTGAAGTTTTTTTTGGGTATGATGGTGAAACACGTAGGTAAATGCGGAGAAATTCCGGGATGTTTTTTTCACTTGCCCCCATTCATCGGAATAATGTAAGGGTTTTCCCGCTTTTCAGTGCCCTGTGAGTTCTCCCGGGTTTAACTACCTAGCTGAATTTGCTTGAAGCTAGAGTCTTTCGGCAAGCCTTCGTTGTGCTAACCGCTGCTTGAATCCTAAATAATTTTTCAACTTTTTCGAGTCTTTTTGTCCCGAATATGCCTAACTCGACCTTGTTCGTCCTCGATTCCCGGGTGTTCCATGGGGGTCTGCTTCAGGCGGCTACTCTACCCAATATTGCGGTAATAACCCTAGATCCCGACCAAAGCGGTCTCCGGCAGATTACGGAAGCTTTGGGAAGACAAGGCGCTGTTCGTTCTCTGCATATTCTTTGCCATGGCTCTCCTGGCTGTCTGCACCTAGGTGATGGCCATCTGGGCTTAGATAATTTGGTCTACCACAGTGACGAGTTAAAAAGCTGGTTTGTCGGGGTTGAGTCTCCCCAACTATTTCTCTACGGCTGTAATGTAGCCGCTGGTGATGCCGGTACGGAATTTATTGAAAAGTTGGCCGGCTTGGCGGGGGCCGGGGTCTCCGCTTCTACCACGGCGATCGGGCATCAAGCCCTAGGTGGTAACTGGGTTTTAGATTTTCAAAAGGGTGATATTGTCATGGAAAATATTTTTTCTGCTCCTGAGTTAGCGGCCTATCCCGGCATCTTGGATGGCAATGGGCAATGGTCTTTGTTTGATCTAGTGGACTCCTCTGGTATCTACACCGAGCGACTGGATGCTCTGCAACCATTAGTACAAGAACAACTTTCCAGCTTTTTTGCCCAATCCGACTATCTCACCCAATTAGCCATTCCTTTTAGTGCCACTGCCAGCACTGATGACTGGACTAATAATGCGGAATCTTTGCGTTCTTCAATTTCGAACGGTAGTTACCAAATCCGTTTGGAAGTACGTTCTAGCGCTGAATTACAGGGAGCTTTGGGGGCTTATAGTGCTACGGGAACCACTGATACCCCGACCGTTTATCTCAACGCCGATTGGTTTGCCACTGCCAGTCAGGAGCAAATTGTTGCTGTCTTACTCGAAGAAATTGGCCATGACTTCGACCAGATTTTAAATGACGGGGCCGATAGCCAAGGCGATGAAGGGGAGATCTTTGCTAATTTAGTCAAACTAGGGGAAGTTAATCCAACCTATCTAGAAACTCTAAAAACACAAAATGATACTGGCTTTGCTTTTATTGACGGGCAAAAGATAAATCTAGAGAATGCAGAAGATACCGTCTTAAATATTAATTTTCAAAACTTTGTATTTAACACTAATTTCACTACATCGACTCCTCCTCCAGGTGTACAAGAGGTTCGTTTATACACAAACATCATTCCAACTTTCACTACTCAGCAGATTAATGCAAAAGTAACTATAAGAGCTGTTAATATCACAATTGCCAACAGTACCATTGATTCTAATGCTTCTAATACAGCAAGGATTCAGCCCCTCATTGATGCCAACGCTACTGGAGGTGGCTATTTTGAGTATCAGTTTGAATTCCAAGATACTTTAGGAAATCCCATTTCTCTCAACCAATTTGCTCTGACAGGTATTGATGTTGATGGGAACTCAACAACTGAAAGAGAATTTTACGAAGTAAGCGGCTACTCCAATTACCAAATTGCTGTAGTTGGACCTCCTCGATTAAACGTTTCTGAATCCACTCAAGGAGATACTAAAACCTTAAGGGTTGATGGTAGGCCTTCCGTATTAACAGGCATTAGTTTTGACGACACTGCTTCTTTCATTGCCAACTTCCTCACACCTGTTTCATCTCTCACAGTCAGAGCCGGAGTTATCTGGAACAATGCAAGTAATGATGTAAGGCAATTTTCTTTTGCTTTAGGAGCCCCACTTGGCACATTTTCAAACCCCCAGACTATTGACACCATTGCCCCCATTGTCACCAGCATTCTTCGCAATAATCCAACTTCAGAAATAACCAATGCCGATTCTTTAACTTTTCAAGTCACATTCTCGGAAAATGTTCAAAATGTCGATGTAAACGACTTTATCCTCAGTGGAACCGGCGTAAGCGGCGCTACCATCAGCAATGTTTCTGGCAGTGGGAGTGTTTACACCGTAACTGTCACAGGTATTGCCAATAATAATGGAACCGTCAATCTGGACTTTGCCAGTGGACAGAACATACGAGATACCGCCAACAATGCCCTAAGCAATACCACTCCTACAACTGACGAGCAATACACTTTAGACAACACAGCGCCAGCTGCCAGCATCACCTTAGATGCGAATATCACCGCCGATGACATCATCAACATTGCCGAGTCAGGACAAGCGATTCCTATCACCGGCACTGTTGGTGGTGAATTTAATGTTGGTGACACCGTCACATTGACGGTCAATGACAAGACCTTCACTGGTGCAGTCGGTGCGGGTGGTCTTTTCAGTATCAATGTTCCTGGTAGTGACCTCATTGTAGATGCTGATCTCACCATTGCTGCAAGTATTGCCACCACGGATGCAGCGGGTAATCTCGGCAGTGCCACCGATAACCAAACCTACACGGTTGATACGACAGCACCGATTCCAATAATCACAGTCAATGATGTCACTGCCGACAACATCATCAATGCTGCCGAGTCAGGACAAGCGATTCCTATCACCGGCACTGTTGGTGGTGAATTTAATGTTGGTGACACCGTCACATTGACGGTCAATGGCAAGCCCTTCACTGGGACTGTTGATGCCAATGGTGACTTCAGTATCGACGTTCTTGGTGGTGATTTAGTTAATGGCTCTGACCTGACCATTGCTGCCAGTGTTGCCACTACCGATGCAGCTGGTAATCCAGGCAGTGCTTCCGATAACCAAACCTACACTGTTGATACCACTGCTCCGACTGTCACCATCAATGCCATTGCGGTTGATGACATCATCAATGCCGTGGAAGCAGGTAGTCCTGTTGCAGTCAGTGGCACCACGACTGGTG
>NZ_JACJTH010000029.1:0-89061 GCF_014698595.1 Synechocystis sp. FACHB-908 | reverse complement strand
CTCGACTTAGCGTCTGGGGAGCAAGCTCCTGTGGCTTTGACCGCTCCTGCTGTCAACGGTTAATTCCTTGGTGTAATGCCAACTGAATAATCTGCAAATTGCACTCTCCTTCACCGGGGGGTGCTTTTTGCTGGTTGACCATGCTTGAGTAGAGCTTAAGTTGACAAGTATCTCTCCCCATCGTCACTCTTAGAAGGAGAGTAGGTTGATTTATCATGGATAACCTCCGTCTGCATCCAGACACCATCCAAGAAATTAAGCAAAGAATAGACATTGTCGAAATTATCGGCGATTATGTCGTGCTCAAGAAAAGGGGGCGGGATCACCTTGGCCTATGTCCTTTCCACGATGAAAAGTCACCGAGTTTTAGTGTCAGTCCAGCCAAGCAAATGTATTATTGCTTTGGTTGTGGGGCTGGGGGCAATGCCTTTAATTTTTTAATGGAACTGGGTAAGCGTTCCTTTACAGATGTGGCTTTAGATTTAGCCCGTCGCTATCAAATCCAAATTCAAACCCTAGAGCCGGCGCAAAAACAGGAGTTACAACGGCAACTATCTCTGCGGGAACAGCTCTATGAAATTATGGCTGTGGCTGCCGGTTTTTATCACCATACTCTTTTTCAACCCCAAGGACAGGAAGCTCTAACTTATTTGGATCAAAAACGTTGTTTATCTTCAGCTACGATCCAAGAATTTCAGTTGGGTTATGCTCCAGCTGGTTGGGAAACTCTTTACCGCTATTTGGTGGAGCAAAAACGTTATCCTGTGGCGGCAGTGGAACAGGCGGGCTTAATTAAGGCTCGTCAATCTGGTACTGGTTATTACGATCAATTTCGCCATCGTTTGATGATTCCGATTCGGGATGTTCAAGGTAAAACCATTGCTTTTGGCAGTAGAACCTTGGGAAACGATGAGCCGAAATACCTCAATTCTCCAGAGACTCCTTTATTTCATAAAAGCAAGACTTTATTTGGTTTAGACCAAGCCAAAACTGCTATTCAAAAAGTAGATGAAGCAATTTTAGTAGAGGGCTATTTTGACGTTATTGCTCTGCACGAAAGTGGTATTAAGCAAACTGTGGCGGCCTTGGGAATCGCCTTAAGTCGAGACCAAGTACAAAGTTTGATGCGGTTTAGTCAATCTAAGCAAATTATTTTTAATTTTGATGCCGATAAGGCTGGTATTAATGCTACCCAGCGTGCGATCCAGGAAATTGAGCCTTTGGTTTATAGTGGTCAAGTTAATTTGCGTATTTTGAACCTACCGGCGGGGAAAGATGCCGATGAGTTTATCCACAGTAGTGCTGAAAATAAAGAAATTTACCAAACTTTAGTTAAGCAGGCTCCCCTCTGGGTAGATTGGCAAATTCAACAATTGCTCAAGCAAAAAAATCTCAAAGATCCCCTCGATTTTGAGCAGGTAGCCAGGGGGATGGTGGACATTCTAAAACGTTTAACAGACCAAAATAAACGGGCCTACTATCTACAGTTATGTGGAGAAATTTTGAGTCAAGGAGACAGTCGTTTAATTAGTTTGCAAGTTAATAATCTTTCTAGTCAACTGACCTATGGCGATCGCCCTGGAAAAAATGGGTCTAGGCATTGGCAGGCCAAGGATCCCACCAGTAGCCTGCTGGAGAAGGCGGAAGCTCTATTGTTGAAAATATATCTCCATTGCCCCCAGGAACGGCCAACTATTGATCAAATATTGACGGAAAACGATCTTTTATTTAGCTTTGCTCACCATCGTTTACTGTGGCAAAAAATTGACCAGGTGCGGGAGTATTTTAATTTGGATTCCGACCCCGATAATCAGCTACCCCTACTAGTGCAATTAGCTTACCTGGAGCAAGAGGGAGACTTTAACTCCGTTGAGTCTCTTTTTCAACTGACGGAAACCAGTGCCGAAGATCTGTTTCGAGCTAATCTGCGCATTCCAGAGGCGATCGCCATTATGGAAAAAGTGCCTTGGGAAAGTTATCAAAAGCATTGCTTTGGTAAACTGCAACAGTTAGATCCCCGTACCCAAGCGGAGGATTTTCGTTACTATCAAGAGCAGTGGCAAAAAGCTCACCAAGAAATTCAACGGCTAGAAAGTCAACGCCTGAACCAACCGCTCAATTAATAGACTAATTCCCCAAATTTTGCTCTGGGGAGAAATTGAAGTTTTTTCAATATCCTTGTCTTCTATTGCGATAATATGGGGACAAAATTTTGTCTGATCCCAAACCAGTTAAAGACAAAATTCTCATAGTTCAGGTAGTTGCAGAAAACGGTCATAAAGTCTCAGACTAGTTGCTTTAAGATCAAATTGGGGACAGAAATAACCAAACTTTATTTTTTGTTACAAAAATCGTGTTCCATGTTACAATTTTCTATATAGAAATCAAAGACTGCGCGAGTTGGGAAACCGCCACTGAGATTTCCTCAAGCAACAACAACATTTGGTGGAGTCAGGGAGAGTTTCTCTGACTCTTTTTGGTATTTGGCTCCCCAATCCCAGCTTGGAGGATAATGCTCGAAGCGTACTTAAAACTGTTTTACTGAGTTGCCTGGGTACCCTGTTTTAGTCATCGTTCAAACTGGGGAGAGTCCTTTAAATCTATCCTTAACTTTTTTCCAGTTGCTCCTGTTTATCGCCCAAATTTTGCTTCGATTGTACCAGAGGTAAGCGATTGGGAGCATCGGCCATCATTTCGTCAAATTTTTCCACCAATTCCCCAGGATAGGTTTCCAAAATACGGGTGGAAAGGGAAATGCGATTTTTATACTCGTCAATTTCTTGGACGTAGACACTGATGGCTTGGCCAAAGGCGAACAGGGTATTGAGGGAATCAACCCTGGTGCCGCTCACCTGGCTGACATGGAGTAAACCCGTTACCCCTTCAATTTCCACAAACACGCCATAGGGCTGAATTTTAGCCACTTTGCCTTCGTAGATATTGCCCGCCGCAATTTTGCCCATGGATTCGGCCTGTTGGATGCGACGCTGGGTCAACACCAATTTATTGTTATCCTGGTTGGCCTCGAGGATATGGGCTTTGAGCACTTGCCCCACCAAAGCGTCCATATTGTCCTTGTGCATAAGGTGCGATCGGGGAATGAAACCCCGCAATCCTTCCACATCGCCCACCACGCCTCCTTTGTTGGTACCGGTGACGACCATTTCGAGGGTTTTGCCACTCTCCTCCAACTCTGCCAAATTTTCCCAAGATTGCTGGATTTGCAACTGACGTCGAGAAAGCCTTACCTGCCCTTCGTCATTTTGTTCACTGGTGACGAGGAAATCCCAGGCACTATCTAGGGGAAAACTATCCTCAATTTCTGCGTGGGGCCGTAGACCTAATTCCTGTACAGGGACAAAGCCAGGGGATTTACCGCCAAAATCCACATAGACTCCCTCGTTAGCGTGCTGACAGATTTTGCCATGGACGGTTTGACCTTTCTCCGCATGGTAGTCGTGTTTGTCAAGGGCTTTGGCAAATTCATCGAGGGAAAAGGCTGCACTGTTGGAGGAAGAAGGCATACGAGAACAGATTGAAAAATCATTTTGAATGCCTTATTCTAGCAGGATTGCTTGGGACTTTCGTGACAAGCTAGTTCCAGTGTGGGACGGCCCTTACCTGGGTAGGATCAGTTTTTTGCTTTACCTTTACCGCTGTTGTTGGCTTGCTAATGAGCGCTCTTTCTTCCCATAGTCAAGTATTGTCTATGCTGCGTACTACCCCAATCAATTTCAACCATTGGTATGTGGTGGCCCAAGCAGGGGAATTAGGTCAGGGACCACTGGGAATTGTTCTTTGGGAAAAGGCGATCGCCATTTATCGGGACCAGGATGGCCAGGTGCGGGCGGTGGAGGATCGTTGTCCCCATCGTCAAGTGAAGTTGAGTGAAGGGAAGGTGTTGGGCAATAATTTAGAATGTGCTTACCATGGTTGGCAGTTTGATGCCCAGGGCCACTGTGCAAAGATCCCCTATTTTAGCGAGGATCAAAAACTTCCTCCCTGCCGTTTGCGCACCTATCCTGTGCAGGAAAAAGATGGGTTTATTTGGCTTTATCCAGGGGATCTAGACCATCTTGCCAGCCACGGACCAGAGCCCTTGGCGATACCAGAATGGCACCATTTAAACCACATTGGTAGTTTCGCCGCCTTTGATTGCCCGGGTCATTTTTCCTACCTGATTGAAAATTTAATGGATATGTACCATGGGCATTTACACGATAATTACCAGGCTTGGGCCTCTGCTTCTCTCCGGGAAATTGAAACCAATGGCGATCAGGTGGTGGTGGACTACAATGCCCAAAGTTATTACAAAATTGATAAAATCTGGTCCATTTCCCAACTGTTTTTCCCTACCCTAAGACGATTGCATCCAGAAAATTTGCGGGTGAGTTACATCTATCCCCATTGGTCCTCTACGTTGGGAGCAGACTTTAAAATTTACTGCCTATTTTGTCCCATTTCTGCCAACAAAACCAAGGCCTATTTAGTCCACTTTACTTCCCTAGAAGCTTTTCCCAAACTACATAAACTACCCGTTGCCTTTAGGAGTTTTTTAAAAAATTGGCTATCGGGAACAGCCCGGCCCTTACTAGAAGGTTTGATTGACCAGGATATTCGCATGATTTCCCAAGAGCAAGCCGCTTTTGAGCAGAACCCAGATCGCCAAAATGTGGAAGTTAACCCAGCCCTAGCTAAGGTCCAACAATTAATTCGTCAACAGGCCTTGGCCTCGGAGAATGCATGACTTCTTTGATTAAATTAATCGGGGTTAGCACCACTGAAATAACTGGCGCCACTGTTTTACTTAATAATATTTCTCTCCACATTGACCATGGGGAAATTATTGGTCTCCAAGGGCGATCGGGGGCTGGAAAAACCACTTTACTAAGGCTATTCAATCGGCTCCAAGAGGCAAGCCAGGGCAGTATTTTTTATGATGGAAAAGCTTTAACTAAATATCCGATTCAGCAACTGCGCCAAGAAATAGTTTTAGTGCCCCAGGAGCCAAAACTTTTGGGTATGACAGTGGAAGAAAGCTTAATTTATCCTCTAGAATTACAAAAAGTTAGCAAAACAGAATGTCAAAGGCGAAGGATTCGGGCCTGTGATATTTGGGAAATTCCCAGTGATTGGTTAGATCGCAATGAGTTACAGCTTTCTGTGGGGCAAAGACAGTTGGTTACCATCGTACGGGCCACCATGTTAAGTCCTCGCATTCTTCTGTTAGATGAACCTACTGCTGCTCTTGATCCGGCGTTAGCCCAAAGGGTTTTAACACAACTAAAATTAATCAACCAAGAAAATGGTACCACTATGGTTATGGTTAACCATACGCCGGAATATTTAGAAAATTTTTGTCAACGTATTTTCACCCTCTGCCAAGGAGAATTAGAGCAAGAAACTACTCTAAAAAATAGTTAAGTTGTTTGAAATTTAATCGCTAGCAAAGTAATGTCATCAAACTGTTGAGCTTCCCCCATATGTTCCTCCAGGGACTCCTTGATATTAAGCATTAATTGATCAACTGAGTTAAACGAACTGCCTAGGGCGTTTAATAATTTTTCCTTGCCAAAAAAGTTACCAGTGGGTGATTTTGCTTCCGTTACGCCATCGGTGTAGGACAGTAGTAAGTCTCCTGGCTGTAGAATAATTTCTGCCGTTTTAAACTGCAGATCAGGCAGCATTCCCACCGCTGGTCCTGTGGAGGTTAACTTGGTTTTCAACTGGTGGTTACTATCGACAATAAAAACCGGTTCGTGACCGCCATTAATATAGGACAATTTACCACTGCTAGGTTCTAGAATGCCAAAGAAAATTGTGGCAAACATACTAGCTTCGCCATGGTTAATAGCGACGTAATTATTGATTAATTTAATAGACTCCAATGGTTCAAAATTAATGTTATTGAGCAAATTGTCTAGGTTGACATCTAGTAGACCCTGACCGCTAGGCAAATTAAAAGAAGGATTGATTAAACCATCCAGGGCCGCTTGCCCGGAAAAAATGCGAATTAAACTGCGGAATAATCCCATAAATAATGCGGCCCCTACCCCTTTGTCACAAACGTCCGCCACCACTATTCCCAGGCGATCGCCAGGAAGCTCAAATAAGTCATAAAAATCTCCAGCCAGTTGTTGGGCCGGACTAAAGTAGGCAGAAAATTCCCACCCGCTCCTGGTTAATAAATGGGCTGGCAAAAAATTCTTTTGCATTTGTCTACCTTTTTCTAGCTCCTTAGCCATCATTTCTGAGAGGCCTTCCACCTGTTGGGTATATAACTTTTCTTGATCCCGTAAACGCTTTTTTTCTAAGGAAGAACCGATGCGAGCCTTGAGTAATACTGGGTCGAAGGGTTTGGGCAAAAAATCTTCCGCCCCCATCTCAATACAACGAATAATACTCTCAAATTCATCTAAAGCTGAAACAATAATGACCGGAATATGCTGGAATTCTACACTGGTTTTTAAATATTCTAAAAACTGGTCTCCATTAGTTTCTGGCATGAGTAGATCCAGCAAAATTAGATCGTAATTTTGACTTTGGAGAAGACCTAACACGTCCTTCGCACTTAAACAAGTGGTGACTGCATGGCCTTTGCGGGTTAAGTGTTGAAAAAATAAATCTAAATTGCTGGGATTATCGTCTACCACCAGAATTTTGCCTTTTAACAGTTCCCTGGAGTCAACACCATTAGTTTTGATATTGCCTAGGGAAATTTCATTGGTATTTGAGGAAGATGGAAAGATGAAATCAGGGGATAGACCGGTTCCATTGCCGGGATTTAATGATTCTAAAAAATTGGTAAAAATTGATTCAATATTATTGACTAAGCCCTGCAAGCGTAAGGCCGCTAATTTTATTTTTCTTATATCTTCAGTAAGTTCAAGTTCATTGGTGCATTCCTCTGCTTCGAGCAAACTATCGCAGTTAAGAATGATGTTAGTAATGGAAAAATTAGTGCTGTGAGGAATGGTGGAAAAAAGCTTCTGAAAATCCGACTTATCCTCTCCGTCAGAATGCTTAACAAATAGGTTGATAATTTCAAGTAACTTCTGTGCTTCCACCAGTAATGTATCTATTTCTTCTGTAAGGGGAGAATTGGCTTCTGCTAACTCTTCTTGAACCATTTCCCCATAGCCGACAATCGCATTAATGGGAGTTCTGAGCTCGTGACGAATGAAAGCGGTGGCACTTTCTATATCAACTGAATTAATAGAAGGATTCATCATTTATTAAAGAACTTATAGTTGATCAACCTAGTTTTACGAATTATTTTAGCCTTTACTGATAATTAATAATTCCCAAATTTTGTCAGACCTAGGTAACTTAAATACCCTTGATATGCCCTGACTAGATGATTGCTAACTCAAAATATAACCACCTTTAAATTTTTGTTGCTCCCAATGGCAAAGGATTATTTCACGAAAACTATTAATAAATTGGGTGATCAAAAAAGTAAAGATCAATAACACTTCAATTAATCAATGCCTCCATTTTTTGTAACAGACGCTTGATTTCAATCGGCTTGGTATCGTAGTCGTCACAACCGGCGGCGATCGCCCTTTCTCGGTCACTGGCCATGGCATGGGCGGTCAGGGCAATGATGGGAATGTGAGCTCCATCGGGATGACCTTTAATTTGCTTAGTGGCAGTCCAGCCATCAATGATCGGCAGACTCATGTCCATTAGAATAAGCTGGGGAGACTCCGAGATAGCCATGGTCACAGCCTGTTCACCGTCAACGGCTATCACCACCTCGTATCCTTTGCGGATCAAGCGACGGGATAGCATGTCGCGATTCATTTCATTGTCTTCAACTAGGAGAACCTTAGCCATAGATTCCATACTGAACAGTTGTTAGAATTATAGCAATAGTTGCCCTGTTTTATTCCCCATCAGGTTGTTTATCTTTAGCCCCCAAAATTCACCCAGACAAGAAATGTTCCTTCGCTGATTTAACCCATGGGGGAAATGCTGGTGTTATTTCCACCAAAATCTTCAGTAATTGTATATGAGTAATTTTTAGCCATGGTCTCAATTATTAAGTCGGTGCGAAGAAGTTTACTGCTTAAATTTGTACTTTCCTATTTTTGTCTTTCCAGCGTGGTAGTGGCGTCAATTTTCTTAGTTGCTAACTACAGGGCAGTTAAGGGCATAGAAAGCCAAACCTTTAATCGTCTAAATATTTCTAATAACCTCAAAGAATATCAATTAGAGCAATGGATGGAGGGACAAAAAGATACATTATTTTTACTCAGTGATATTAACAGTATTCAGGCAAATACTGAATTGCTAAAAAACACTAGCGTTAGTGACCCTCAATATAAAATAATTCAGAAGAGATTAATTGAAGAGTTGCGAGAGATTGATCTGTTTCTGCCTCATATTGAAGCCATTAATATTCTCAACACCGGTGGTATTGTGGTGGCTTCTAATAACTTGGATGAAATCGGCGTCTATAAAGGCATTGGCAACCAGACCACTTATTTTGCCAATATTAATTCCAATTTTAAAACAGTGCCAAATTTCTATTTCTCTAAGGTTTATAATCGTCCTAGTATGACCTTTGCCACTAACATAAAGCATGATATAACTCGGGAAAGACTAGGTTATTTGAGTATAGATATTAATTTGAATGCCGTTGATGATTTAATTCGCAAACGTACTGGATTAGGAGACACGGGAGAAACGTTTTTGGTAGGAGAAATAAATAATCAAGTTTCGTTTATTGCGTCGGATGAAAACAAAAAATTGACGGCCAATGGTTCCAAACCAAATTTTAATAGCTTGGGAATCAATTCAGTAATGGCTGGCAATAGTGGCCAGGGTAGCTATGTTAATTATGCTGGCACACCAGTGTTGGGGGTGTACCAGTGGATAGAAAAATATAATTTAGCTTTAATTACTGAAATTAGTGAGGTAGAAGCCCTGGAATTGGCTAGGCGATTTACCCGCATGTTAGTGTTAGTGGGATTGGTGAGCACAGCTTTGCTTTTAATTGCGGTTTATCTATTATCCATCAAAATAACTAAACCAATTTTGCTTATTACTAAAGCCGCCATTGATATATCTTCCGGCGATCGGGAGGCTAGGGCTCCAGTGCTAGGAGAAGATGAACTGGGTATTCTAGCCAAATCTTTTAATTTGATGACCAACGAGTTGCGGGAATCCAATTCTAGTTTAGAGAAAAAAAATCAGGAATTGGAGCTAGCCCAAAAACAATTAGCAGTTGCTAATTCTTGTTTAGAGGAAAAGGTTCAACAAAGAACTGAGGAGTTAGAAAATACAGTCAAGGCGTTGGAATTAGCCAGTTCCGAAGCCGAAGCTGCCAATGCTACGAAAAGTATTTTTCTTGCTAATATGAGCCACGAATTGAGAACTCCCCTGAATGCCATCATTGGTTATAGTGAAATGTTAATTGAAGAAGCTGAAGACTTAGATTCAGAAGAATTGGTGCCAGACTTGGACAAAATTTTGCGTTCTGGTAAGTCATTGTTGGCTTTAATTAATGATTTACTAGATATCTCCAAGATTGAAGCAGGAAAAATGGAACTCTATTTGGAGACATTTAACCTCAAGGAATTGATCGCAGGCATTCTTGATACTATCAGTCCCTTGCTTAAAAACAATAACAATAAATTAGAGGTGGAAATTTCCCTGGAATCTGAAGAAGTCTATGGGGATTTAATTAAGCTACGGCAGGGGATACTAAATCTGCTTAGTAATGCCAGTAAATTTACCAAGGATGGGATTATTAGTTTTATCGTTGAGGAGTTCAAAGTTGACGAAAAAGACTGGCTTTCATTTCAGGTAAAAGATACGGGAATTGGTCTGACTGAAGAACAAATGTCGAAATTATTTCAACCTTTTACCCAGGCAGATTCCTCCACGACCCGTAAATATGGTGGCACTGGCTTAGGTTTAGCTATTACCCGAAAATTTTGTCAGATGATGGGGGGGGATATCTATCTAACTAGTGAAATAGGAGTGGGCTCTAGCTTTACTATTAAACTACCTAAATACGCTCAATTAAATTCTGCTAAAAATGATTAATATTTGTCTTTTTTTGACTACTTTAAAAGCTTGTTCATAGCCATGGCGGTAGGGAAGAGAAATTTTTCTTGCCAATGCTGCGGTGATTTTGCTAGTATCCAATCCAATTACCTTATTACCTTGGGACCCGCCTAGAGCACCAAAGGACGTCATACCAATTGGAGAAAAATATCAATGGTTAGTTTAGGGTCAAACTGGTGATGGCTAAAAATTCTAATAAACGGGGTGGGGATAGTCATAATGGCAAAAAATCCCCCCGAAAGGGGAAATTCCAGGGCGGTAAGTGGTTATTAACGGGTTTTGCTCTAACGGCGATCGCCTTAGTGTCGGCGGGGGCAGGATCTTTGTTGGCCATGTATTCGACTCCCCTGGGCCAGAGCGAACTTACACCGGAGCAGGCAGCGGTATTTGGCCAGGAAAAGGCCGTTTCCTACAAGAACCTCAATATCCCCCAACTCAGCCGCCCCATTAACGTGTTGCTGCTGGGTACCAAGGTATTAACCTCCGAAGAACCGGACCCCAGTCAGCCCAATCCCGGCTACCATGCGTTAGTCAATTCGGTGGAGGGCCTCACCGATACGATGGTATTGATTCGCCTTGACCCGAAGGAAAAATCCTTGGTGGTGCTATCCATTCCCCGGGACACTAGGGTGGAAATTCCCGGCTACAGCGGTGCCAGAAAAATTAACCAGGCCAATGCGTTGGGGGGCCCGGCTTTGGCCGCCATGACGGTGACTGATTTACTTGGGGATGTGCCCATTGACCGTTATATTCGGGTGAATGTACAGGCGGTGGAAAAACTTATTGATGCCTTAGGGGGGGTAGATGTATATGTGCCCCGGGATATGAAATATCAGGATGATAGCCAGCGTTTGTACATTAATCTCAAGGAAGGGCAACAGCGGCTAGACGGGGAAAAGGCTCTACAAATGTTGCGGTTTCGCTACGATGCTCTGGGGGATATTGGCCGGATTCAAAGACAGCAAATAGTAATGCGGGCGGTGGTGGAACAGGCCCTCAAACCCCAAACGATTCTACGGATACCGGACATCGTCAAAATTCTCCAGTCCAACATTGACACAAACTTGAATATGGAGGAGTTAGTGGCGATCGCCGGTTTTTCGGCACAAATTCCTAGGGAAGACGTCAAAATGTTGATGTTGCCGGGGGATTTTAATGGCACTGGCCGCACTAGTATTAGCTACTGGCTACCCCACCAGCCAAAAATTCAAGCGATGACCGAGGAATATTTTGGGGCCATGGCCACCAATTCTTGGTTGTGGGATATGGATGAAGACTTAACTGCCCTCGACCCCTATGGTCTCCGCATTGCCATCCAAGATAGTACTGATCGCCCCCAGGCAGTGAAAGCTTTGGTCAAAGAGTTGGAGACTGCCGGTTATAGCCGCATCAACGTAGTCAGTGCCTTTTCCCCGCCCTTACAAACCACCAGGGTAATTGCTCAACAAGGCGATCATTTGGGGGCCAGGCAAGTACGCAATAGTATTGGTCTGGGGGAAGTTTTAGTGGATAGCAATGGTTATCTGATTTCCGACGTTACCATTCAAATCGGGGCTGACTGGCCATAGGAAATTCCAGCGCCCTATTTTTGTTAAAATTCAGTCACAATTAGTTTGTACACAATTCACCATAAAATCCCGCCCAATTAGGAGAACCACATTAAAATGTTAAAAAAATTGTTTGGCGCTAAAAAAGAATTTTACGTCCAGTTAGATGAAAGCCAAGCCCCCGCCCAGGTGGAAGAGGCCGACGTGGCGATCGTAAAATCGGAGGTAGCTCCGGTGGAAAAACCGGCTCCGACCACTTCGAAAAAAACTTCCATTAAGAAAAAGTCTGCTACTAAAGCGGCTGCCCCAGTGGAAACTCCTGCCTCCGCTCCAGTGGCCCCGGCTCCCAAGGCCAAAGTTGATCCCAGCCAGGTGGCCTTTGCTAGTGGTGACCCCATTCCCCAAAATGTTGCTCGTCGTACCCCTGGCCCTAGTTTGAATCGTTTCAAGGAAATGGCTCGCCAAGTTAAGGTTAAACGCTAAAAACCTCATTGATTTACTGTTTTATACTCAATTAGGCTAAATCAGGGGCAACAGGGGTTGATAAAAACTTTTAGATAAGTAACTTCAGTCCATAAAGCGTACCCTGTCTTAACTAAATCAGTCATAACTTTGGTCTAGCCATTTGTGGGGGTGCCATTCCCTTCCACTGCTTGTGAGAATAATCACAGGCAGTTTTTTTGTTACTTCGATTCAGAATCTGTTGGTAAAGTTTCAATTTTCCTCTCAATCGAACCACTAAAGCTCTAGGAATACCGGGGAAATTTTATCTAGCTTTCCACCAAATTTGGAGGCCAGGGGGGTTCTTAAAATAGGCTCTGAGGCTTCAACTTGCAGACATTAGCATTTCTTTACAAATAATCAAAACCCAGGCCAGGTAATAATTTTTCCCCTTTGGAAACTATGGGGTAGCAATGGAAACTGTCTTGTCAGGATCCGGGGAATTGGACAGGATGAAAGGCAACATCAAAAATTTTCCCTGGGTTTTCACCCTGATTTTCTTTTAGGCTTTTTGCCATAATCCTTATCCCTTTTAAGATTCTCCTGTTAATTAACGATGGTATCCACTACCCTACCGACTCAGTTAGAAACCATTCGCCCCGGCATTAAAGCTCCGGTAAAGGAAACTCTCCTTACCCCCCGTTTTTACACCACCGATTTTGATAAAGTTGCCAATCTGGTGTTGACCCTCCAGGACGAGGAAATTGAAGCGGCGTTGGAGGAATTGCGAGCCGATTACAATCGTTATCATTTTGTGCGTAACGATGATTTCAAGCGTAGTTTTGACCACATTGATGGGGCCACCCGTTTAGCCTTTATTGACTTTTTAGAGCGGTCCTGCACCTCGGAATTTTCTGGTTTTCTGCTATTTAAAGAGTTGTCCCGTCGTCTCAAAAATCGTAGTCCCAAATTAGCAGAGGCTTTTCATCTTTTGGCTAGGGATGAGGCTCGCCATGCCGGTTTTATTAACAAAGCTATGGCGGATTTTGGTCTTTCCCTCGATTTGCGTTATTTAACCCAAAAAAGAACCTATACTTTCTTCCCGCCAGAGTGGGTAATTTACACCGTTTATTTATCAGAAAAAATTGGTTATTGGCGTTATATTTTAATGTTTCGCCATTTAGAAAAGAATCCCGACCACAATATTTATCCCCTATTTAACTATTTTGAGTGTTGGTGTCAGGATGAAAACCGCCACGGAGATTTTTTCAAGGCTTTACTCCGTTCCCAAACAGCCCTGTGGAAAACTTGGCAATCCCGACTTTGGTCCCGCTTTTTCCTCTTAACGGTGTTTGTTACCCATACTCTAACCGTGTTTGAGCGGACGGATTTTTATCAGTCGGTGGGGCTAGATGCTAAGCAATATAACGTGGATGTGGTGACAAATACCAATGCAACGGCAGCAAGAGCTTTTCCAGAAGTTTTGGACACGGATAATCCTAAATTTTTCCCCCGCCTAGAAGCCTGTGCCAGCGCTAACGAAAAACTAACGGCGATCGCCAACAGCGAAGCCCCGAAATTGGCCAAATTCTGCCAAAAGGCACCGTGGATTGCTGTGATTATTTGGCAAATGATCTGTATATTCCTGCAAAAGCCAGTGGACGCCGAAGCCCGTCGGGGGATGGTGTGTTAATTTATTCAACTTTTAACTTACTCCAATTGTTTGCTGATTATTGCTAATTACCTTTGGTAAAACCATGACTAACCTTGCACAAAAACTCCGCTACGGTACCCAACAATCCCACACTTTGGCAGAAAACACTGCCTACATGAAATGCTTTTTAAAAGGCATTGTAGAGCGGGAACCATTTCGGCAATTATTAGCTAATTTGTATTATCTTTACAGTGCCCTAGAAGCAGCTTTACGCCAACATCGGGACAATGAAATTATTAGCGCAATTTATTTTCCAGAATTGAATCGCACTGATAAATTAGCTGAAGATTTGACCTACTATTACGGCCCTAATTGGCAACAAATAATCCAGCCTACTCCCTGTGCAAAAATTTATGTCGATCGCCTCAAAACTATTGCAGCAAGTGAACCGGAACTACTCATTGCCCATTGTTACACCCGTTACCTAGGGGACTTATCCGGTGGTCAAAGCCTGAAAAATATTATTCGTTCCGCTTTACAATTGCCGGAGGGAGAGGGCACGGCCATGTACGAATTTGACAGTTTGCCTACCCCAGGCGATCGCCGTCAATTCAAGGAAATTTATCGGGATGTGCTGAACAGCTTGCCCTTAGATGAAGCCACCATAAACCGGATTGTTGAAGAAGCCAATTATGCTTTTTCCCTCAATCGGGAAGTTATGCATGACCTCGAAGACCTGATCAAAGCGGCGATCGGTGAGCACACATTTGACTTGTTAACTCGCCAGGATCGTCCAGGCAGTACTGAGGCTCGCAGTACCGCTGGTCATCCCATCACCCTAATGGTAGGTGAATAGGTTAAACGGGAAAATTAAGAGAGTGTTTATTTCAATTTAATACTCTCTTTTGCAATTTTATGTAGACACAATCTAGATAAAAAACAATCAAATGTGAGTTAAGTTGTCAATATTTTTACTATTGCTTGATTTTGGCAACTCAATATTCAGTTAATTCAAGAGAATTTGCAAAATATTTTCCCAGCGATGAAAACAGTTGTAAAATTCTCTAAATACTTCGATAAAAATTCATTTAAATAATCCTGATAGTATCTAAATTTATGACCACCACATTTCCTACTGTTGAGTTTAGCGCTGAGTTATTAAACAAATACAATCAAGGCATTCCCCGCTACACTAGCTATCCCCCTGCCACAGAGCTAAACAAAGAATTTGATCCTAGTGATTTTCAGACAGCTATTAACCTGGGCAACTACAAAAAAACGCCCTTGTCCCTTTATTGTCACATTCCTTTCTGTGCTAAAGCTTGTTATTTTTGCGGTTGTAATACCATCATCACCCAGCACAAACCAGCGGTGGACCCCTATCTAAAGGCAGTAGCCAAGCAAATTGCCCTAGTGGCTCCTTTAGTTGATCAACAAAGACCGGTGCAACAACTCCATTGGGGGGGGGGCACCCCCAATTATTTAACCCTGGAACAAGCAGAATTTTTATTCAATACTATTACTGATGCTTTTCCATTGGCAGAAAATGCTGAAATTTCCATTGAAATTAACCCATGTTATGTTGATAAGGATTATATTTTTGCCCTACGTCAACTAGGTTTTAATCGCATTAGTTTTGGAATCCAAGACTTTAATAGCCAAGTGCAACAGGCAGTTAATCGTATTCAACCGGAAGCAATGTTGTTTCAGGTAATGGATTGGATTCGTCAAGCTAATTTTGACAGCGTTAATGTGGATTTAATTTATGGCTTGCCCCATCAAAACCTAGCAACATTCAGGGAAACCTTACGCAAAACAGCTCAGCTTAATCCTGACCGCATTGCCGTGTTTAATTTTGCCTATGTGCCTTGGCTCAAGCCAGTACAAAAGAAAATGCCCGAATCAGCCCTTCCTCCAGCGGAGGAAAAGTTGAAAATTATGCAAGCTACCATTGCAGACCTTACCGAGCAAGGCTATGTATTTATCGGCATGGACCATTTTGCCAAACCCGATGACGAGTTGGCGATCGCCCAACGGCGGGGAGAATTACACCGTAACTTCCAGGGTTACACTACCCAACCGGAGTCTGATTTATTGGGTTTTGGCATCACTTCCATCAGTATGTTGCAAGATGTATATGCCCAAAATCATAAAACATTAAAAGCTTTTTATAATGCCCTAGACCGAGAAGTAATGCCTATAGAAAAAGGGTTTAAACTAAGTCAAGATGATTTAATTCGTCGCACTGTAATCAAGGAATTAATGTGTCAATTTAAACTCTCTGCCCAGGAATTAGAAAGCAAATATAATTTGGGCTTTGACTGTGATTTTAACGACTATTTTGCTAAGGAATTATCGGCCCTGGATGTCCTGGAAGCGGATGGTTTACTCCGTCGGTTGGGGGATGGCTTGGAAGTTACCCCCCGGGGGCGAATTTTAATTCGTAATATTGCCGCTGTGTTTGATACTTACCTACAAAATAAATCCAAACAACAGATGTTTTCTCGGGCAATTTAAGGACTCTTTTTCCTTAGGTAAATCATGATCAAATCAGCTAGAAGAACTAGCAAATAAATATTTAATTCGCCCCCTTGTTTACCTCCGCCTCCATTTCTTCTTGGACTTGGAAAAACCGGGGGTAAATTTCTTCGCAGAAAAATAAGGTACCAGCGGTCACACAAAAAGGAATAGTTACTAAATTAACCAGAGGAATGCTGACCCAAACTAAACTTGCTAGGGCAAAGCCAGCGCTCAGGGGGAGAGATTGAAAAATCAATAGTAACTTACGACGAAATTTGAGACGACGGCGTTCGAGGGGAGGGTCAAAAAAATCTAGGCAAGTTAATAAAGATGTGGAGCTAATGCCCACTACTGCAGCTAGGGGAGTACCAAATGCAGGCAGAAGGTTGGTGGCAAAACCGATGATGGTAAAAGTAATTAATAAAACTATTTTTTTCAATTCAAAGGCTAAAGCTCGTTTGATGTCCTGTAACAATCCCACTTCCTGAATGGCTAATTTACCTAGGAGTTTTGTTTCCAGCTTTTCTGACAAGATGCTATACCAAGGAGAACCTAATAATCCTCCCACCTGGGAAAGTAAAAATCCCGCAATAACTAGCAATAGTAAGCGTATTAGCCAGATATAAAGAAAAAAGATAAATTTTAGCACCGGCAAGATGTAGGGCAGTACTTTGGGAATGCGTCGGTTTAAAATTTCAATCCAATCGTGGGCATAATTACGCAGTATATCGACGCTATCATTACCTAGATTTAATAGTTGCCAATAAAGTAAAATACCTAAGCTAATATTAATAATTAAAGGAATAATAATATAAACTAATAAGCCTGGACTTTCACGTAGAATTTTGAATGTGCGGAGTGGATAAGTAAAGCCTTTGAAAAATCCCATATTTTTTATAGTCCCTCCAATGCCGCCAATAAAGCTTTGGCTTTTTGCAATGATTCTAACCATTCCTTGGCGGGATCACTGTCTGCCACAATGCCGGCTCCCACTTGTCCTGTCACTTGTCCAGAGGTGAATAACAGGGTGCGAATGAGAATATTTAAATCTAAGTTCCCCCGTTGATCCCAGTAGCCACAGGAACCGTAAAACAAACTCCGCCGCACTGGTTCTAATTCTTCAATAATTTCTAAACAACGTATTTTGGGACAGCCGGTAATGGTGCCACCGGGAAACAAAGCTTTGACCAAATCTACTCCGGTTTTATCTGGTTGTAAAATGCCTTTTACATTACTAACTAAATGGGACACATGGCTATAGCGCTCGATCGCCAATAATTCATCTACTTCCACCGTTCCCCAGGTACAGACCCGGCCGAGGTCATTGCGTTCTAAATCCACCAACATGATATGTTCTGCCAACTCTTTGGTGTTAACCAGCAACTCCTGCAATAATTGTTCATCCTCCGCCAGATTTTTGCCCCTTGCCCTAGTGCCAGCAATGGGTCTAGTTTGGGCCACATTGCCTTCTAACTTAACTAATCTTTCCGGAGAACAACTAACCACATCTCCCCACGGCGATCGCCAGTAACTAGCGAAAGGAGAAGGATTGATAGTTTGTAGATGTTGATAGACCTGCCAACTGTTAAGCTTTTGCTCAGTTTTAGCAATGAAACGTAGTGTTAAATTAGCTTGAAAAATATCTCCGGCTTTAATATATTGTTTCGCTTGATTGACCATGGTTTCGTACTGATCTTGGTCAGTGGTATAGGTCAAATTTAAGGGAGGCACTTGAGGCGATGAAACTGAGTTGATTTTATCTGCTAACTGAGTTTGAAAAAACTTAATTTTCTCCTGGTCGGTAGTAGCTAACCATAATAATTGCTCTTGATGATCTAAAATTACAAAATTTTCAGGCTCGTACCAATAGGCCACCGGAAAAGGTAAATCATCAGCTTTTGAATAAGGTAATTTTTCAATTGCCCAAGCAGTGTCGTAACCTAACCAGCCTAACCAACCGCCATGGAAAGGTAAATGTTCAGGAATATTTTTTGTCAAATTTACATCATGATTACATGGGCAAAGTTGGTTTAAAAAGCTAAAAATCTCTTCCGGCTTAGGAGTCCATAACCTACCCTTTCTCGGTTGGCCGGCACAGAGGGAATAACGGCCTAAATGGGGATGATCCGGTGAAGCAGGATAGGGACTTTCTAGTAGGGTGGCGATGCCTTGATGACCAAATAATTGACTAAAAATTTCACTGCCCGTGCGGCCTTCTAGGGGCAAACAACACCAATGCCAGGGTTGGAGTTCCATCAGGCCATGCCTCCCCACAGGATCCGAGCCCCCCAAAATAAAATCAAAGTTCCCAGCACCAACCAATCCGCCCGAACAATGCGCAATTGATGCCACTGAACTTGATGCTCGTTGGGAGTGGTGAAGCCCCGCACTTCCATGGCGATCGCCATTTGTTCTGCCCGCAATAAAAGGTTTTCTAGTAATCTTTCCACCACTAAAATCCAGATTTGAGCGCTCCGTTTAATGCCCAGTTTTTTCCAATTAATGGCCCTAGTGCGAATGGAACGGAATAGATTTTGAATTTCTTCCATCACCAAGGGGATAAATCGTAAAGCAAGGGTCAAAATTAAGGTGATTTCTGTAATGGGTAATTTAAAGCGCCGTAGGGGAGCCATTAATTCTTCTAGTCCAGCGGTAATTTCCTCCGGGGCAGTGGTGAGCAAATATAAATTGGTGCTATAAACCAGGGTAAAAATCAAAGTGCTAATGCGAATTCCCAACTCCAAAGAGCGGCGAGTAACTAATAATCTGCCCCATTCAAATAAAACGTACTGGTATGAGGTCGGGGATACCACAATTTCACTGGTAGGCGATCGGGGTTGTTCTAACACAGTGAAACCGTCGGGACTAAAGGTAGTTAACAGGAAAATTAGGCCAGAAAAAAATACCAGTAAGCCCATTTGTTGCTTCCATACCCGCCAGGGAATACGGACTGCAAAGGTTAATAGAATTAGAAAAATGACAATGCCAAGGCGCCAAATAGCGTTGGCCAACACTGGGGCTAACAAAAAACTCATTAGCCAAGCTAGTTTTACCCTGGGATCAAGGCGGTGCAACCAAGTCACCGGATTTTCCAAATACAAGCCGATGGGTAAAGACCGCATCAAGTCCATAGCAAGGCCCGCCCTACAACAATTGCTTCCCTAGCATTTTGCCACAATCCCATCAGCGGGGGATTTTCCCTATTTCCCCAGTGCCCCACTCAAACTCTGGGCGATCGCCGTTAACTGGGCACAGGCCTTTAGGGAACCTTGGATTAAATGACCTGCGGCCAAGGGACGGCGCAATAAAGCTTTAGCTAAGGGTAAGGGTTGCAAAGCCCCCTGCTCAGTAAAAACTCCGTTGAGATCCGGTAAATCCTGGGTCATGGTGTCGCTCACCACCCGCAAAATGGCCACAGGAATTTGTTTTGCTTCCCCAAAAGCCAACACCGCTGTATTTTCCATATCCACCACCTGGGCACCGGATTTTTTTCCCAACAGTTCTTTTTCCTCCCCCCGACAAACCACCTCCGACACGGTAATGCCTCTCACTGCGGGAATCTGCCACTCTGGCCCCAGTAAATGGTTAACCCGGTCCATCAAACGACGATCGCCAACGTATTCTTGTCGCTGACCATGGTTCCCACTCTCCCAATATTGACATTGCTCTACCCAAAGGGCCTGGCCAATGCCGTAATCAGCAGATAAACTCCCAGTCACCCCCATCACCAATAAACCTTGGGGCTTTTCACTTTTCGCCCAGGTTTGGGCCAGATTTGCCAAAAAAGATTGCACCGCTGTGGCCCCCACTGGCATCGCCTGCAAATATATCTGGTCAGTTTTTCCCAACCCCTTGGCGATCGCCTGAGCTTCAGTGCCCTGGGGAGCAAGAATCCACCAAGGGACAGAGTGGGGATTGAGGTCGGCTGAAATCATATGTTAACCTTAACTCTTGCAAATAATTCTTATTTAAAGTACCGTTTAAATACTTGCTTTAAACAGTTTAGATCTGAATCAGGTCTGAGTTTTAAACGGGATCAGTCCTCCCACTATTGTTGCTGCTTTTTTGCCCCTGGTTCCTATGACAGTCGCCCAATTTTCTCCCGTTGCCCGCCTTTCCATAGAAGACTCTGTTTTAACGGTACAGGACTTAGGCAAAAGCTTCCGGGGGCAATCCACCCCAGTACTCCAGAAAATCAACTTTAATCTAGCGCCAGGGGAAATTCTGGGACTATTAGGACCATCGGGTTGTGGCAAGACAACTTTGTTGAGAATCATTGCAGGCTTTGAAACCCCCACCAGTGGCACCGTTCATTTGGAGGGGGATTGTGTTTCTGGGGAAAATGGACTCACTCCCCCAGAACAGCGTCAAACAGGCATGGTCTTTCAGGATTACGCCCTGTTTCCTCACCTCACCATTACCGACAATATCGCCTTTGGCCTGCGCCATAAATCCCAAAAATTGAACCGTCAACAAATCCAAGGGCGGGTGGCAGAGGTGCTCCATTTGGTGGGATTAACGGGACTGGAAAAACGCTATCCCCACGAACTATCCGGTGGTCAACAACAACGCATTGCCCTGGCCCGGGCTTTGGCCCCTAAACCTAACCTAATTTTGTTGGATGAACCCCTCAGTAATCTGGATGTGCAAGTGCGCCAAAGGTTACGCCATGAAATCCGCCATATCCTCAAAGCCACCGGTACGGCCGCTATTTTTGTCACCCACGATCAGGAAGAAGCCATGGCCATTTCCGATCGCATTGGGGTGATGTATCGGGGGAACTTGGAGCAAATCGGCACCCCAGAGGAAATTTATCGATCGCCTGCTTCCCGTTTTGTGGCGGAATTTGTTACCCAGGCCAATTTTGTTCCGGCCCAGCGACAGGGAACACTTTGGGCCACGGAGTTTGGCCAATGGCCTTTAACTTTCCAAGGCATTCAGCCTGAATTGCCCTCAGTGGGGGAACTAATGTTGAGGGAAGAGGAAATTGAACTGAGCCCCGCCAGTGATGGCCCAGTGGTCATCCGCGATCGCCAATTTTTGGGCCGGGAATACCGCTACTGCTTGGAAACCCCGGCCGGTCGACAGATTCATGCCCGTACTTCTTTGCAAACGGTAATTCCGGTGGGCAGTCGGGTCAACTTAACTCCCACCAATCCCTGTCCTCCCCTATTTGCCCAGGGCTGAGGCAATTTAATTCAAATTTAATTCAATGGTATGTGTTAGTCAGTTAACGTTCTAGAATGGGCGGTGTTGTGGCCCCACCATTGCCGTGAGTGAATCTCCCTTAACCATTGTCATTGTTGATGAGGATCCCGTGTTTCGCCTGGGATTGATCACCGTGCTGGGGAGGGAGACCGGTGTGCAAGTGTTGGGGGAAGGAGAAACCCTGGACGATCTGCGGCAACAGCTAGAAACCCTAGCTCCCAGTATTTTATTGATCGACCCCCAGTTTCCCCGCCGCTCCCAATCTGCCTGGCCCCTCCTACGGCAATTGAGCAGTGCTTACCCCCAGGTCAAAATTTGCTTGCTCACCGCTAGTTTGGAATACGATCAACTACTGGCGGCCAAAACCCAGGGCATTGCGGCCTACTTTCCCAAAGGAACGGCGATCGCCGACTTGGTAACGGGCTTAAAACAGGTTCATTTTGGGCAAACCTGCTGGCCTAGTTTGCAAACCGTCAATGCGCCCCCCCTGAGCCTGTGGGAAAAGTTGATCTGGCCCCTGTTCCGGGACGGATTAGGACAAATTGAACAAAGCCTCCAACAAGTCCAGAAGAGTTTACAGGTACCATCCCTATCGGACTTTGACCGACTATTTTGGCGGGGCAGAGAAAGAGAACTGAAATTTGCCCAGTGGTTAGTGCGGAATTTATTGCCCCAGCGCCTCAAAACCTGGCATAAAGCGACTAATATCCTGACTGCCACCACCACCGTCTTGCCCCCTTCTCCCCCCAGTCCCCGCCGTTCTGGAGTTAGGACCATTACTCTGCGTCCCCCCAGCAACCTCACTGCCCTGGGACAAATTCTCCAACAAATGCCCCTACAGGTGGAAAACCTTACCGCCATCCCCCTGGAGTTGGACATTCTCCAACCCCTTAAACGTCAGGAACTTCTTTCCTTGGGGCAACAACAACTGGAAACCACCATTAACGAACTCAAAGCTCTACGGATTACCCCAGCCCAGTTGCCAGAAAATTGCCTATCCATTGTGGCGGAAATGTGGCGGTCTTTAAGCCTGACCTTTTTTGGTAAATACTGTCAGCCCAAAAGCGAGTTTAGCCTTGAGCAAATCCAGTCTTTATTGGAAGTCTACCAGCCCATTATTTGCCGGGAAAAATTGGTTAAAATTCCCTTTGTTGTGCCCCTGTTTCACCATCTTCTTTTTGGCGAGCCCCTGGTGGTAAATCAAAAGGCATACCCCTTAGGCTCCACGGAAGCGCAACAATATAGTGACCTATACGCCCAGAATTTAGTTATTCAATTGGCTAACAGCACCATGGTTTTCATTTTGAACTATTTTGCTGACCATGAAGCCATTAAACTTGCCCTTTATGAATACTCCATGCTTTCTTCTCGGCAAGTAGCCCGGTTCCGTAATGATCTAGCTTGGTACTATCAATTTAGCCGTTACTGGCTTAATCCCAAACAAATTTTTGAAAGTCAACATACCCTGTTGTATCTCACCCCCGCCGGGATTGTGACCACCCAGGTTTATGCTCCTCGGCAACAGGAATTAACCCAACTAAGGGCAGTACCTTGGTTTGTCACCATCGTCCTGGAATGTCGCGACGCTCTTTCTCCCCGTGTCAGATCGGTGATTGAATTTGTGGGCAACGGTCTGGTATTTTTGCTAACCCAAGTGGTTGGCCGGGCGATCGGGCTGGTGGGGAAAGGCATTATCCAGGGTATTGGCAATACCTGGCAGGAAAGCCGCAGTCAACAAAAGCGTTCTAACTGATCTCCGTAGGCCTGGCTCTGATTCAATACGGCAGTTTAGCTTAACGATGGCGGAAGCAATTAGACAAAAATTAATTTCTAGCAAAGCTTTGTAACTACTTTCTTGCCTGCGATTAAATTAGCTATGCTTGTGGCTACTTACTCAATTTACTTAGAATAATCCTAATTTACCTAAATCTAACCTCAAATTTACTCTATATTTTCAGCTAATAAAATGATCTCCTCTGCCGCTACTTTTCGTCAACATCAAGAGATTTTAGTCATTGCCACCCAGGGCAAAAGTCTCCATAATTTCAACAGCAAAATTCAGGCAGTGGTGCAACATTCCGGCGTTAAAACAGGACTTTGCACCGTATTTGTACGCCATACTTCCGCCTCGTTAATTATCCAAGAAAATGCTGACCCCGATGTGTTGACGGATCTGGCCATTTTCTTTGCCCAATTGGTGCCAGAGGATGGTCGTCGTTACCGCCATAGCACAGAGGGTTTGGACGATATGCCTGCCCATATCCGGTCTGCCTTAACCAAGACCAGTGAGCACATTCCCATTGTCAATGGTCGTTTAGGCTTGGGAACCTGGCAAGGAGTTTTTCTCTGGGAGCATCGGCAACGGCCCCATCAACGGGAAGTAATTGTCCACGTCAGCGGTGAAGTTTAACTCCATTGCTGACTAAATCTAACCTTCATAAACGGGGATTTGCTTTCCTTGCCCTATCAGGGAGGAGTAGTTCCCTTAGCTATGGAAGAACGATTAACTAACCGGAAGTTGGAGAGTTTCCGCACAGAGCCACAGAGCTCGGGGCACGTGGAAGCACCCTTTCCATTTCCCCCCTTTTAGGTTGAGTAACACCTCTCCCCGGCGATTCAGGTAGCCAAACCATTCCCCATACTCAGGATCGGCGAAATGACTCCAGGCGTAATCATGGACCCGCTCAAACCATTGCCAACATTTTTCTTGGCCAGTGGCTTGGTGGCCCTTGGCTAGGGCAACCAGGGTTTCCAAATGTACCCACCAGAGCTTTTGGTCCCATTCCAGTTGTTGGGGAGGGTGGCCCTGGCGATCAAGGAAATAAAATATGCCACCAAATTCTTCATCCCAGGCATATTCCAGGGTGTTCAACACCACTGCAATGGCTTGCTCCTGTAACTGGCGATCGCCGGAGCGTTGGGCAATGTCCATCATGAACCACATGGCTTCAATGCCGTGTCCTGGGTTGAGCAACCGCCCTTCAAAACTATCAACAAATTCTCCTGTGGGGGTCACCGCTTCCCGCATTAATCCTATTTCTGGGTCGAGGAAATCCGTCATCACTTCTCTGACGGTTTGGGCCAACACCTCTTCCACGGTAGTAGGCGGTAATAACCATTCCATCTCCAGGGTGAGGTTGGCTAAAATCATCGGCACCGCCAGGGATTTGAGGGGTCTAGTACCTGGATAGGACTTCTCGTATTGACCTTTGGGATTGTGCTGACGGCGTAGGACGTTATTGTAGGCCTGCAGGGCAATGGCTTTAGCTTCCTGCGCCCCACTGGCTAAGGCATATTGACTAAAGGCCATGGCGGCGAAGCAATCGGAAAAAACGTTATAGGGTTGACGCAGGGGTTTGCCTTCCTGATCCAAAGCAAAATACCAATTACCGTCTTGATCTCGGCCGTGGCGAGCTAAAAAATCAGCACCATGGCGGGCAATTTCTAACCATTGGGGTTTTGGTTCCAAACGGTTGTAGAAAACGGCAAACTGCCATACCTGACGGTTTTGTAACCAAATGAATTTATCTGTGTCAAAAACCTGGCCTTTACGGTCTAAGCAGGTAAAGTAACCGCCCCCCTGGCGATCGAGGGAATATTTTTCCCAAAAGGGCAATACGTCCTGGTGTAAAGCCTGGTAATATTGCTGGGCTAACTCCTGACGGCGATGGGCAATCATACAATTAAACTATTAACTATGTGATGGATGGCGGTGCGCAATGGCTCAGTTTTCAGACAACAACACAACATAGCACGACTGGGCAAAAAGCCAATTTTGTCCCCCGGGAGTCGGTTATTTTTTTACTGCGGCCGATAACTGTGAAAATTTGTTAAAAATCCTTACGTTGTTAATAAAAAGCGGGATTAATTTCATTCTTTAAACCATCATTAAATAAAGAAGGCATTTTTTCTTCCCCGCCCAGTGTTGCCTGCCATGATTTGTTTCCCCCGTCCCATTTTTCCTTTCTTAACGGCGATCGCCACCGTTGGTTTCTGCACTTTCGGCCCTGGCCTAGGGGGAGTTTTACCCAGTCAGGCGGCCCTTACCCCTCCTTTCATTGCCCAGGAACAAAATTCTGCCGCCGCCATAGAACAAAAGTTGCTAGAGGGGTTCGATGAACTGGAAAGTGGTTCTCCCCTCAAGGCGATCGCCATTTTTACCCAGGTAATCGACACCGATGACCAGAATGCCGATGCCTATAATTTGCGGGGGGTAGCCTATATGGTGATCGAACAGTACACCGATGCCCTGGCGGACTTTGACCAGGCCATTGCCCTAAACCCTAAGGACCCAGCCATCTATTTCAATCGGGCTAACGTCCACGGAGTACTCAATAATTACCAAGGGGCGATCGATGACTGTAGCCAGGGAATCTTGCTTGATCCCCAGGATGTAGATCTTTTAATCTGTCGTGGTCAAGCCCAATTGGGGTTAGAACAACCACGCCAGGCCATTCCCGATTTTGACCGAGCCATAGAGCTTGATCCCCGTTCTGAGGAAGCCCATTATTTTCGCGGGCTAGCCTATGCCATGGTGAACAATTACGAACGGGCCTTGGCTGATTTAAATCGCACCATTCGCCTCAATCCTTACAATGCTGATGCGTTTATTCTCCGGGCCGGTATCCGGTCGGAACAGGGGGAAGTGGAGGAATCCTTGGAAGACATGATCCAGGCAATTAATTTGCTTGATCGCCAGGGAGAATCAGAAAGGGCGACAGAAATTCGTCAATTGTTGGGTTATTAATCCCATCGCCAAGGGACAAAGGCGAAAATCAGCAATTCCTGACCGGGGTTGAAGGACCAATAATTAACCCCGAGCAGAACTGCTATGATTGGCCTCTGAGTTTGAGAATGTGGCAGGCTTTTCCTATGGCTGACTGGCAGGTAATTGAGGGCAACATCACCGCCCCCAAAGGTTTTAAGGCGGCAGGCATCACGGCGGGACTAAAACCGTCCGGTTCCCCCGATTTAAGCCTGATTTACTCCGAAACTGAGGCGATCGCCGCGGGAGTTTTTACCACCAGTCAGGTGCGGGCAGCCTGTGTGGACTATTGTCGCCAAAGGTTACAGGCTAAGGCCAGCGCTAGGGCTATTTTGGTGAACTCTGGCCAAGCCAATGCCGGCACGGGCAAACAGGGCTGGGACGATGCGGTGGAGTCGGCCCAACTGCTGGCCCAGGGGCTAAACATTTCCCCCGAAAGTATTCTGCTCGCTTCCACTGGTGTCATTGGCCAACGCATCAAAATGGAGCAGTTACGCCAGGGCATTACCCCATTAATTCAATCCCTTGCCCCCAATGGCGGCGATAAGGCGGCGAGGGCCATTATGACCACGGATTTGGTGCCTAAAACCATCGCCCTGGAAACAGAAATTGATGGTCGCCCGGTGAGGATGGGGGGCATTGCCAAGGGCTCTGGCATGATTCACCCCAACATGGCCACCATGCTAGCTTTTGTCACCTGTGATGCGGCGGTTTCCACCGCCCTCTGGCAGCAGATGCTCAGTCGGGCCACCCAAAAAACCTTTAACCAGGTGACTGTGGACGGGGACACCAGCACCAATGATAGTCTCTTTGCCCTAGCCAATGGGGAATCCCGCACCGCCGCCATTACGGAAATGGGCCCCAACGCCGAGAAGCTGGAAGCCATGCTCACTGCTGTGTGCCAACATTTGGCCAAGGCGATCGCCAGGGATGGGGAAGGGGCTACCTGTTTGATGGAAATTCAAGTCACTGGGGCCCCGGATGATCAATCTGCCAGGGCCGTGGCCAGAACCATTGCCGGTTCTTCCCTAGTTAAATCCGCCGTATTTGGTCGGGATCCCAACTGGGGACGCATTGCCGGGGCAGCGGGGCGAGCTGGAGTTAAATTTGACCAAAATAATCTACTGATTAAATTGGGCAACTACGTACTTATGGACCAGGGCCAACCCCTAGAATTTGATCGCCCTGGAGCGAGCAACTACCTCAAGCAGGCCGCTTCTGGCGCTTATCTAGAACAGGACACAGTACTAATTCAGGTGGATCTAGGTACTGGTTCGGGGCAAGGAACCGCTTGGGGCTGTGATTTGAGCTATGACTATGTCCGGATCAATGCGGATTACACGACCTGATCTGTTGGGTCGCTGGGATAAAATCTAGTCCTATTGCCTCGCCCTGTTGTTAGACTAGTGCCCATGACCCGTTCCATCCCTAAAATCCGTGAGCAGTTAACTCAGATCGAAAATCAAACGGCCATTCTGGGGCATCACTTTGCCGCCACCTATGACCAGTATGCCCAGCGTCTGGGACAGATTCTCCAACAGCAGGGGGTCTATGCCGTCTATCAGATTTGTACCCAAATTTATCCCGATGCTTTTCTCCAGCTAGATTACAATCCCCGTCATAAATTTCAGACCCAATTACGCACGGCGATCGCCAAATTTTATGAGCAACTGCTAGCAAACTTGGAAAAAGAAGGAATTTTTCTGGACTCTTCCCGCCAGGAACAGATTGTGGAGGAACCAGAGAACACCCCAGAGGAAACGGAAGAATTGATCCTATTGGGGAGCGATGGAGAGGTTCCAGAGGAGGAAAAACCCGAAGATAGCAATATTCCGGACTTACAGGAAATCAAAGACTTTCTCAGTCAAGCCCTACAGAAAGAAGGCCTATCCCTAGAAATGCTATTGCCCCAGGGGATGGGGTCTACGGAAGCCAAAGTACCGACCGTGATTAAAACTCCTGAGGATTTACAAAAATGGCATTTACAGGTGGAAAAAGTCCTGCACCGTAGTGTGGTAGCCCTGTCGATGAACATTAACCGTTTGCTCACTGCTAGTAAAATTATTCCTCCCAATCTGCCCCTCCATATTCTAGAAATGGCCCTACAGTCGGAGGATGACCGGCTAGCCCCCAACCGAGAAAAAATGCCCCACGTGGTCAATTTATTGATCGAAAAAGCTCAAAAACCCGAGTCGGACAATGTCTCCCCACCGCCTACTGACCAAGGGGAGGATGATACGGAAAACGATGATGATGACGATGAAGATCTTTCTCCAGAGGCCCTAGAGGAATTGATTCACCGGTCAAAACGGGGACAAATTAGTCGTTTGACAGCCCTGAATTTGCGGCTCAAGGATCTGGAATTTGCTGACGTTAATCTGGGATTAATTCGCAAACAAATTCACACCTATCTCAAGGATTTAAATAAACTGGAAAAACAATATCGTCAGTTAGAGCGGCAGCAGGTGACGGCCAAGGCAGAATTAGCCTGGCGTAGTACGTGGCAAAATCAAGATAATGGTGGAGCTTAGTACCCCAGTTATCCTCTGGGAACTGGCAGCGGTTGGCGAAAAGTTGCACACAATTCCCCCAGTATGATCAGAGCTTTAGAGGACTAATTGGGGACAATACCTAATTTTGTCAATACTTTCTTCGGTGACATTAGAGAGTGTTTTAAAAGCCCCCCGACCCCCCAAATTTAAGGGAAAACTGAGTGAAAGTCCCCCAGTATTGTCGGAGCTTCAGTGAGGAAATTTAGGGGGCGGAATAAAACTTTCCAAACACGCTCTTAAAGATTCCTGTGATCCAACAATGACAATTGTTAGGTATCCCTGTAAATTGTCAACTGTTTTAAGTTTTAGACTTTGGTAGCCCGGTTGCGACTACCCTCCATTTCCCTCACTTTTTTACCCCGCCAGAATAATCGAATGGGGGAGCCAAAAAAGCCCAGTTGTTTACGGAATTGCTTTTCAATGTAACGGCGGTAATTATCGTTAAACCGGTTGGGATCATTAACAAATAAGGCGATCGCCGGTGGTTGGGTCGAAACCTGGGTTCCGTAATAAATTTTGCCCTGTTTACCTTGGCGAGTGGTGGGGGGAGAATGCCAACTAACGGCTTCTTCCAACACTTCATTGATTACAGCGGTGGTGACCCGACGGCGATGTTCCTGGGCGGCAATATCCACACAATCAAGGATTTTTTGCACCCTTAGGCCGGTTTGGGCACTGACAAAAATCATTTCGGCCCAATCCATAAAATAAAGCCTAGCCATTAACTGTTCCCTGTGCTCGTAGATGGTGTAGGAATCTTTTTCCACCGCATCCCATTTATTTATCACCAGCACCACTGCTCGGCCATCTTCAATGATGCGCCCCGCCAATTTCAAATCCTGCTCCGTTACCCCATCCAAAACATCTAGTACAAATAACACCACATCGGCCCGGCGAATGGCCTTAAAAGCCCGGTTAATGCCAAAAAATTCGGCGCCATAGTCCACATTCTTTTTCCGCCGAATGCCTGCCGTATCAATTAAGCGATATTTCTGCCCGTTGCGCTCCACCACCATATCGATGGCATCCCTAGTAGTGCCGGAAATGGGGCTGACAATAGCCCGTTGTTCCCCGGTTAATGCGTTGAGCAAGCTGGATTTACCCACATTGGGACGACCAACGATCGCCACTTTGATCTCATCTTCTTCCGGCTCCTCTTGGGGGGCGGGCAAATATTCCAACAGGGCATCAAGTAAATCGCCCGTACCACTGCCGTGGATGGCCGACATGGGATAGGGTTCCCCCAGCCCCAAATGCCAAAATTCCGCCGCCTGGATAGCACCTTGGTCGGGGGATTCACACTTATTCACCGCCAAAATGACCGGAACGGATTGTTGCCGGAGCCATTGGGCAATCTCTTCATCGCTGGCAGTGGGCCCCTGTTGGCCGTCTACCACAAAAATAGCTGCCTTCGCTTCCGCTAGAGCTAGGTTAGCCTGTTCTCGAATTTCGGGTAAAAATTCGCTGTCATCGTTGAACACTAACCCCCCCGTATCCACCACTTGGAAGTCTCGGTCTCGCCAAAAAGCTGGACGATAGGTACGGTCCCTCGTGATGCCGGGTTGATCATGGACAATGGCTTGTTGGTTGCCGGCTAAACGATTAACGAAGGTGGATTTACCCACATTGGGGCGGCCGATAATGGCGACGATGGGAAGGGACATAAAAAATTTAAAGGCAAAAAATTGAGAATAAGTGAAGAGAAATCCGTGGCTTTGTGGTGATCGCCGTTGAATAAGTTTAGAGAAAAGGGGAAAATTAAGTATTCCGAACTTAAATTAAAGTTAATGCGTATTTGAAAGAATAGGGATATTATGTCTTCTAATTGGTGTGAGTTTTGAGTGAGGAACAACCGCATGACTTTCAAAAAGCCGGCCCAGATGCTTGGTCTTCTAGGAGCATGGTTAGTGCTTGGGGCCTGGAGCAGTAACACGGATCACCATGGTATCAGTTCTCCGTCGGCTTTGGCTGATCCCCCATTTCCCAATCAAAAAATTTCCCCTGTCTTCACTCAAAACAATGATTACAGTTCTACTATTTCCTTTTCCCCTGCAACCCTAGTTAGCCAACGCCCCAGTCGATCCGGTGGTCGTTCCATTTTAATGGTCGAAGCAGAGGAGGATAATTTTGCCGTTCTCCAAGCCGTTACCCTCACCGTTGATAACGTAATTTTGCACATTAACGGGCAACAAACCGCCGCTGAGTTGACCCTAGATTCCCGCACCAATCGTTTAGCTCTGGTGGTAGAAGGGGTGAAATTAGCCGATTCCATCCCCATTAATCAAGATAATGCTGGCCCCGATGGCACTCTGATGAAACGTCGCCTCAGAATTAAACAATTAGACCGGGGTGTGGTGGAAGTTAGTCTTAATGCCCAGGAACAAAGTTGGACTGTCCGCTCCCATAACCAAGGTTTACTCCTAGCTCCCACGGCGATCGCCAACACAGCGGAAACCTTAGAAATTAAGGATGAGGTCAGTCAGGGGGAATTATCTCCTGAAGAAACTTTGATACTTTCCCAAACAACGGCGATCGACGGAGCAAGGGTAGAAGAAACAAGTGTGGAGACAACCACTACTGAATCTGCCCAGAATGGGATTACAGAAGAATCTTCTGACCTTAACCAAACCAATGGCCTCGACATTATTACTGGCCCCATTGAGCCAACAATTTCTTCCGAAGAAAGTACTGTAAACGTTCTAGAAACCCAGAGAGAAAATGATAGTAATCAAGAAAAATTGGCAGTAGTTCAAACTGATCAAATAGAAGTAACAGAAGTCGAAGTCACAGAAACCGAAACTCTGGATACTGTTGAATTTGTCCAAGAGGAAGTGGTAGAAGAATCTCCCCCAGAAGAATCTGAAATTACCACACCTTTATTGCGTCAACCCTTAAGAATATTAAACCTGCCCACCGCTAACCAGCTTTTGCAAGGACAGGTATTGGGCGCGTTTGGCCAAACCCAAACCTTTGGTGGGCCAGGCATGGGCAATCAAACCTATTTTATCTACGCTGATTGGGGACTCACTAACGACCTCCAAATAGGCTGGTCTTTCATGTACAACGACGACCCCACCTACAATGCCGTTAATGGAGCTTTTATCGAGCAGTTATATCAATCAACTGGTCCTAACTTAAAATACAACATTTACAGCGATGAAAATTGGGGTATCAGCGTTTTAGGCTCCATTGAACAATTCCAAATTTACAGTGGTCCTGGACTATTTAATAATGCTAATTCCCCCACCTTGAGTAGAACTGTTGCGGGAACTGTACAACTCCCCATTTCCTATAACTTGAGCGAACAGTTTCAGGTTACTTTTACGCCGGCAGTTAATATTTTTTCTGATAGTCTCAATAGCATTCCCTTTTACGGCACGGTCTTTAGCGTCGGATTGGGAGCAAATTGGCGCGTTTCCGAGCAACTTTCCCTTTTTGGCAATACCGTAGTTCCCTTATCCGGCGGTAATTCTATCAACACATCTAGGGAAATATCCAAAACCCCCATTTGGTCTGTCGGCGCTAATTACGCCTTTAGTAAAGCCGTCGGTTTTGAGTTGAGCTTAACTAACTCCTTTGGGGGCACCCCGGCCACTGGCATCTTAACTTTGCCCACCGCCGCCAATGAAATTCTATTGGGAGCCCAGTTTAAGATAGCTCCCCTTGCCAAAGAAATTTATCATGTTGACTATAACGACCGGCAAAAAAGATTATTGTTTGACTGGTTTACGCTAACTACTCCCTATGTTTTTCCCACCGATGATTTCGGCGTAAGGTTTACAGCGGATACCGGGGGCAGTATCGGCGGCGGGATCTTTTATAGCGTCTTGCAAAATTTCCAAATGGAGTTACTGCTCTCCTACATTGGCGGTTTTGATACCAAGTCGGTCATAGACTCATCCCAGGGAACCGCTACCCAATGGCGCCTAGGGGGCAAGCTTGCATTTTTAAACCAAGCCGATGGCGATCCCCTGTCAATTAGTGGCCGTTTAACTGGTGGTCGCGATATTAGTGAAGAAGAACAGGGATATTTTATGCTTGAATTTCCTTTTATGTATGAAGTCAATAATCAATTAGCTTTGCTCTTTTCTCCCAAGGCTGCAATAACCGGTGGCAAAACTCCTGTGGGATTGGGATTGGGGGCAAATTATCAAATTTCCCCTGTCATACAATTGATTGCTGAAATTACCCCCATCGTCACCGGGGAAAGACTAGTATGGTCTGCTGGTTTAAGACTATTCCCCCTGGAAAACTTGGCGATCGATTTAATGGGCACCAATGCCACCAGTCAGCTTGATTTAGGAGAATTGATAGCGGAGCCTGGCACCCGTTTCTCTGCCGGTATCCAGTGGCGCTTTGGCCAGGGCTCTAGTAAATAGCCAATCTCTTTCTTTTTTCCATCAGGGACACAAATGTTGAGTTTGAGTTTTCGATGATGGGGGAATTTAAGCTTTATGGCGGCTTTCCCCAATACCATTGGTCATGGCGCCCTATGCTTTGATGGATTCCCAAAAAGCACGGCCATGAATTGCGGGTTCGGGACAGAGCGGAAAAACCGATGTGCCGGTAGGGACTGCTAAAATTGTGGGGTCTTCAGGTCATGTCACCAGACAAATGATCTTAATTGACGGATTGGCGTAATCGGAAACAACCATGCGAATTTGGCCAGTGGTGCTGACAGGATTAGTTATCGTTTTCCTTTCCCTTGGTGGTGGTTGGGCTATGGCCCAGACGTGGGCTCCCCATGGTCAACCAGCCAATGATCTAATGGCCCAGGCAAGCATTCCCCAGAATTTGCCCCCAGTTATCCCTGATAATCCCCGTTCCGTCGATCCGATTCCTACCCGTTACCTTCCTGGTTTCGAGTCCTACATCGAAACCTGTACTGGCTGTCACATTGCCCTGCCACCGGAAGTCTTACCCCTGGATTCCTGGCAGGAGATTTTGCGTCGTCCGGATGTCCATTATGGGGTCAGCATTCCTAACATTAATCGCCTGACCCAATTGCTGATTTGGGATTATGTGAGTACGTTTTCTCGACCACTGCCTCCAAATAACCCAGTCCCCCTCTATGCGGAAAAATCACGCTTTTTCAAAGCTCTACATCCACGGGCCCCTATGCCGGAGGAAGTCACAAGTAAGACCTGTATCACCTGTCACCCCGGGGCAGAAGTTTTTGACTTTATTACGTTGTCTCCAGAATGGCAGGATGCTCCCTAGGGAAAAGCGGATCTGATGGGAAATCGTTTTGCCGTTTCTGAAAAACTGCCAATTTTGACCTAAGAAGCCAGCACTGAAGGGGGTTTGGCAAAAATCATCCGACCGGCGGAGGTTTGCAAAGCTGAAGTGACAATGACCTGCAATTCTGACCCTACATAGTTGCGCCCTTCTTCCACCACCACCATGGTGCCATCTTCTAGGTAACCTACTCCCTGGGAAGCTTCCTTGCCTTGTTTGATGATTTTTAGCTCCAGAGAATCCCCTGGTAGGTAAATGGGCCGCACTGCCTGGGCCAAATCGTTCACGTTGAGAATTTGGACTTTTTGCAAGTTGGCAACTTTGCTGAGGTTGTAATCATTGGTGAGCAAAATGCCATTGATTTCTTGGGCTAAATGGACTAATTTGGCATCCACCGTGGCAATGTCGTCATAGTCAGCGGAATGAATAACGATGCTTTCGGGAAAATCCGCCTGGATACTGCCGAGAATATCTAATCCCCTCCGGCCTCGCACCCGTTTTTGGTCATTGCTGGCATCGGCTAATTGTTGCAGTTCTGCCAAGACAAATTGGGGCACTAATACCTGCCCTTCAATAAAGCCGGTGGCTAATAGGGGCTCAATGCGACCGTCGATGATGCAACTGGTATCAACAACTTTAGGCGGGATGGGCTTGAGGGTGCCCTCGGCCAACAACATGGTTTCAATGCTGTTGGGGTTAATTAGGCGCATGAAGGTGCGGCCATGGGTGTCGGCCAAACTGATACCAAGAAAAGCAAAAACCACACTGCCAAACACTGCCAGGGTGGGCTTAATAAAGGAAAATTCCCCTGGAATGGGCAGTAGAAAGATGGGAGCTAGCATGAGATTAGCAATCAACAAACCAATTACCAAACCCACTGCCCTGGTAAGAATTGTCTCAATGGGAGTTTGTCGAATCTGATTTTCCAATCTGCGATAGGTGGTTTGGGCCACTAACCCGATCGCCAGACCAATAATGGACATGAAACCCGCCGCCAGCCAACGCAGGGCCTCCATGTTGGAAATTTGCATCTGTACGGAATCCGGTAACAGGTCCACCACGGCGAAGCCGACCCCTGCAAAGGTGAAAATGGAGAGGAGAATAATGACGGCGTCTAACATGGTGGAGTTATGAAACTGGCGTTGATAACTTGGAGGTGGCAGGAAGGGGGATGTTGACAAAAATTGTTCAATCTGGACGGACTTTCCCAATTGGTAACTTTTCCTGAAGTTCCATATATTATATCCGCCTGGCCTGAAACTGATGGGATACTATAATTGGTGAAGACCTCGTTTCTAACGCCATGAATGACAATACCACCGCCTCGCTTCGGGACTCTGAAAAAATAGAAGTTTCCATTCAGTTGGACTCGGATCTAATGGATCAAATTCAGCATTTGACCAATGAGCCAAATCGGGTAATTGAAATGGCTGTGAAGCAGTGGCTACGGGGTGAAAAACAACGGGACGATGAGCTAACCCGCAATTTACGCCGCAATCCCCCTGTTCCTCCCCGGGGAGAGTGGAACGACTAATTTTTTGACTTCCTACGGGAGAAATAGACCCCATGGTTGATTATGCTATTTCCTCCGCTGACTCCATTACCTAACCACTTTTTGACATGGGACAGCCGAGCGATTTGACGGAATCCACCCTCAGATTTTCTTCTTTGGATCCTCTGCATCCCCCGGTTATTTCCCAATTGACGGCGATCGCCAAAAGGATCCGACGCAATAGCCTCCATCTGCCCACCATTTGGCAAGAGGCAGTGGATAGTATTGGCTCTACCTTGGGGGTAAGCCGTTGCCTACTGTTGACAAAGGATTTCCAAAGTCGCCACCTGCAGATTGAAGCAGAATTCTGTCAGCCCACAGTGACCGCCTTCGCTGCTCTAATTGTGCCGGAGGAAAGTGAAATTTGGCGGCAGTTATTCGAGCAACACCAACCCATCACTCTCTACAATGTCCAGTTTCAAGGGGAGGATTTGGGGGGACTGTGGATTTTCCCCACCCTCTACCAGGACCAAGCCAACGGCTATCTGTGTTTGCAACAAGTTGGTCCGGCCCCTGGTCCCTGGCATCCAGAAACAGAAGCCCTACTTCAGGAATTGGCCGAGCAAACCGGCACGGCGATCGCCCATGCCACCCTCTACCAAGAACTAACCCAGGCCACCAAAGCGGCAGAAGAAGCATCCCGGCTCAAAAGTGAATTTCTGGCCAGCACCACCCACGAACTCCGCACCCCATTAAATGGCATTATTGGTTTTCTGCGGCTAATTTTAGACGACATGGCGGATTCAGAGGCGGAAAAACACGAATTCGTCGAAGAAGCCTACCAATCTGCCCTGTTATTGCTCAATTTAATTAATGATATTCTCGACCTGGCCAAAATTGAAGCGGGTCGAGTGGGCATTGAATTGGAAGTGGTGGACTTTAGTGAAGTGCTCCAGGCAACAGAAAATTTTGCCCTGCCCCAGGCCCAAAATAAGGGCCTCAGCTTTAATCTCACTGCCCCCAACCAAGGCCCTCTGCTGGTGTATGGCAATCAGCGTTGGTTACTGCAGGTGATGCTCAATATTGTCGGCAACGCCATCAAATTTACCCACGAAGGAGGTATTACAGTGGCCGTGGAAGTAATGCCCCGCACTGTGCTCTGGGAAGGTGTACAGAAACCAGGATTATTAAAAGTGAGCGTGGGAGATACGGGCATTGGAGTTTCCCTCGAGCAACAGTCCAAATTATTTAAAAAATTTGTGCAAATTGATGGCTCCCATTCCAAAGCCTATGGAGGTACGGGGTTAGGGCTGGTAATTTCTCAAAAGTTGGTGGAAACCATGGGGGGCAAAGTGGCCTTTTTTAGCATGGGGGAAGGACTGGGGTCCACCGTCACTTTCACTGTTTTACTAGAGGAATTACCCTAACGCAGGGTGGGGGCAGAGGATTGGCGGCCAATGCGTCGGCTATAAGCCTGGGGATCCAATCCGTCTCCTTGGTAGAGGTATTGGGACGGGATACTCCTCTGGAGGGAAGTGATGCGATTTTGGGTGAGGGGATGACTGCTAAGAAACTCTGGAGCGGCACCACTCTGCCGTTGTAATTTTTCCATGAAACTAACCATGCCTACGGGGGCATAACCAGCCCGCACGAGGTTCCTTAGCCCCATGGCATCGGCGCTTAATTCATCTTCCCTACTCATGGGCAGATTGAAACCCAGTTGCATAGCCATCTGGACAATATTATTTTCCCGCATACCGGCGGCGGAAATTAATCCTTGGGAAAGACCCACATCCCTCATTCTTGTCACGGCATGGCGTTCGGCAATGTGGGCAATTTCGTGGGCAATGACACCGGCTAATTCCGCTTCATTTTCGGCGGCGGCAATCAAGCCGGTATTCACATAAACAAAGCCCCCCATGGTGGCAAAGGCGTTAATTCTGCGGTCATCTACCACCTGGAATGTGTAGGGGATATTGGGGCGACTACTGGCCCGGGCTAACCGTTGACCAATTTCGTTAATATAACTTTGCAATTGGCGATCGCCGTGGGGACGAAATTCTCCTTGTTGGTAAAGTTGCTGATTAATCTGTTGCCCTAGCCGTACTTCCTGCTGGTCAGAAAGATTGGAAAGTTGAATCACCTGTAATCCTTGGAGCAATAAATTCATCCAGGACTGGGCCCGTACCGGGGAAGCAATGGCAACGGTGACAGTGGCGGTGAGAACAACGGTTAAAATCCAAGCAAACAAACTTTGATAGCGACGAAAACCCATCTTGCACTAGGCCCAATTAATCCACAACATCGGCGGTGGTTCCCCTAAAAAAGTATGAAGATAACCGGAACCAACCAGGGTAAAACCTGTTGGAAAACACGATTAAGTCAGGGAAAATCACCAGCAGATAAATTAATCCTATGGCCGGAGACTGGGGCTAAGACTATGGCCTATGGCAGTTCTTAATTTGTGCTATTTTGCGCTCAATCCTGGGCTAGGGCTTCCAATAACAATGCCATTTGACTGATCAGATCCTGTTTCACTAATGGTTCTAGGGGCTTACGGTCAGCGATTTGAGGCCGATCAAAATATCTGCCCAAGCCATCTTTCACCTGTTGTTGAATAAGAAACTCCAGTTCTTCAGAGGCCCGTTGCCGTTGATATTCGGCGCCCTCTTCGGAGGTGGCGTACAGTGGTGGTAGGCGGTTGAGGGCATAGGCGGCAATGTCGGCAATATCGGGTTGTTTTTCCGTGGTCTTCTGATATTTAGACACCTGGGAAACCACCTCAGTGAGGACCATTTCCTCCATGACGTTAATAAATTTCTTGTGGGGCATGGCCACCACGTCCCCAGCCAACAGGGCCGCCATCAGGCGATCGAGCGCTTCGTATTCCCCTTGGTCTAAATCCACTCCACTTTCACAAAGACGTCCCACTTCTGCTTCCATAGCGGGGGTGAGGTATCCATCCTGGAGGGCTTTGGTAAAGATTTCTTGGATGCTCATGGGGGGGCTTAGTGCGGGGTAGAAAGGCTGATTGGCGGAGGAAAAAAGTACAGAGTTATGTGGCAGATGGTGGTTATAGAGATTGGAGATTAGCTCAGTTTTATCAACGGGCCATAAAGAAATGGTTTGACAATATTGCCTAATCGTCCCAATGGCTATAACTGCTTTGACTGGATGATTAATTCCTAACGGCGGGGAGTAATGTAGGCGATCGCCGCTAGGCGCACAATGGTAGAACGTTCAGAGTCATCGACTAGCCCTAGGCCATCGGTATCTTGCCAACGAATGGTGCCGAAGAGGGAATCCCCCGTTAGTAGTTTGATTTCCACCGGGGTTTGATCCTTGATCAAAAGCTGTACTTGGCGGACACTGGGTAATCCGCTATCAAATCTGCTCATCAGTTTTCCTGCAATTCCCCTCAATCTTAATATCTTATCGGTATTTCGAGGATAGAAACTCCAAAAAACATTAATCTATAGTCCAAGCATTAATCGTAAAAAATTTAGCGGAGGGGTTCCTGCTGGATACTCTGCACCCGTTGTAAAAGTAATTCTGGCTGGAGGGGTTTGAGCAAGTAATCGTCAATACCTTTTTGGGATAAGGCCTGCCACTCCGCTGAGGATAGGGACTCACTCAGCAGAAAAACCGTGACCTTACTGATGCGCCGGGACTTTTTAATACCCCTGGTCACTTCCGTTACATCGACAAAATCCCCATCCACAATAATCAAACCCGGTTGTAACAGTTCCACCTGCTGCAAAGCATTCGTAGTATCAATTAACCAAATGACCTGATAGTTAGCCACAGTTAATAATTCACAAATCAGCGTGGCAATTTCCTCATCCTGTTCGATGACAATTACACTGGAATTAAAGGGCATGGCGGCATCCAACTTATCCTGCACTTGTCCCTTGGTGGTTGGGGGGAAATTCTGCTGGGGGATTACAGTGGTAAAAATTGTCCCTTGCCCAGGGCTAGATTCCACTTCGATATACCCGCCATGGAGTTCCACCAACTGCTTGGTTAAGGCCAGGCCGACGCCACCGGTTTCATAGAAGCTAGTGTAGCTGTCCCCCGCCACTTTAAAAGCTTCAAATAACACCGGCAACTGTTGTTCATTGATGCCAATGCCCGTATCTTCCACCTGAAAAATAGCCTGGTTACTTTCTTTCCAAATGCGGAGGATAACTGTGCCTTCCGCCGGAGTAAATTTCAGCGCATTATTGAGCAATTGGGTCAGAATTTGGTCAAGTCTTTCCTGATCAGCGCAGAATTGGTCTTGGCCCACATTAATTTGGTAATCTAGCTCTAAATTAATTTGTTGTTTAATTGCCACCCCCAACAGGGAGTGAATCACTGTCTGGGCTAGGGTATGCAGGGAAAAAGATTGACAGTTGAGGGCTGTTTGGCCGGATTCAAGCTGGGACAGTTGGATAATACTGTTAATTTGATCCAGCAGTTTTTTACCGTTTTCTTGGATATTTAGTAGGTAATATTGTTGCTTAGCTGGGGGTAGGGAAGCGGGATGGTCGAACCATCTTAACAAAGTAGCAGAAAGACCGATAATACTGGTCAAAGGAGTGCGTAACTCATGGGAAATATTATTGATAAATTGACTTTTGAGGAGGTTAGCTGCCTGGGCCGCCATGAGGGTATCCCGCAATTCCTTGGTCCGTTCAATTACTCGCTTTTCAAAGTTATTTTTTTGTTTTTGCACTTCGCTATACAGCAAGGATTGCACGATCGCCACAGCTAGGTGTTCGCCGATTTGGCCTAAAAAATTCTTCTCGCTATCCAACCATTGCCGGGGGTGGTGACACTGGTGGGCAATCAACAAACCCCAAAGTTGTCCTTCAACAATAATGGGAGCAACTAATTTAGCCCGGACCTGATAGCGTTGCAGCAGCCCGACTAAACAGTAGGAAGAAGAGTAGTGATTTTCAATGTCGCTGACCGCCACCACGGCGCCCTTAAGATACTTCTGTTCGTAGCTGAAGACCTGGGAAAAACAATCGTTTTCGGTCATGATGCCCAACATGGTGTCAATTTCTGGCGATCGCCGGGCTTCGTAGGTCACCTCTCCATATTGCTGGCGGGGCCTGGGGGCGGGAATTTGATTTTCCTCGAGCGGTGTTAGGGATGGTTGGCTGTAGTGGAATTGGTAAATAACTAGGCGATCGACAAAGAGAAATTTTTGCACTGCCGTCACCGCATTGTTGAGGATTTCCGACAGGTCTAAACTTTGGCGAATTTGGGCAATAACCTGGCTCAAAAGTTTGACTTGACTAGCCTGCAAACTGTCCTGGAGAGAAGGCTCTGGGGAAAAGCTGGTGCTGTCGCTATTGAGAATTTCTAGTAGCCCCAGGGTCAATTGTTCGGCAATGGTGGGACCAGATGGAGTCTCTGGCCGGTGGGGCATGGCTTCCGCTACCACGGGCAAATTTTGCTTTTGAATGAAGTCTTCGATGATACCCTGGGCAAAAGTGATGGACACCGCATAATGGTGGGGAGAAATTTGTTCTCCTTCCAACAGGGCCCATTGCCCTGGACTAACCAGGAGGGCAAAACGGTGGTCAACCTCTGCCTCCAGCACCGATGGCCCAGGGGGAGGCTTCAAACTACTGGGCAAATCCCCCACAAAACACTGCACCCCATCTCCTGTTTGTTGGGCCAGGGTACGCCAAAAACGGAGCAAGCGTTCAAAGGTGACAGCAGGTAAGAGTCGACGGAAAATGGGGGAAAAAGCGGGTAGCATGCCGAATTGAACATAGACTGGGCGGCGGCATTCAACGACCAAGCCCCATGGATTTCTATTTCCATCATGCCTAGGTTTTTGCCTAACCCTTCAAAATCTAAGTATTTTTAAAGATCTAAGATTTTTTTAAGGAAATTATTTATCTAGCCCTTGTCAGTCCATGGATTTATCTCCATATATTTTCAACTATTATGCATCGTCTTGCTAGTCTTCCCGGTGGTTGGACCCCGGCCATGGAAGGGGTTATTATCGTTGAGCAAACTCCTGCGCCGCTAATTTTTTTAACCGCCGCTGACACTGATATCCAGGCAATCGCCAGGGTGTGGCCCCGATTGCCCGGGGATTTTCCCGATCTGCGGGTTTGTAATCTGCTGAATTTGCAACAGTCTTTTTCCCTCGATGACTACGGCGATCGGGTATTGGGCCAAGCAGAGGTAATTGTGGTGCGGCTGTTGGGGGGAAAAAGCTATTGGCCCTACGGCTTGGAAGTATTGGGGGAACTAACGGTAACCAAACCAGATCTGAAATTATTTGTCTTGCCGGGGGACGATCGCCCAGATCCCTCCCTGATGAACCAGTCCACAGTGCCCCTCACCGCAGTCCATTGCCTGTGGCAATATTTTGCCGAGGGGGGAACGGATAATATTCGCCATGGCTTGATGTGGTTGGGGGACTACGGTTTTGGTCGCAATTATCGGCCCCCTGCCCCCCAAATGGTGCCAAAAGTGGGGATTTATCGTCCTTAGACAATTCTCACTCCACTGTAGACCCCCTAACCTCCAGCCAACGGAATTTTTATTGGTCAATCCCGCCACTGAACATCCCCTCGTTACCCCGGGTTGACCTAGGCTAAGCTGGAACCATAATTCCTCAAATTCCCAAATTTGCCATGGTTAATCATCCCTTGCCGCTTTTGTTAGCCACTGCCCTAACCTTTACCGTATCTGCCCCCCAGACCATTGCCTCTGGTGTTGATGATTTATCCTTTAGCCCAACCCCAACGGAAACCCTAGTTAGCTTGAAATTTCCCCAGGCTGGTGATCGGGGTACCACCCAAAGCTCCGGAGGAGGAGGCACTAGGGGCGGCAGTTGTTTCACCCAGGCCAACACCAACCTCAGAATAGTGGCCCCCAGCCAAGACACGTTTACCGCTACGGCCAATCCTAGTTTGTTTGTTTATGTACCCGCCAACAAAGGAGTGGAAGGGGAATTTGTCCTAGTGGATGGGGCCGGGGAATTAATCCATAGCCAAACCGTGGCGGTGCCCAGTAAGGAAAGTATTTTGGCGATCGCCGTTCCCACAACCGTAGGGTTAGAACCAGGCGGGGAATATGCTTGGGCATTTGCCGTTAATTGCACCATTGACAACCAAGTGGTGGGCAGTGCGGTGGAAGCCGGGCTCGTGCGCCAGGAATTAGATGTTGAGATAACAGAGCAAATTGAAGAAACCAATGAACCTTTGAGCAAAGCCAATCTCTATGCCAACCAAGGTATTTGGCAAGATACGTTGATGATTGTGGCCAGTCTGCCGGAACAACGGCAGGAATTGGTAGAACTGTTTGATTCCGTGGGTTTGGGTCAATTTAGCGATGTGCCCATTCTTTTTGTCGGTACCGATGAAGCCGGAGACGTTCCCTTGACTAACTGATTAGTAGGGCGTAAATTTTGCCATTCCCCCTGGAGGGTGAAACCGGCCCAAAAATAGGGGGAAGCAAAACGGGGGTCTTCCTTCAATTTTTGTTTGGCCCATTGCAAGGCGGCGGCCGGGGGCATTTGCCGTTGCAGTAAAGCCCGGTAAAACTCCGTCATTAAACGGGCGGTGGCTTCGTCATCCACACTCCACAGGCTAACCACGACCCTAGCCGCCCCGGCATACATAAAACCTCTAGTCAGGCCAATTAGTCCTTCGCCCCGGATTTCCTGACCAAGTCCTGTTTGGCAAGCACTGAGCACCACTAAGTCCGCTGGCAGGTTAAGGTTAAAAATATCGTACAAACGCACGAATCCGTTGATGGGTTCCCCCTCTGGATTGAGTAGGGAAAGGACCAGTCCCGACAGTTGAGGATTTTTACTGTTGAGAATGCCGTGGGTGGCAAAGTGAATAAAACGATACTGCCCCATGGTGTCGGCAAAAACCCGGGCCCTGGTGGCTTCAAAGCCTAATTCATTTAAACTGGCTTCCGGGGGAAAGAGGGCCACCAATTGTTCAGCTTCCTGTTCGGTGTAGGGGAGCCGGTCAAAATAAACCCCCGCATCCCTGGCGGACAGTTCCAAATCCACCGGCAAATTGTCTGGACGACGGGCGATCGCCGTACCCAACCTTTCGTCACTACTGGTGAATACTGGATCGGCAAACACCGCCAGCAAATTGGGGGCTGGTTTCCTCTGGGCCGTATTTTGCCGCAGAATGCCTAGGGTAGAAGCAGACGGCATGGTAACCAATTCGTGGCGATCAGTTAAATAGGTGGGGGGCTGGCCGGGAGGATTGTCCGTCACCAAGGCTCCAAAGGGCAGATATTGCAACACGCCATCGGGCACAATCAGCAATCTTTTTCCTGCAATCACTGTCGGGTCTGGGATTAACTGACTATATAACTGGGCCCCTTGATTGATGGCCAGGGGGCGACGAATCCGCTGGGTAGGCTCCAAAAAGGATTGGCGAAAGGTCTTAATGGCCTCGTCCAACTGGTCAGCGCCGGGAAGTACGTAACTCCGCAGGCTAGATTCACTTACCACCCAGAGATGACTGCGCTCTTTGCCCAGGGCGTATGCCAACAATAGGGTTTCATTGTCCAACAGGGCTTGGATTTGAGGTAAGTCCAATGGTCGGGGGCGGGTAAGGGCGCTATAGTCGGGATTTTGTCGCTCAATTTGCCCTAAAACTCGGTCATACCGTTGCAATAGATCTGTTATGGCCTGGTCCAACTCCCTTTGTTTTTGTGGATCATAGTTAGAACTATATAACTTGATTTTCTTTTCCTGGAGGGTATTGAGTTGCTGTTCAATGGTTTCTTTTTCGTTTACCAACTGAGAAGAAATTCCCTTGGTGATTTTCCCTGGGGTTTGGGCCAAAATATCCAACAAAGATCTAGCTTTAGCGGATTCACTAACCACCAAAGCTTTTTCATCCCAGCCTTGATTGGGTTGCCGTTGATGTTGTTCCATTAACAGGTCAATATAAAACTGATAATAATCCTGTTTGGAAGCTAAAAAGCTAGCCCTTAAATCCTCGTTGCCAATGGCCTGTCGTAGATTTTCCAGTAAATAAATTGCCTCTTCAATTTCCGCCATGGCCTGCTGTACTTCTCCCTGTTGCTTCCAAGCCACCGCTAACCAATAGCGAGTTAAGCTTTCCTTCAGGCGATCGCCAGTGGTTTGTCGTAGGATTAAAGCCCGTTGATAGTAATCGAGCGCTGTGGGTAAATCCCCTTGCAAAAAAGCTAGGTAACCCAAATTATTTAAGCTACTAGCTTCCCCATTTTTATCCCCCAACCGTTGCCAGATTATTAATGCTTTTTGGTAATTTTCTTGGGCTAAATTTAATTGCTGATTTTGCACCTGCATAAAAGCGAGGTTATTTAATCCCGCTGCCTGGCCTCGCACAAGATCCGGTGTGGCCCGATCGCCAAGGTCATGGATCAAACCTTGCCAATGTTGAAAAGCATTTTCTTCCAGGGCTAAAGCGCCTTTTAGATCTCCACTGGCTAATTTCACCTGGGCCAAATTATGTTCAATGCCAGCGATATTACCCCGGTTCCCCAAGGATTGGGCCTGGGCCAAAGCTTTGTTGTAAAAATACTCGGCCTGAGTTGTTGCCCCCAAAGTCAAATACATTTGCCCCAACTCATTCTGACTAATCACCTCCCCCGTTTTAAAGTTGGCTTGTTGCCAAAGGGGTAAGGACTTTTCCAAGCTTTCAAATGCCTCCTGGTAGTTACCCTGTTGTAATTGCAATTGGGCGATCGCCACCAGACCATTAGCCTCCGTTTGGGTATCTTTCAAGGCTTGGGCGGTGGTTAATAACTCTTGGTAACAGGCTAAGGCCTTTGTCGGGGGAGCCAACTGACGCTGAACCAAACAAAGAAAATTTAACGTGACCGCTATCTGGGGTAAATTATTTTCCTGCCGCCAGAGGGCCAAGGCCTCTTCCCAGGAACTTTGGGCCGCTTGAAAATCTGTTAGGTTACCCTGCTGATAATGCTTGAGACCCTGATTAAAATATTGCTGAGCAGTGGCGATCGGAGTTTTACTTTCTCCTTTCAAGATGACTTCTGGGGGAGACTGGGCTAAAGATATATAACTCCATTTCCCGCCCCCCAAAACACAAACTGTGACCACGGAGGCAAAGGTTAAGTTGAACAAAAAACGCACTGCCATGACCACTTTTTCTCCAATAAAATACGTTGATAAACGGCTAAGATGGAAGCGAAAATTTTCCTGTGTCGTCTAGCCCCAAAGAAAAACGACTTTCCCCCCCCCTAACCAATTTTACGTTCCCCTACAGATCCTTTCCCGGTGCCATGCCATGATTACCCCACCCAGCTCACCCAAAGCCAAATTTCTTAAACTAAGTGCCATCGGTGCTTCTGCGCCCTTACTCGCCCTGGGATGGGCCGTGGCCCCCAGCCAAGCCCAAATCAGCCAAGCAGTGGTGCAGGAAATCATTGACGGTCCCCAGGTTTACATCGAAGAAATCCAGGCAAAAGTGGATGACCAAGCGGAATTTGGCCAGGTCATAGTGACCAAAAAAGCCAGAGCCGGAATATTGTTTAATAATGGGGCGTCAGGAAGATTGAGCGAAAATGCCAGCGTAATTGTCGGTCAATGCGTAGAGTTGGAACGGGGTAAGTTGCTGGCCAGTGGTCCTGTCAATGGTTGTATGGCGGGGGTCAGTGTGGCGGTGACTGGCACAGTGTATGTCATGGAAAGGAATGAAGGTCAATCGGGGGAAATTAAGGTTCTGGAGGGGGCGGTGTTGGTTAGTGATCCGGAAAATCCACAGCAAAGAACTCGGGTTAAAGCGGGGGAAAAGGTCAGTGTTTTGGAGGGCATCCTCGGTTCTGTGATTCCCATGACTCCGGAGGAGTTAGTCGCCCTTTTGAGTGGTAGTTTGTTCAATGGCTTCAGCATTCCGATCACTCCGGATGGAGCCTTGCAGAGTATGTGCTCCAACCTTTTGCCCGGGCTGAGTTGTTCCACCGGCGGAGTGAACTACTCTCCCCCTATCCCCAGTTTGCCGGTGCCCATTCCTTTCCCCAGCTTTGGTTTCTAAATCAATAGTCAACAGAAAACCTTCCCCTCAACTAAGTTGCTGGGAAAATGTATTTGTCGGCCAAGGGACTTGGATGGGGAAATGGAACTTCACCGCCCCATTCGAGCTTAATCTTTGGGATACTACGGACAAATTGCCGGGTTCGGATGTTTTATTTGCTTCGTTTAATTCACATTGACCACAATTTTTGTTTGAAATATTTGCAATAAAATTATGACCTTAGCAAAACGGATTTTGCCTTGTTTAGATGTCAATGCAGGGCGGGTGGTCAAGGGCATAAACTTTGTTGATCTCCAAGATGCCGGGGATCCGGTGGAGTTGGCCCGGGCCTATAACGAAGCGGGGGCAGACGAGTTGGTGTTTTTAGACATCACTGCTACCCACGAGCAACGGGACACCATTATTGATGTGGTTTATCGCACTGCGGAAGAGGTGTTTATTCCCCTAACGGTAGGGGGCGGCATTTCTACGTTGGAACATATTAAAAATCTGCTCCGGGCTGGGGCAGATAAGGTGAGTGTTAATTCCTCTGCTGTGCGGGACCCGGACTTTATTAGTCGAGCTAGTGACCGTTTTGGGCGGCAATGCATTGTGGTGGCGATCGATGCCCGTCGTCGGTTAGATGCGGATAATCCCGGCTGGGATGTGTATGTGCGGGGGGGGCGGGAAAACACCGGCCTAGATGCGATCGCCTGGGCGGAGGAAGTGGCCAAACGGGGGGCAGGGGAATTGCTGGTCACCAGTATGGACGGGGATGGCACCCAAGCGGGTTACGATCTGGCCCTCACAGCGGCGATCGCCGAACGGGTGGAAATTCCGGTGATTGCTTCCGGGGGAGCGGGTAATTGTCAGCACGTGTACGAAGCATTCACGGAAGGCAAAGCTGAAGCGGCACTGTTAGCTTCCCTATTGCACTATGGTCAGTTAACCATTGGGGAGTTGAAAACCTTTTTAGAAGCGAGACAAATTCCAGTCAGGCACACTGCGGTTTGTGGCTAAGGGGACAACTAGGAATAAATTTTTTGTCAAATCCCTTCAATCCTGATGATGGTGGGCCAAAAGCAATTCTTCTTGCAACAACTTTTGATAAAGTTCCGGTAAACGTCTGGTAATCACATTGTCCTCAATGCCGTAGCCCAAACTAGTCCAAGTGGGGGAAAGGTGACGCAAAACCTGGTCTAGATGCCCTGCCCGCAATTGGGCCCCAATATCCATCCCCCAGGCTTTGGTATCAGCTAGCCAACGGTAAAGCACTTGGTCCTGGTACTCCGGCTCAAAGCTGTAATTTTTCCAGAGCAAAAATTTCTGGGGCTGGGGATGATATTTACCCGCTTTTTCAGCCCAGGTGGTATTCAAAAACTGGTAACGCCCAGAGGCAGTACTGCAATTGCCCCGATTCGGCCCCATAAAAATTTTGACGCAACGGTTGGGATGTTCGCTCAAGTCCTGGACATGCTGTCCCCCGTAAATAACGTTATAGGGTTGGGGCGTATTGGCTTCACTAGCACTGATGGTCCGCATCAAGGCCCGCAGATAGGGATCCCCCCCTTCCATCACTAGAGGGGCGATTTCCACCGAACTGGAGAAAGAAGGTAGTTTTAGCTTCGACCAAGGGGACTGCCACAGGGCCATACCTCCCCAACCCAACAAAACGGCGATCGCCATGGTCCAGGGCCAGGGGGAAGCTAACCAGGGGCGACTTTTAGCCGAGGAAAGGTCGGATGGGGAGTGGGAATTGGGGTCAAGCAAAAATTCGCGGTCAATCATGGATGGGGGCCAGCGGAACCAGGGCGCTTTCCATCATAGGACTATAGCCATGGCAGAATAAGTTTCCCTTTTTTAGAGAAATTCATCCCCTACGACGAAGAAACCAAAGCCTTCCCAGAAAAGCTTTAAAATAGTTAACAAAGCTAAATTGTTGCAACAGTCGATCTTCTGCGACCACCGTTGTCAATTTTCCTCCAGCTTCTTAAGTTTTAACTTTTTCCTTTTCTGCACCTTGAACGTTTCTGTCCCCCGTATCCCGTCCGATTTACCGATGTTTGATGCCATTGATGCAGCCCTAGCTGACATTAAAGCGGGCAAGGCCGTGGTGGTGGTGGACGACGAAAATCGAGAAAATGAAGGGGATTTAATCTGTGCGGCCCAATTTGCCACCCCTGCTCTAGTTAACTTTATGGCAGTGGAAGCCCGGGGCTTGATTTGCCTAGCCATGACTGGTGATCGCCTGGACGAATTGGATCTGCCCTTGATGGTCAGTAAAAACACCGACAGCAACCAAACCGCTTTCACCGTCAGCATTGATGCAGCCCCCCATTTGGGCGTAACCACAGGGATTTCCGCCGAAGACCGGGCCCGGACGATCCAGATTGCCATTAACCCCGTCACCCGCCCGGAGGACCTTTCCCGACCTGGCCATATTTTCCCTCTGCGGGCCAAAACTGGGGGAGTACTGAAACGAGCCGGCCACACCGAGGCGGCAGTCGATCTTTCTCGCCTAGCAGGACTCTATCCAGCGGGGGTAATTTGCGAAATTCAAAATGCCGATGGCTCCATGGCCCGCCTACCGGAATTGGTGGAGTATGCCCGCAAATATGACCTCAAACTGATCAGCATTGCCGATTTAATCAGTTACCGACTCCAACATGACCGCTTTGTGCAACGGGAAACCATCTGTGAATTTCCCAGCCAGTTTGGGGAGTTTAAACTCTACGCCTACCGCAATTTATTGGATCAAACAGAGCACATTGCCATTGTGAAGGGTGATCCTAGTGAATTTGGTCAACAGCCGGTGATGGTGCGGATGCATTCAGAATGTTTAACGGGGGATGCCCTGGGTTCTCTCCGTTGTGATTGCCGCATGCAACTCCAGGCGGCCCTCAAAATGCTGGAAAACCATGGTTTGGGGGTGGTGGTTTATCTCCGCCAGGAAGGCCGGGGTATTGGTTTGGTCAATAAGCTCAAGGCCTATTCCCTACAGGATTTGGGCTATGACACCGTGGAAGCGAATGAAAGATTAGGTTTTCCGGCGGATCTGCGGGACTACGGCATGGGGGCGCAAATGCTCAACGATTTAGGGGTGAAACAAATCCGTTTGATCACCAACAATCCCCGTAAAATTGCCGGACTGAAAGGCTACGGTCTAGAAATTGTCGAACGGGTGCCCCTGTTAATTGAGGCCAACGACTATAACTCCCATTACCTGACCACCAAGGCAGAAAAACTAGGGCACTGGTTAGTCAAAAACTATCTGCTGGCGATCGCCATTAAATTTACTCCCAACGTTGCTTCGGCCCAACAACGGTACGAAAAATTGGAAAAAATCCGGGCCCTGTTACAGGGAACCCCCCTCATGGTGCATGAAGACAACCGCCCCGTGGCGATCGCCCTATTTGGCAAAAATAGCCTAATTTTCCACGTCGGCCTAGACCAAAACTTACCATCGGGCCAGCCTTGGCAAAAGCACGACCATTCTCCCTACCCCGCTTTGGTAAAGGATTTTCTCGTACAGCTCAAACAATGGCCAGACCTACAGGCTCTAGCATTCCTCATCGCCCAAGGGAAAGACCCCATGGAAACTCTCCAAGTCAGTCTGGACCGGGAAAATGTATCCTTTGCCGACCTCACCGCCGACGCCCTAAACCAATGGCAGCCCCAAACGGTGTACACCTACAGCAAGCAAGGCAGCGGAGAAATGACTAACAGATGAATTCCATTTCCCCCCAGGAACATAGTTGTGGAGTTTTAGATATTTACTAGAATCACAGCCGGGCCAGGGCCTTAATTTTAGATTGCTTATCGGCGGCTAAAAAAGTCAATTCCTCCGCTTGCACCAGACCTTCCTTGAGCAGTTGGGCAAAAACAAAAATAATCACCGACTGGCGATCGTCGTACTTGCCATCAATTTCGTGGCGTTTTGCACTCAAAAAATCATGGAGTTTCCAAAGATCATCGATCTGCGTAATTTGGGAAGCTTGGGCTTGCACCGTTGCCAACAGTCCATCCAATTCTCTTTGGTAGGCCTTACGGAACAGGGCATGGGCAGACTGGGTTTCAGCTTGGGACCAAGGTGCTTCGGCGGTTTGTAACATTAACTTATGATATTGATTTGTAATTATCATTACCATAATAAAAAAAGTGAGCCTGCTCTGCAACGAGAAGCCCACAGTTATTAGTATTTTGGCTGCTTGTCCGACCGACTATGGCAAAGACAAAACTCTGAAGGGAGTTATTCTAGCGAGCAAAGTTGAGTAATTCTTTGGGGGAAGCAAGGAGGTCGATCGCCACAAAGAAAATTTTGCCCTCGGGGTTGAGGAGAAAGCGCCAGGCGATATTCATGCCCACGTTGCCACCAAACCAAGGGGTTTGCACCTTACCGGTAACTTTAATTTGGGTGAAACCATCTTCAGCGGGTTCAGTAACCCCCCGTTCCGGGATCAATTTCAGGTTTTGGCACTCTTCCCGGAAAAAGCGGAGCACATTTTCTTTACCGACAATGGGCCGTTGGAAGGGCGGTTGGAGGGCACCGTCGGAGGTGAACAATTCGATTAAGGTGTCGAAGTCATTGGCATTGAGGTTGTCCATGTAGTTGAGGACAGTGGCATTGGTCACCCCTTCAATGGAAACTTTGGTGCGGCTGGCGGTATCTTGGGGAGGAACTACGGGCTCAGCGATGCGTTTGCCGTCCTTACCAGCGGTGAAGCCCATGTCCACCACGGCATTACGCAATACGGTAATTTGTTGACCGGATTCTAGGCCTTGGATCGTAGCTAGCACTGCATTGGCATTGGCAGAAAGTTGGTAACCAGCGGGAATGGGGGCGACAAAGCCCTGCTCCATCAGTTCGCCTAAACGGTACCAGAAGCCAAGTTTAATGTTGGGGGACCAACTGGCGTAGGTGCGGCACAGGGGAGTGTCAGCTCGGTTGGCCAAGTCACACATGGCCTGGGTTTGTTGGAGGGGCCCCATGGCTTGAATTTCCTTGAGGGCATTTTCGGCCAGTTGCATGCTGGCGGCCCCAGGGGCGGCGATCGTAAGGGTTTTACCCATTTCTAGGTAAGCAAACCAAATCAGAGCTAATTGATCTTCGGCATTGAGTTGGCTAAAACGGGCGATGGTAGCGGGTACAACGTCGGCCGCTAGGGTGTTAGGGAAAATTCCGCGGGCAGAGTCAATGGTGAATGGCATAGGTTTTATACGTGAATCAACTTTCCCCAGAATTTACCATGGTTTGGTAGCCCCCTTTAGGATCGGAAAACCGAATGAAAACCCAGATTTTTTCTAAAAGTTTGTCCTAGCTTGACAATAATAGGACAAAGAATATAGTGGCTGAATAATTATTGTGTGGGCTACTATTAGTTGGGGAATCTAAATGATGGCATCAACGGATACAAATCAGATTGTTCTATTATTTATTTCCTCTCAGTGGTAACTGGTTGGAGTGGTGATCAATAATTGTTCCCTAGTCGCGACAATAGTCACTCTCTAAAACTATTTTTCTTCAGGCTCAGCTTTTTTCCTGTAACGCTCCTATGCTTTATCAATTGGTCGTTGATTCACCCTCGTTTAAAAAGGTCATTCGTTTACAAAATTCTTGTTATTCCATTGGCCGTCATCCGAGCAACACCATTGTTATTCCTTCTCCCCAAATTTCCCGTCGCCACGCCACCCTAATCAAAAAAATTAATCCTAATTTAGATATCTCCTTCCACATCATTGATGGAGATTTAGAAGGTCATCGCAGTCGTAATGGAGTGTGGGTTAACGGTGAATCCCATCTAGATTATGAGTTGGTGCATGGAGACGTCATCGCCCTATCGGAAGATATTCAAATTTTCTATCAGGCCATCCCCACCGACCCCAAAGATACTATCTCCGGCGGCGGCGATCGCCAGCGGTTAACCCCAGATCTATCAGAGCATTTTCCCCAGGAACAATGGGACATCACTCTGATTGGCCACGAGGATGACTTATCCCAACTGAGCCATGAAAAGCTATCTAAACTAGCCGCCTGTATTGAATATAGTCCCTACCCCATGGTGGAGATCGATTACTTCGGCAACTTGACCTATCTGAACACAGCTACTAAGGAAAAGTTTCCCTCCATTCAGAAAGATTCCATGGCCCATCCCCTACTCAAAGATATTATTCCCCAAAGGGAAGATACTCCCATTTACTATCTCCGCACTAGAGAGGTACAAATAGGAGATAAATTTTATGAGCAACATATTCACTATCCCGCCGAAAGTCAGTTTATACGTAGTTACATTTTCGATATCACAGAGCGTAAAGTAATTGAGCAATCAATTCATTACCAAGCTTTTTATGATCCCCTAACGGACTTGCCCAACCGCTTTTTGTTCAAGCAAGAATTGGGTAAAGTCCTAAGTAACGTTCAGAATCAAAGCAGTGTTTTAGGTTTAGTGCTTTTAGGTTTCCGAGAACTGCAATCTTTAAATGACTTGCTGGGGCACAGCGTCGCCGATGAAGTACTCAAAATTATCACGGAAAGATTATCCGCCCATGTGAGATTAGAAGATTTACTTTGCCGGTGGCGTGGAGATACTTTTATATTGTTAATTCAATCCTGCCGTAACCTCGACGAAATTGAAGTTTTTGTGCGACGACTGTTGGCAGTGCTAAAAAGACCATTTTTCATTGCTAATAATCCCCTTTACCTCCAGGGCTATGCGGGCATTGCCTGTTATCCCAACCATGGTGATAACGTGGAAATTTTGCTGAACCGAGTGGGAATAGCATTAAACGAAGTTAAGGACATCGGCAGTCGGCAATACTGCTTCTATGAAGAGTCCATGAATAGTGACCATTTAGAAAGAATTCAATTGGAGCATGCCCTACACCAGGCTTTGGAAAGGGATGAATTCTTGCTTTATTACCAACCGATTATTGATGTGCAATCCGGTCGCCTTTGTGGAGTGGAAGCTCTGATTCGTTGGCAACATCCCATTCACGGTTTAGTATCTCCAGGATTATTCATTGGTTTGCTGGAAACCACTGGCCTAATTATTCCCGTGGGGGAATGGATTATGCGTACAGCTTTTCAACATTTCCACCATTGGGCTCCGGCGGTAGACGATGATTTTCGCATTGCCATTAATCTGTCTCCCCAACAGTTCCAAGCTCCGGATTTGTTGCCAACAATTTTACGTATTTTGGCAGAGTCTTCCCTCCCTCCCCATCGTCTTGAGGTGGAAATTACCGAAAATATTGTCATGCAGAACGTCACAGCTACCCAAAATCTCCTCAATGCTCTGCAATCCCACGGTATTCGGCTTTCCATGGATGATTTTGGCACTGGCTATTCTTCCCTTTCCTATCTTAAAACCTTTCCTTTCAATACCCTGAAAATTGATCGTTCCTTTACTAAAGATATCCTCCACACCCCCAAGGATGCTGCCATTATTCAGGCCATGCTGCTGTTGGGCAATGGTTTTAATTTAAACATTATTGCTGAAGGTATAGAGGAGGAGCCCCAAGCTCGTTGTCTCTACGATTTAGGTTGCCGAGAAATGCAAGGTTATTGGTTTAGTCATCCCCTTTCAGAAGCAGAAATTACGGCTTTCCTAGCAGAAGGCAATTTCCAAAGATTTTGCCTCGGTTAGGGAGCTTTTTCGACGAATTTAGTATAGCTAAGTTCATTGATTGCATTCCAACTAAACATTTGACTGCGGAATGTTTGCCATTGTTGATAAATTTCCTTAAATTGGGCATCTTTACTGGCAAATTCTGCTAGCAATGCTCGGGAAGTTTCCTGGGCCACTGTTAAAATTTCTGGAGAAAAGGATTTCAGAATTGTGCCTCCATCCAGTAATGTTTTCAGGGCAATGCTATTAAAAGTTTCATAACGGGATAGCATCAATAGATTGGCACTACGGGCCGCTTCCTGGAAAATAGCTTGGTATTCCGGCGGCAATTTCGCCCATTGGCTTTGGTTTACCAATACGTCCAAGCTGGGGCCTGGCTCCCACCAACCGGGATAGTAATAGTATTTGGCCGCCTTATTTAGCCCTAACTTTTCGTCGTCGTAGGGCCCTACCCATTCCGCTGCGTCAATGGTGCCCCGGTCTAGAGCTAGGAATAGTTCTCCCCCAGGAATCACCTGGACGTTGACCCCTAGTTGAGCCATTACCTGCCCTCCCAAGCCGGGAATCCGCATTTTTAAACCCCGCAAATCCGCTAGGGATTCCACTGGCTTTTTAAACCAACCAGCCATCTGAGCCCCGGTGTTACCGGCGGTGAAGTTAATGATATTAAAGTCGCTGTAAACTTTTTGGATCATTTCCAACCCCCCCCCGGCATAGAGCCATGCATTTTGTTGTTGGGCCGTCAAACCAAAGGGCATCACGCAGGCAAAACCCAGGGCCGGATTTTTGCCGATGTAGTAATAACTGGCGGTGTGGCCACATTCAACGGTGCCATTTTGTACTGCGTCTAGCACCTCTAACCCCGGCACAATTTCCCCAGCGGCGTAGGGCGTAATCTGGAATTTACCCCCGGTCATGGCGGCGATCGCCTTGCAGAAGTCCTCAGCGCCCCCAAAAAGAGTGTCGAGGGATTTGGGCCAACTGGTGACCATGCGCCAACGAATATTTGGCAGTTCTCCTCCAGCGGTGGCTTGATTATTGGAGGTGGTGGCCTTGCCACAGGCAACTAAACCAGCAGCAGTTCCAGCGGCGATCGCCGATTGGCCAAGGAGTTGACGGCGTTTCATAGGGACGGGGGATTAAAAATATGATTGAAGGGATTTTCCCACAGGTTTACGGCGATATTCGGTCGATTTTGGAAAACTTGTCTTTAATTTAAAATGTAAATGTGATTGTTGATCAACCTAATGGCGATCGCCAAATTGGCGGCAAATTAACCATGATTGCTTCGCCCGACCTCCGACCGACCCCATTGACCCCAGAGGAATATCTAGCCTGGGAAGCGAAACAAGAAATCTGCCACGAGTACATTGACGGGGAAATCCTAGCTATGACTGGTAGCAGTATTCCCCACGATGATTTGGTTATTAATTTGCTGGGCGTTCTATTACCCCACATTAAAAGTCGGGTTTCTATTTTTCCTAAATTTCCAATGTATTGTCTTTTTACATAATCTGTTGTTTTCCCTTTTTTTGGGGTCTCCTGTTTCATCTATTATTACTATTATTTCTCTTCCTTCTAAAACTTCTAAGATAATATTTAATCTTCTTTTTTCTAATTCTTTTAATTCCCAAGGAGAATCTGTCATAAAATGCAGTAGTCCCTGTTCATTTTTCAATCCTAGTGATGATGCTATTGCAGGTAGACTCTTTCTTTTTATATCACTTAATATTCCCACAATGATATATTTAAATGACTCATAAGACCTCACTTCTGGAAATATATCTTTATACAATTCACTATATGTGTCTACACACTGTACTGTCTTTTTCGCCTCTCTTGTCTTTGTCATTCTCCCTCCGGGCTTTTCAGCCTTTTATCTCCATTTTAATTCCCTCAGTCTGATGAAAGAGGGATAATTTTATTCCCCCGGCCCAGTTCCCACCGCAGTTGTTCTGATTCGCGACCCCACCATGGCCTACTGGTTATTTCAAGGCAATCCTAAGTACTATCGCATTCTTCAAGCCATTGAGGAGCAAGAGGAATTGCCCTGGTTGGTGACCCGTTATAGCAAAGAAATTCAAGTTGGCGATCGGGCTTTGATCTGGATGGCCGGGCCAGAAGCAGGGATTTATGCCATTGCCGAAGTAACTAAGCCGCCGGAAATTTACCCAGAGCTACCCGATGGGCAATATTGGCTAATGTCTGACCAAGCTAAGTTGGATAAACCGAGGGTACAGCTCAGATTCCTACGCAAGTTGCTGGGCCAACCCCTCCGCCGCCACGAACTCAAACAGGACCAGATTTTACGGGATTTACTGGTTATTCGGGCTCCCAACAGCACCAACTTTCGGGTCACAGAAGAGCAATGGCAGCGTGTCTATAGCCTTAAAGGCTAGAAAAAAATTTCGGTTCCCATCGCCGGGATTCAACCATGGTCTAACAGTTGAACCAACCAGTTATGCCTTAATTCCCCACAGGCGATCGACCAAGCCTGCCCTATTTCCAGCTCTATGTCCTGGTTATAAATTGCTGTGATCAACAAATACAACAGCTCAAAGTCCACCCGTTCCCGCTCTTCCATAAATTGAAATTGTCCGTTGGCAGAATTATTGAGTTTTTCAATTTCTTCCCGGCCAACTTTGCCGGTGATAGCCTTTTGCCGTCGATCTCGCCAGAGGTGAAATTGATGCCTCTTCTCCAATGACACCAATTGATTAAAGTTCTTAATATAGTTGGTAAATTGACTACCATCGCGGTGCAAAAATGCGATGACTGTTGAGGCTTTAGCGGTACGAATCAAGATATGTTCTGGTAACCTTTTTCTGCCCAGACTAAGAAAATCAGTTTTGAAAGAGTGTATTGAGTTAAGGGCTTCCAAAATAATTTTTAGTTTGCCAATATCATCGGATTCAGTGATTATTTGTAGTTTTTGATAATCATCTTTTAAGATTTCACGATTTTGGCAGAAGAAATCTTTTACCTGTATTTCTAGCGATTGTTGCGACTGATTTTCTGTAATGAAAAAATTGAAATTAAGATCAGCGTCAATTTCATTATTTTGATTAGTTTCCCCCACGGGATTACCAATTAATGCTTTGCTTACATTCTGGCTTGTAGGAGCAAAAAAGTTTGTTAAAGTCAAGCCAATGTCGTAAATTTTTGCTTGCAAATCACTTAATCCATTTTCCAGTAAATTTAATCTTTGCTCGAAATCAAGATTTTTGTTACCAAGGTCGAAATTCTGAGGGATGATGCCAGATCCATTAGCCTTAGCAGAATAAAGTTTGGAAGCATTATTGATCAAGTGACGAATTGACGGTGAGCGCAAAAGGGAGGTAATTTCTTGCTCACTAAATATATCCGTGAGCTTAACCCCTACTGCATCAGCCTTGGTCATCAACACCTGACCCATCAATTGATCGTCTGGACGGTCAAGATTAATGTGATATTGGCCTACCCTTTCCACCACGGAAGAATCCCAATGGGACTGAAAATATTGCCACCGATCTGGAAAAAGGTTTAGGATAACCAAACAGTTGGGCACATGGGTAAAAATTTCCTTAAGCGCTTCGCCGAAGCCAATTAATAAGCTCTGGTTTTTGGGTAAACCCAGCACTTCCAATTGATCAAATACCATTACTAACGGCTCGTCCAACAAGGATAATTTACTGAAAACTGAAATTGCTTCCAGGGAAAAGCCCTCCTTACCCAGGTTTTCATGCCAATTACTCAAACCCAATAACATTAAATCTTCTTCACTCAATTCTTGTCCGGCCAACCAACGTGCAGTGGTCTGTTGACGATAACGTTCTGTATAGCGACAAAATTTGATAATTCCCTTAATAATTTCAGGGCTATTTCCTCCAATGCCATAGTGCTCTGTCCACCATTCACTGGCTCTTTTTTCAATGTGATCCCAGTAATCCCGTTTCTTATCTGTTCCTTCCGTTCCTAGTAGCTGATAAATATTTAAGGGGTTTTGCTGGACAATATCGACTATATGTTGATCTTTTTGGGTCAGCCGAATATTTTTCATTTGGCTAATTAATTTAGTAAAACTATGGGCCAGCAAAAACTCTAGCTGACTATAACTAGTGCCGGGAATTTGATAAATGAACGATTCTAAAATGCGGCTGTAAATATGGTAAATGATTGATTCTTGATTGTTGGGGTGGCGTATGAATAATACTCGGTTTATCTGTAAAATTTCCTTGGTGAGCCGCATCATCAGGTGGGTTTTCCCTGATCCAGGAATCCCTGTCACTACTACACCCTTAGATTGTCGATTTTTATCCTGTCTGACTTCCTTAATGATTGCCTTCAGTTGTTCAAATTGTTGTTGATAAATAGCTTTTGCATCAACGTGTTCCTGAAAAGGGGTGTCAACTCTACTGGAAGAAAAAGGATTAATGCCAATATTCATTGATTTGGAAAAGCCGTTGCAATCTTGTAAAAAATTGTATAACTGGTGGGTGAAAAGGGCATCGTAGCGAGCGCGGTGCGCCGATTCTTGGTTGAAATACTTGCCTTCAACCTTTAAGAAAAATTTTTTGCTCAAAAACTCCAAAGAGTAACTGCTTAGGCCGGGATATTTTTCCTTGGCCAACTCAATAGTACATTGGGTGCTTATTGGCCGCCAAGGAATGCCCACCTGCAAACAGCTATTTCGTAAGACACGGCAGTCATGGTCAGCATAATGGAAAATGACTAAATGCCCATGGGTGATGCGCCAAAAATTTTCCAACACCTGTTTCAGAGGAAAAACTTTTAAACCCTGTGCTCGATCTGCTAAGACTTCATCCACCAATGCTTCATATACCACTTCCCCACAGTGATTAATAATGCAAATTTCCCTAAGTATTTGAGAACCTTCAGAATCTACAACGAAAAAGGAACTGGGTTTATCCATAGCTGTGATGGGAAGCAATTACTCCCATGATAGCCACAAGAATAACTTCAAATTTAATTCACCAGATAAAATAGCTTAAGTGTATTGCTCACCTCCACGCAACTACATGTAACCGGTTAAATACCAAATTTTCCCGATCTCAACTAAATCAATCGCCTAGGGCAGGGAAATCTGAAGTAAATCTAAAGAATATTGATGCTGTAGCCAAGTTTTCTTTCCCCTGGGGAGAGTGTTGGTTAGAATCTGACGGTGACTGGGGTTTTTCTCCCCCCCTTGCCCCCATCGTTGAGGTTGCAGATCAAAACCATGGCTGAGTCTATTCTCCCCAATGCCATTCGCTCCCAAAGTCAACCCCAAGCCTTTGTCCAGGTTGAAGTCTGGATCCGTCGGCTGGTATGGAAAATTGTCATTGCCACAGTGTTATTGATGGCGGTGGGCAGTGCCACCAGGGTGATGAATGCAGGGTTGGCCTGTCCTGACTGGCCTCTGTGCTATGGTCAGTGGGTTCCCAGTCAACAAATGAATTTACAGGTATTTTTGGAATGGTTCCATCGCTTGGATGCCGCGTTGATTGGTTTTAGTACCCTGATTCTGGTGGGCTTGAGCTGGTGGTTCCGTCGGGTTCTACCCAAGTGGTTACCCTGGGCTACCTTAGGCTCCCTGGCGTTGATCCTGGTGCAGGGATTGTTGGGGGGGCTGACAGTGATCGAACTGCTACGGTTTGACATTGTAACCGCCCATTTGGGCACAGCCATGGCTTTTTTGGGTTCTTTGGTGATCATTGGTCTCTGTCTGATGCCCTACCAAAGTAATCAAACGGCGGGCAAGTTAAGGCCGGTGGCCCTGGCTAGCACCACCATCATTTATCTGCAATGTTTACTGGGGGGATTGGTGGGTTCCCAGTGGGCGGCCCATCAGTGTTTGGCGATCGCCGGCACACAATTTTGCCAAGTGTTGCACAGTCATCTGTTGGGGGTGTTACCGACGGTGTTGGGGGTGGGACTGACTTTTTGGTGTACCAGGCGCACTCCGGCCCTAAATCCCTTTTTGCGCCAGTTGGGCAATGGGGCCCTAGCCCTTTTGGGGGGACAGATCCTATTGGGAGTTGCTACGCTAAAGCTCCATTTACAAATTGAACCCCTAACCGTAGCCCACCATACAGTGGGAATTTGTCTCTGGGCTACCCTGTTGGCGATCGCCGTTTTGGCGGTGCGGGACCATCGACCGACGGCCCCCATTACATCCTGATGATAAAAATCTTTAAGTCTCCCTAGGGAGGGAAATTTCTGCCGTTGCGGTTAAACTAACTGCCATTTTTTGTCCAGTTGGGGAATACTCGCTTAAAATTCAGGAAAAATTTTTGATCTCCCCCCTGCTTACCCTTTCTTTTGATTCTCTATGGTTACTTCGACAAAAATCCATCGCCAACACGATTCCATGGGGGCGGTGTGCAAAAGTTATTATCAGTTAACCAAACCGAGAATTATCCCCCTCTTGCTGATTACCACCGCTGCTTCCATGTGGATTGCCTCGGAAGGTCGGGTGGATTTACCCAAATTGCTGATCACTCTGCTGGGAGGAACCCTTGCAGCCGCTTCAGCCCAAACCCTGAACTGTATTTACGACCAAGACATTGACTATGAAATGCTCCGCACCAGGGCCCGACCCATCCCAGCCGGAAAAGTGCAACCCCGCCATGCGTTGATTTTCGCCCTAGCCTTAGGGGTACTTTCGTTCGCTCTTTTGGCCACCTTTGTCAATGTACTAAGCGGTTGCCTAGCATTATCCGGCATTGTCTTTTACATGTTGGTCTATACCCATTGGCTGAAACGACACACGGCCCAAAACATTGTCATCGGTGGGGCTGCGGGTTCCATTCCCCCCTTGGTGGGCTGGGCCGCTGTTACGGGGGATTTAAGCTGGACTCCCTGGGTACTGTTTGCGCTAATTTTTCTTTGGACTCCCCCCCACTTTTGGGCCCTGGCTTTGATGATCAAGGATGATTATGCCCAGGTGAATGTCCCCATGTTGCCGGTAATTGCGGGGGAGGAAAAAACCGTTAGCCAAATCTGGTACTACTCACTGTTGGTGGTGCCTTTCAGTTTGCTGCTAGTTTATCCTCTGCACCAGTTGGGCATACTTTATCTGGCGATCGCCATTATTTTGGGGGGACAATTTCTGGTCAAAGCTTGGCAACTCAAACAGGCTCCCGGCGATCGGGATTTGGCTAGGGGATTGTTCAAGTTCTCCATTTTTTACCTAATGTTGCTCTGCCTGGCCATGGTGATTGACAGTTTGCCCGTCACCCATCAGTTGGTGGCCCAAATGGGAACTTTACTGTTGGGTTAAAGTTGAACCATGGCCCAGGTTTGGTTTTTCTCAAAGCTCCACTGACTTATTTGCCAATTCCTCCTTCCTTTCCTCCCATGTGTCTAGCCCTACCTGGCCAGGTTGTCAGTTTAATGCCCAACTCCGATCCCCTGTTACTGACGGGAAAGGTTAGCTTTGGGGGCATCATTAAAACCATTAGCCTTGCCTACGTACCCGAGGTTAAGGTGGGGGATTACGTGATTGTCCATGTGGGCTTTGCCATTAGCATTGTGGACGAAGAGGCGGCCCAGGAAACTTTGATAGACTTGGCAGAAATGGGAGTTTAATTCCTAGAGTTAAGAATAGAGAAATAGACACGACTCCAGAACCGTTACGGGTGACAAATAATGTACGGCCCAGATCCCCAAAATAAGCATCCCATGGCGGGATTTGCCCAGATTTGCTTTATTAAAAATACTGTTTCTAACCCCAACATAATTATTGGTGATTACACCTATTACGACGATCCCGAAGATTCAGAAAACTTTGAGCGCAATGTTCTGTACCATTTTCCCTTCGTTGGCGATCGCCTGATCATTGGCAAATTCTGCGCCCTAGCCCGGAATGTAAAATTTATTATGAATGGGGCTAACCATGCCATGGAAGGATTTTCCACCTATCCCTTTGCAATTTTTGCTAATGGTTGGCAAACAGCAGAACTGGAAGAAGAACCGCCCCATAAGGGAGATACAGTCATTGGCAATGATGTGTGGATTGGGTACGAAGCGGTAATTATGCCCGGAATAAAGGTGGGAGACGGGGCCATTATTGCCGCCAAAGCCGTTGTCACTAACCATGTGGCACCCTACACCATTGTGGGGGGAAATCCCGCCCGTCCTATCCGTCAACGTTTTAAGGACGAAGTAGTTCAAGCTTTGTTAACCATTGCTTGGTGGGATTGGGACATAGAGAAAATTACCCGCAATCTGGACAAAATTGCCGGGGCTGATATCGAAGCGTTAAAAAACTGTAGTTAGGGCATCGGGCTAGCCGTTACATTCAAACAAACGAATGAAGAAAAAAGTCACCATTTTCAAACCATAGGGAGACTTCCACCAAATGGCAGGGAAACTACCCACCGGAGCATTGAGGGAAAAATCCCATTGGTCATACTCATCAAAACGAACCTTTCCTTCCTGCACCCAACCCACTTCCTGGGCAAAGGCCCCCATCACTTTCCGGTCTTGGGTACGCAAAGTATCGGTGTTACCACCTACCTTTTGATAGGCTTCCAATTGCCGGCTAAAGCCAAAACGATCTTCGCTGTAGGTACGCCACAGGCGATCAATTACCGTTAAAACTGTACAGGGCAAAGCAGATAAAGTTTCTGGGCTGAGGTTATCCCGATTACGATTGAGGGTTTCGAGAATAATGCGGGTGGTTTCGTGGTCCGCCGTCTTAAAATCCCCCGCAATTAAGCATTCCTGCAACCTACCATAGCGCTCAATGTCCGGGATTAAGGTCAGTTTGCTTTCCAGATTTTCCACCCGTTGGCTGAGGCTCTGGACTTGGCTGGCCAAATTCTGGCATTGTTGAGCCAGCTCAGCATAATTGTGTTCATTGGAGTCTGGGGTGATGGAATCAGCCATAAATGTTGCTTAGTTACTCCAATCAGAGTGTTTGATATCGCAGGTAATGGATTAATCTTCTCAAATTTTTTAAATTTCTTCCATCTCTAAACGCCCCGCTGTTACAGCGTCAAAAGCAAAAGCCAGTACTACAGGCATGGGATTTTTGAGCAGAAAAGCAGAACCGATCGCCAAAGCAGAAACAGCCACAGCGGCGGTTAACCAAGCTTTTTCTTCTTCGCAAAGACCTTTTTCTAGTTTAATTGCCCGGAGAATTTTGCCAGGAATGGGCTCCGGCATGACAGCCCCAGGGGGAAAAGCCCAATAGTAATTGAGTCTTTCCATGAACAAATCCGTCCAACCATTGGCTTCACACCATTCTTCAATCCAAGCGTCGCAAAAATGTCTCATGTTTAGGTATTTATGCTTACCTTGTACTCAATAAAAAAGCAACCATGGGACTAGCAACCCGGCTTTCCCGCTATCTTAGCAAGGCTATTTGGGAGGAAAGAAAAATGCCATAAAACTTAACTTTGTTTAACTCAAGTTAATGGTCCCGAATCCAGGGCAAATATGCAAATTTGTGGGCAAAAAGTGTCCCTCAAATCGACAAAAAGATCGGCAAAATTCAGTAAAACTAGGGCGTGGGCAAGGGGAGTTAAAAATTGATCGACGGGCTTGGGAAACTGTCGGAGAAGTTGAGAAGAAATATTGGGGCCTATTTAAGAACGTGTTTGAAAAGCCCCCCTGGCCCTCCAAATTTGGGGGGAAATGAGTGAAAGTCCTCCAGTATTGCCGGAGCTTTAGTGGGTCGATTTAGGGGGCGGAATAAAACTTTCCAAACAGGCTCTTAAGGATTACCATGCCATGTTTGCAGTTGTTCCCAGGCTTCCCGTTGGCTCACAAGATTTTCCTGGTCAGAGAAAAGGGCTAGGGCCGCTTCTAGGTCAGCAATGGCTTGGGCTTGCTCTCCTAATTGCCAATAAATTTTCCCCCTAGCTTTGTAGGCTTCGGCCAATTGGGGGTTTAGGGTAATGGCCTGGCTGTGGTCGGTGATCGCCCCTTGGTAGTCCGCTATTCTGGCCCGGGCAATACCCCGATTAAAATAGGCATCAGCATAGCTAGGATCTAGCAGAATTAATTCCGTAAAAATGGCGATCGCCCCCCGGTAATTTTTTTTGATCCCCTCATCCATGCCATCAATTAACCTTTCCTCCAGGGGATGGTCCCCCAGCAATGGCAGGGAACGCTCACTGTCAACCATGTCTTGGGTTAACAGAGGCAAGGGAAAAACCAATGACAATGCCCCCAACATAGCCATAGCTATGGACAAGAGGGAGCGGCCTAGGGGATAACCATGGTTAACCATAGGATTTATCTATGCCAACGGTCTGGCTTTCGGGGACTTCCTGGCAAGGGTGTGCTAGCTTTAGCTAAAGTTGAGCCCATACCTAATCAATTCCTAGATTTTTTAACATAAATCTTCCCTTAGCGAGAAGCCATGCGCGCCCTATTAATCTATCCGTTGTTTCCCCCTACTTTCTGGTCCTACGAAAAAATTCTGGAGCTAGTGGGTCGGAAGGTTTTATTGCCTCCCCTAGGGTTGATCACCGTGGCGGGCATTCTCCCTCAAGAATGGGAGTTTAAGCTGGTGGACCGCAATGTCCGCAATGTGACCGAAGCGGAATGGGATTGGGCGGAAGTAGTAATCATTTCCGGCATGATTGTCCAGCGGGATGACATGGTGGAAAACATCAAGGAAGCTAAGGCCCACGGTAAGTTGGTCGCAGTGGGAGGCCCCTTTGCCACGTCAGTACCGGATGAAGTGCAGAATGCCGGAGCAGACTTTTTGATTTTGGACGAAGGGGAAATTACCCTACCCCTGTTTGTGGAAGCGTTGGAGCGGGGGGAAACAGCAGGTATTATCCGGGCCCAAGAAAAACCCGACGTTACCACTACCCCCATTCCCCGCTATGACCTGCTGGAATTGGATGCCTACGATTCCATGTCGGTGCAGTTTTCCCGGGGTTGTCCTTTCCAGTGTGAATTTTGCGACATTATTGTCCTCTACGGCCGTAAGCCTCGCACCAAGGAACCAGCCCAGTTACTCAGGGAATTGGATTATCTTTACGAGTTGGGTTGGCGGCGATCGGTGTTTATGGTGGATGACAATTTCATCGGCAATAAGCGCAACGTTAAATTACTGCTCAAGGAACTGAAAGTTTGGCAGGAAGAGCACCAATATCCCTTTAGATTCAACACTGAAGCCTCGGTGGATTTGGCCGATGACCAGGAATTAATGGATTTGATGGTGGAGTGCTATTTTGATGCGGTCTTTTTGGGCATTGAAACCCCCGATGAAGAGAGTTTAGAATTCACCAAAAAATTCCAAAATACCCGTAATTCCCTCGCGGACTCCGTTGATAAAATCATCAAAGCTGGTCTGCGACCCATGGCGGGCTTCATCATCGGTTTTGATGGGGAAAAACAGGGGGCTGGCGATCGCATTGTCCGTTTTGCGGAACAGACGGCCATTCCCACCACCACCTTTGCCATGCTCCAGGCTTTACCCAACACAGCCCTGTGGCATCGACTAAAACGGGAAAATCGCCTGCTGGATGAGAGCAAAGGCAACATCAACCAAACCACGTTGATGAACTTTATTCCCACTCGCCCCTTGGAAGACATTGCCAACGAGTATGTGGAGGCTTTCTGGGAGTTATACGATCCCCATGGCTATTTAGACCGCAATTACCGTTGTTTTCTCAAGCTGGGGGCACCGAAATGCAAGACCGCTTTCAAACTCCCCAATTTAGTGGATTTAAAGGCTTTGGCGATTGTAATTTGGCGGCAGGGCGTTAAACGGGACACTAGGTTCCGCTTCTGGCACCATGCTTTCGGTATTTTGCGCCATAATCCCGCCGTGTTTGAGCACTACATCACCCTTTGCGCCCATAACGAACATTTCCTCCAATACCGGGAAATTGTCCGCCAGGAAATTGGTGAACAATTGCGAGATTATCTCAGCCGCCAACAACAGGACAAAGTAGAAGAAACAGTTCTCAGTCCAACGGCGATCGCCGCAGAAACAGAAAAAGTTCTAGCTAGTTAAGCCTATAAAATGTCCCGGGGATTTATGTTTTACCAACCCTGGGACAAAAGCAGGATCAATCCGATTAATTTGGGTCTGGCTGTTGTTCCAGGTAAGCAAGGAACTCGATTAACTGCTCATCGGATAATAACTGACGGGAACGTTTGCCATAGGTTTGCAAAAGATAGTTCCGTCCCTGGTCACTGGTCCAGCCCAGTCGTTTTAGTTCCAGGTTACTGCGGGCAATAATTTCCGAAAAGTCCATGGGTCCTGCGGGCAGTTCTGTTGCTCCGGAGACCGCCATATCCGGTTCAGGCGAATCTGGTTTAGCTTCAACAGCGAGGGGTAATTCTGGGGTCGCAAAGTCGAGTTGAAGTTCGGAGTCAATAGGAGCGGACTCTTCCGGTTGATTAAAGGTGCTATTGACCATTGCCGGAGGCGGGGTCGGCTCCTCTAAGGACAGCACTGGATCAGGACTAGGGGGAAAGGAAATGGGAGCGGGGGTTAAGGTTGGCTCAGGGGCGATCGCCGCCTCAACTTCCGGCGACTTTTCAACAACGGGAGTAGGGGGATGCGCAGGAGTTACCGGTGTCGGATTGACAATGGCGGGGGGAGTAACGACTTTATGGTTCTGCTTCGGAGATTTACTTTCTTTTTTAGGGGAGGAAGGTGGGGGCGATGGCTTCGCTTCCATATCTTCAACAATGGCTGTTGGGGAAGACTGTGGGACTGTTGATGAAATATGGGTTAAATCCAAGCTGGCGATCGCCCTTTCTTTGGCTAAATCCTCAGCAGCTTCTAGGGGAGACTGGGCTGCTAACGCGCTGGCCACCACAATGCCTTCTAAGGTGATGCTGGCTTGGACTATATATAACCCCCGGTCAATTTCGAGCAGGTCACAGCAGAGACTGCCCTGGGGATAATGTTGGCGAAAAAGGGAAATCAGACTGGACATTGGCATCTGGTTGCGGAGGGCCGTCCCCCATGGTAACAGAGTAACTTTGCCTTTCTGTCCATTGCCCCAGGTAAAAATTGCTCCCTGGCGATCGCCAATTTTGGCGGGATTCCCCCTAAAGGTTAAGATGGAGGTTTGTGAATTGCTCCACAAGCTAAACAAACTTCATATTGGAAAAATTACGGTTATGGCAAAGCGAGTCAAGGTCGTTTTAAACGAAACTATCAATAAACTAGGTTTCACCGGCGATTTAGTGGAAGTGGCCCCCGGTTATGCCCGGAACTATCTCATTCCCAAGGGTCTGGGAGTGGTGGCCACCCCTGGTATTTTGCGCCAGGTGGAACAAAGAAGGCTCAAGGAACTAGAACGGCTTAAAGCGGAAAAAGATGCCGCTGAAGCCCGCAAAGTGGCCCTGGAAACCATCGGTCGATTTGTGATCAAAAAACAAGTAGGGGAAGCGGAAGCTATTTTTGGTACCGTTACCACCCAGGAAGTGGCCGATGCAGTGGAAGCGGCTACCAACCAAAGTCTCGATCGCCGGGGCATCAGTCTGCCGGATATCCACAAAACTGGTTTTTACCAAGCCCAAATCAAACTGCACCCCGAAGTCATCGCTACGGTGGAAGTGCAAGTTGCTCCCCTATAAGCCGGCGGGCCCTTGCTGATCCATTGGGGCCGAGCTGGATAGATTTTTGTCAATGCTCCCCCCCCGACCTAGGAAAATTCTGGGTATCGATATCGGGGGAGTTTTAGTTTGTCAACAGGGTTAATCCGGACTTCAATCTGGGACTGAGCAAAGACAGGAATGCCCGGCATCAATACAATAGATTAAGTTAGATTAAGTTTCTGAGTGGTGGTTCTGGCCACCTTGACCAATCGTTCTTAACCCATGGCCCCTGTAATCGAAAAAAGTCCAACTGTTGCCACGGTAAATGCTTCCCCCACTGGGATATGGATTATGGCAGGCATTGTTTCCCTGGTGATATTGGCAGTGGCTTTGTTTAGTTTTATGAACTTTGACCCCTATGTAAGCCAGGTACTCGCTCTCAAAGGAGATGCGGATAGGGGTCGGGCCATTTTTCAAGCTAACTGTGCAGTTTGCCATGGCATCCAAGCTGACGGTTACATTGGCCCCAGTCTTTGGGGGGTATCCCAACGGCGGTCCCAGAGCCACATCATTCATCAGGTGGTGAGTGGTCAAACTCCTCCCATGCCCCAGTTTGAACCCAATCCCCAGGAGATGGCGGATTTATTGAATTACCTCAAAACCCTCTGAAGGGATAAGGCCAGATTGGTTTGGATAGACGTTTTTAGCCATGTTCTTAACCATCTGGTTTTAGGCCATTTGTTGGATGCCACTGCCAACCAACCCCACACCTATTGATCTCGATTGATCCCGCTGGAGTGAGATTAACCCCATTTTTAACTGACTCAAGCCTTGCCGTTTTAAACCGAAGTGGGATTTTCTGCCAACAACTGACTGACCACAGCCCCTAGACCGACGGAATTGGATGCTTTAAACAGGAGGCGATCGCCTGGTTGGAGGGTAGTTTTTAGGGCTGCCACTAAACTAGGCCCATCGCTGAAGGATTGGGTCTCCACACCGTTAGCCCCGGCGGCAATGGCATCGGTATTGGGATCATTGGCTAATAGGAAAAGACCGTCTAAACCTAGGGCTTTCACTTTGGCCCCCACCCGTTGGTGAAATGTCGGGCCATAATCTCCCAGTTCCTTCATCGCCCCCAGCACTGCTAAACGTCGCTTCCCAGGGGTATTGGCCAATAAATCCAAGGATGCCAACATGGATTCCAAGCCAGCGTTATAGGTTTCATCCAATAGAACCACGTCCTGGCCCCATTGGTAACGACGGGCCCGCCCCTTGGGTAACTCCACCGTCAGCCCCGACTGTAACTGCTGCCAGTCCAACCCTAAACATTGGGCCACGGCGATCGCCGCTAGGTAATTAGAGGCATTGTGGACACCGGCTAGGGGCAAAGGCAAACTAACTCCATCAAGGATTAAATTTTCCCCATCCACTGTCCCGTGCACATCTCCCCCTTCTAGGCCATAGGTAATGGTTTTTCCCTGCCAAAACCGTTGGGCTGTCTCCATTAACAAAGCATTATCCCGATTGAGAATGGCGGTGCTCTCGGGCGGTTGGTGGGCTAGTAATTCACACTTGGCTTCGGCGATCGCCAACTCCGAGCCTAAAAGACCAATGTGGGCAGTGCCAACGTTAGTAATTAAACCGATGGTGGGCTTGGCAATATCCGCCAAAAGAGCAATTTGCCCCCGACCCCGCATGGCCATTTCCACAATGGCAAAATCATGGTCTGGGGATAGTTCCAACAAAGTTTTCGGCACCCCAATTTCATTGTTGTAATTAGCTCTGGTTTTATGCACATTGCCAAACTGGGACAACACCGCCGCAATTAATTCTTTGGTGGTGGTCTTACCCACAGAACCGGTTACCCCAATGATGGGAATGGTAAACCGTTGTCGCCATCCCGCTGCGATGTGTTGATAGGCCACCAAAGTATCTTCCACTAAAAATTGGGCCACCGTCTCCCCTAATCCCTCCACTGGCCGATCCGTCACCACGGCGATCGCCCCCGCCGTCAAGGCCTGGGGAATGAAGCTATGGCCATCAAAACTTTCCCCCCGCAAGGCAAGAAATAGGTCCCCTGACACCAAAGATCTTGTATCGGTGCAAATATTATTTATCCGTATATCCTCGGAAAGATTGGTAACAGACAATAGACAACTTTCTAGGAATGTACGGATGTCAAATAGGGAAAGTTTGGAGTTCATGGGAAAGAATAGGAGTGAAAAATATGGCGGAGGAAAACTGAGTTAGAATTGACTCAGGAATGTTAAGTCATTTGCAATTTTTATCTGTGATCTAGATCACCTCCCATGGGTGCTTGCATCACTTACATTGGAGGAGAAATAGATACAGAAAAATCGGAAGCCAGTAATGACCAGTAAAAACATCCTGGTTTTATTCCGATGGGACCAGGGTGTATCTTACCATCCACAGCGGTGCCTGATTAAAGGCCCAGGGTGTCTTTGACCTTATCTCATGATTTCGTTTTCATTATCGATTTTTCCTGCTCCCAATTTGCCCCCTTTTCCCCAAAGAGGGTTACCACTGTGAACTATAACCATCCCCAGGCTAGCGACCCCTACAAAATGAATGACGAGCAGGCAATTTATGATTATCTGCTCGACTTGGTCCAGTCGGTGGAAGGGGAACGGGTATTGGAAGTAATGGGTAATCTTTTTTTGAGCGGACAGGGCAGTTCCCAAGGACAAGTTTCTACCCACTTAGAAAAAGTAATTAGAGTTAAAAATAATACCGAAGAATTTAACTACTTTTTTAACCGTTGTTGCTATATTCTGATCAACTATTGGCAACTTTCTCCCCAAACCCAGCGTTCCATTCCCCAGCTGGTAAATATGGTGGAAAAAGCAGTGGCTAACATCAGCCCCGGGGGTAATACAAAAGGTAACATCCGCCAACTAGTTAAAAACTTTACCTTGAGCGAACAATTTGTCCGCTTGAAAAGATTGGCCAGCGTTGTCAGCACCAAGTTTGAAACGAAATCTAGCTCCGTCGGCACCCTTATCCACCGCTATCCCTATCTGTATGATTATTGTCTTATGGGGGATGACAGCAGTCGGGAACATCGCCAAACTATCCACCGCATCAAAGCTCAAAATGAGCGTAAGTTTGAAATTAACCTTTCTCAGTACGTCACCTACCGGGTGCGCATGGCCAGAACTAATAAAGCCGGACTCATCTTGCCGGATAAGGAATTGATCAAGCCCGTGCAAAATCCCACCCTACTGAGTGATCGGGATCTAAACAGTTCCCTCAAACATTTTGTTGGTTCCGTGGAAAACGGTCAGAGTTACCGGTCCCTTTCCAAAAGTTTTCGTAACCATGTGGCCTATACCCAATCTTTTGGCACTTTTAAGGATGAACTTTACGAATATATCCGGGGCTCCCTACAGAATAATTACAAACAAGGAAGTTTTGATAAGAAATTATTTGATCTATTCCAAAATGCCTATCCAGAGTGCAATCAACAGAAGCCAACAGAATTTTTAATGATGCGGACTTCTAGTCAGTTGCTCAACTTTTTGGTGGTGGAAGGTAGCAAAAATCCTGATCACTATGTCTTTATTGATCTAATTTCCAATATTGGTGTGAAGAAGACCATTGGCGTATTGCTAAAAATTGTGCTTTTCTGCTCCAAGGTTAAGCCTTATTTGGAAAAACGTTTTTCAATTTTGTTTAATCATTATGAGTCGGTGGCCCGGGAAGGGGTACCTTGGCTAGTGAAAACCTTGGAGAATATGCAGGTTGCGTTTAGCATTCATTTTGGCCGAGTGGATCTTTCTAGTCTGAACCGCTCCCATCTGCCCACTTAGAAAGTTTTTTTCCTCACCAAGAAAAGAAAAAAGGAATACAGCTCGATGGCCGCATTCCAAGATAGTTAATTTGTGATCTGGTATTTCTCTCCCTGGGGATCAGTCAAAGTTAATTACTGACCAATCATGGGTCAAAAATTACTAGTTGTCCCAGTATTAAACTTTTTTCAGGGAGCCGAAGGTGCGGTAGCCATGTTCGGGGTCATATAAATGACATTGCCCACTAATTTGTTGCATTAATTGCCAGTTAAAGGTGCGCTCGTAAAGAAAAGGTCCCCAGTTTTCTTTTAAACTTCCGTGGGCTAGTCGTAGGTTATAGGAAGGGATGGCAACGGAGAGGTGGTGGGGAATATGGACGTTGATGTCATGGCAGAGCACTTCCACCCAACGGGGATAATCGCAGTGAACAGTACCATTTAACTGGGCTTCGGCGGCACTCCAATCGGCGGCGGGACGGAAACGAATTTCGGGAATGGTGTGGTGCACAATGGTAAAAGTGCTCATCCAAAAGTGATACACCAACCAGGGCATTAGCCAAAATTTGACGAAACCCCACACCCCTGTGGTGATAATTAGGGCAGGAAAGGCGATCGCCGCAAACAGGAAGACAACGGCAATGGATAATTTGACTTTATTGCGGTCCCTTTGGGCAAAGTTGGAAAGTTTGAAGTGCATTAAGCTCCAATGGAAAATGGAACCAGTCCACCAGAAGGGACCCCGGATGGCCCGATAAAAAAGCCGGACGATCGCCGGGCTGGCTTGGAAAGCTTCCACACTCCAGGGATCCCAGGCGTTATCAACCTCAATTTTGTTGGTGTGGAGGTGATGGTGGTCGTGGAGTAGGCGCCAGCTATGGAAAGGGTAGATGAGGGGAGCAAAAGCGATATGTCCCACTAAATCATTGACCCAGCGTTTTTTAGCAAAGGAGCGATGGCCACAGTCATGGCCGACAACGAAGGCCCCCGTTAAGGCTGTCCCTGTCCAGATCCAGGTAATGGGCAAGCAGTACCAGGGCAGATAAATAATGCCCAAATAGCCCACGGCGATCGCCCCTAGGGTAATCAAAACAGAAGCCCAGGCTTTGCTCGCTTTTTTCTCGAAGCATTCCTTGGGCAGGGTTTTAATGATGTCTTGTAGTTTGAGATCCGCAATCGGGCGATCGGGATTGCTGGGCGTTACCGTTGGTGTCAACGGGGGAATCGTGGCAGTCATTTATAAAGGTTTATCTCCAAATGGAAGGTCGGACAGATTTTGTTTATGGATTCATGGGCTATAAAGCGGCCAAGGTTTGCCGTGCCTAGGAATTAATACTCAGGTAAACAAACTTTTCTTTTTATAACACGTTGCCATTGACCAGGAACCGAATTGCTTCTGAATTCAGCCGCGATTACCTGGTCCACCATTAACAATTGAGAATTAATCTGTCTTAACTCCGCCACTGGATTTGCAGCCGTTGGGGAAATTGGCGATCGCCCTGGAGGGTCACGCCCCGGTCATTGGCGGCTAAATGGCGGACTATTTTATACACCGTTTCCACCTGTTCTGGTGCTTGCACTTTGGTGGCCAACGCTTCTAGGGCAATGGGCCCGGATTCATTTTGTAGGGTAGAGAGAATCGCCTTCTGTAGTTCCAAAATCGAGGCGGCGGCCTTTTTCCCCGCTTCTACCCCCGGTTGATGGTAGGCGTTGACGTTCACCAAGGAACCATAAAAACTCACTGCTCTTTCATATAGGGCAATCAAAGCCCCAACGCTGGTAGCGTCCACCTCGGGAATGGTGACAGTGATGGAGTCCCGTTGATTTTCAAATAGCGCTTGCCTGGTGCCCTGCAAAAATCCCGATAAATAATCCCCACTGGTGACCCCCGGCTCTAACTCTAGGGATGGCCCTTGGCGATCGTGCAATACCTCAATGAAAGTGGCAAAAAAGTTGGGCACCCCATCCCGCAACTGCTGGACGTAGGCATGTTGATCCGTAGAACCCTTATTGCCATAGACTGCAATGCCCTGGTGGACCACATTGCCATCCAAATCCCGCTCTTTACCGAGGGATTCCATAACCAACTGTTGCAAATAGCGACTAAATAACAACAGCCTATCTTTATAGGGGAGAATCACCATGTCTTTTTTCCCTTGGCCATCCCCGGCATAATACCAAGCTAACGCCAATAGAGCCGCTGGATTTTGTCTTAATTCCCTCACCCTAGTGGCTTCATCCATGGTTTTAGCCCCGTCGAGCATGGCCTGAATGTCAATGCCCTGGAGAGCGGCCGGTAATAGTCCCACCGCCGATAACTCAGAGGTTCTCCCACCCACCCAATCCTGCATGGGAAAAGCTTGTAACCATTGTTCCGTCTGGGCCTGCTGGGAAAGTTTACTGCCGGGCATGGTCACCGCCACCGCATAATCGGCAAAATGAAGGCCCTGGGCTTCAAATACTGCCTTCGTTTCCGCCAGACCATTGCGGGGTTCGGGGGTGCCGCCGGATTTACTAGTGGTCACCACTAGCGTACTTTTTAGTTTGTCTTGGGCTTTTAAGCAGTTCAGCACCCGGTCAATGCCGTCGGGGTCAGAGTTATCGATGAAGTGAATCGCCAAGGGAGGGAAATTGGGGGCCAAGGCCTGGGCCACAAATTGGGGGCCTAGAGCCGAACCACCAATGCCGATCGCCAGCAGGTCGGTAAATTTAGGGGCTGTGGGGGGTTTTATGTTCCCTTGGTGTACGTCAGCGACAAAGGCTTTGATTTGCCGTAATGGTTCAGTGATTTCAGCCCGGATCCCATCATTGGGGGCCAGGGCCGGATTGCGTAGCCAGTAATGCCCCACCATGCGTTGTTCGTCTGGGTTGGCGATCGCCCCTTTTTCCAGCGCCACCATATCTTGAAAAGCTTTGGCAAACTTGGGTTGCAAATCTTCTACCAAAGCATCACTAAATCCCATGCGGCTCACATCCAGGTAAAAATCGAGGCCACCATGGTAATAAAGCCAATCTTGATAACGTTGCCAAAGTTGTTGGTTATTCATCGAAAAAATGGGTCTGAAACCCCGCCCTTGAGGACGGCCTTGCGTTCACATCTTAAGACAATTAGAAAGATTTTATTAAACAGGAAAAAACATCCGGCCAAAAATTGAGGACAAAAAAAGGCGATCGCCAAGGCTTTTCCCGCAACACCAACCCCAGAAAATTCCCTCGGAGCAAAATGGGGCAAGTTTGGCGACAGTGTGTGGTTAACCACCAAAGTTCTGTCCAAAATTCCTAAGTGAACCAACAAATAGTCACCTCCTATGCCCCTCCACATCCCATCCCAGTTATGGCTACCGGGAGAATATCAGAGGGTGCCCCCCAAAAATTCTTCAATTTCGCGATCGCCAAGGCGACAGAGCACCGGTTCCCGGTCAGTTTCAGAGCAGGAGCGATAATCCGATTCCCAGGCCTGTTCCGATTGTTGCTGTTGTAAGGTGGCCACCTGTTGCTCTAGTAATTCAATTCTTTCTAATAATAGGCGAATTACTTTGCCCTCCGAATCTGGTAACTTACCATGTTCCAAAGGATTAACCCTTTCCCCGGAAGGATGCACCATGCGCCCTGGCACCCCCACCACCGTAAAATCTGCTGGCACGTCCCGTAACACCACTGACCCCGCCCCAATGCGGACATTATCACCGATGGCAATGTTACCCAATACCTTAGCACCAGCTCCCACCACCACATTTTCCCCCAGGGTCGGGTGACGCTTGCCACTTTCTTTTCCTGTGCCCCCCAGAGTTACCCCTTGGTAAATCAAAGAATAGTCCCCCACGATCGCCGTTTCACCGATCACTACCCCCATGCCATGGTCAATGAACACGCCCTGGCCAATCTGGGCCCCTGGATGGATTTCAATGCCGGTGAAAAAGCGGGCAAGGTGGGACATTAGGCGAGGAAAGAAAGGTAGCCCGAGAGTATAAAGACGATGAGAAAATCTATGTATTAGTAAAGCTTGCAAGCCAGGATAACAAAACAGCACCTCTAACCAATTGCGGGCAGCGGGATCTCGCTCAAAAATAATCCTAAAGTCAGCAATTAGTGAATTCAGCACCCGGTCAATTCCTACCTAAAATTGGCATTGTTTGCGTTTATCCGACAAAGGTTGCAATGGGGTTTAACCCAGTCTAACGGGAGCCTCGATAAATGCGCTCCGCCTGTTCCCTGGGCAAATGGCCAAAACCAGGTAAAGGAGACAGTTGGGGAGCTGGGGATTCTGTTGCTTTCTCACGACCAGGACGTTCCTTGCCGGGAACCTTAAACGCATCGTAGGAAATCAGGGGTGAGTTGGGATGGAGAGCGTACTCATCCTCCGGCTCCAGGGCATTGATGCGACTTTGGGGGGCGACAAAATCATGGAGTACACCGTCGTAGGCCAGTACTTCACCCTCTTCAATGCGATAAATCCAGCCGTGGAGGGAAAGGTCTCCCCGATGTAACCGGGAATGGATGGCGGGATAGGTCTGGAGGTTTTTGAGTTGGGTGAGAATATTTTCTGCCACAGCAACTTCAATCAAATCTTCCCCTTCCAGATGGCTGTAATTGTCTAGAACTAGACGGCGGGTGGCTTCCGTATGTTTGAGCCAATCGTACACCAGAGGAAGTTTTTCCTGGAGAGAGTTGAGTTTGAGCAGACCTTTCATGGCTCCGCAGTGGGAATGGCCACAGACGATGATCTGATTAATTTCCAGCGCCACTAGGGCATATTCCATGGCTGCCCCTTCCCCACCGTTGGCTGCTCCATAGGGGGGAATAATATTGCCAGCGTTGCGAATAACAAACAGGTCGCCCACTTCCGATTGGGTGATTAAATTGGGGTCCACCCGGGAATCGGAACAACAGATGAAGAGAATGCGGGGATGTTGGCCGTGAGAAAGTTGCTCAAAGAGGTCACGGTGGGAAGAGAAATAACCTTCTCGAAATTTTTGTAGTCCCTCGATGAGTCTTTGCATACGATCGCCGTTGATGGAATTCCAGCCTTCCATTGTATCATTGAAGACTTGCGGCGGGGGGTCTAGGACAGCGGGGCAATTTGTCTGGGATATCAATGAAACTTCGGCCATGGAAAGGTTTTAATGACCTCCATCGTTTGCACACAATCCAAAGAATAACAAAGAAGTAATGGTGCAGGTTTTTCGCACAATCGCAGGGTTACAAACCTATCTCCGCCAAGCTGGTCGGGGCAAAACCGTGGGCTTAGTTCCTACCATGGGATCTCTCCACGCCGGCCATGGCAGTCTGCTCAAACGGGCGGTGGCGGAAATGGATTTAGTCGTGTTATCTATTTTCGTTAATCCCCTGCAATTTGGCCCCGGTGAAGATTTGGAAAAATATCCCCGGGACTTCGACGGCGATCGCCAATGGGCAGAATCTTTGGGGGTGGCGGTAATTTTTGCCCCGACGGTGACGGATTTGGGCATTGATGCCAAAGGAGATCAAACTACGGTACTGCCTCCTCCAGCCATGACGGAAGTTCTCTGCGGTGCCCATCGTCCCGGCCATTTCCAGGGGGTAGCTACTATCGTCACTAAATTGTTCACCATTGTTTGTCCCGATGTGGCTTATTTCGGTGCCAAAGATGCCCAACAATTGGCTATTATTCGTCGCCTAGTGCAGGACTTGAACTTAACTGTGACTATCCGCAGTTGTGCCACAGTGCGCGAGGAATCGGGTTTGGCCATGAGTTCCCGCAATCAATATTTAAGCCCGATAGAAAAGGAACAGGCTACGGTGCTATACCGCAGTTTGCAAGCCGCCCAACAGCGATATCGTCAAGGCGATCGCCAAGTTTCTGCTTTGTTGACCGCCACCCAGGACGTTTTGGACGCGGAACCGTCTGTCCAGGTGCAATATTTGCAATTGGTGGAAGCTGACACCCTGCAACCCATCACTGGAACATTACCGGACCAAAATCCTGTTTTAATGGCGATCGCCGCCTATGTGGGTAGTACCCGCTTAATTGATAATCTTGTGCTTAATCATCGACTGCCTATTATTGCCATTGATGGCCCCGCCGGAGCCGGAAAATCCACTGTTACCAGACAGGTGGCTGATGGCCTGGGTCTGACCTATTTAGACACCGGAGCCATGTATCGAGCTTTGGCTTGGCTGATTTTAGACCAGGGCATTGCTCCCGAGGATGAACCAGCGGTGGCGGAACTTACCAGTGGTGCGGAGATTGAACTAATGCCCCGTCCTGCCCCCCAATTGACCGGAGTTAAAGTTAATGGGCAAGATGTCAGTGATGCCATTCGCACCCCGGCGGTGACCCAATTGGTTTCCACCATTGCTGCCCAGGGAGCCGTTCGAGCCAAGTTACTAAAACTACAAAGGAAGTATGGCGACCAAGGAGGAATTGTGGCGGAAGGTCGGGACATTGGCACCCAGGTTTTTCCCAACGCGGAATTGAAAATTTTCCTCACCGCTTCAGTTCAGGAACGAGCCCGCCGTCGCCTCAAGGATTTTGAAGCTCAGGGTAATCAAGCAGTGGATTTAGCCCAATTGGAAGCGGACATTGCCCACCGGGATCATCTTGATAGCACTAGGGCGATCGCTCCTTTGCAGAAGGCAGTGGATGCAGTGGAAATTATTACCGATAACCTCACCATTGCCGAGGTGGTGGAGACTATTATTGAACTTTATAAAAAATACAATAAGGGGTAATTCTGGCTAGTTTTTGAGCACTTAATAAAAGGGTTAGAATGGGTTTCAACGGCAAATAGGTGGAGTGTCGAGGCGAATCTAAAATGCTGAAAGTAGGAAACACAAACCTAACCCTGACTGAGTTTCTAGCCTTACCGGAAGAGAAGCCGCCCCTAGAGTATCGAGATGGGCAAGTTAGTGCCAAACCTATGCCAAAAGGAAAACACAGTACTTTACAAACTGCATTGTCATTTGCCATTAACATGGCCTTGAAAAAGGAAAAAATTGCTTGGGCATTCACAGAGTTGCGTTGCAGTTTTGAAAATCGGTCTATTGTTCCTGATATTGCGGTTTTTACTTGGGAAAATATTCCCTGTGATCAAGATGGAGAAATTGCCGACAACTTTTACCTCCCGCCTAATTGGATGATTGAAATATTGTCTCCTGAGCAAAGTCAAAAAAAATAGTAAAAAATATTTTATTTTGCTTGAATAATGGCACTAAAATGGGTTGGTTGATTAATCCGAAAGAGCAATCTATCTTTGTTTATCAACCCGGCCGATCGCCAGAAATTTTCGACGAAACGGAGTCAAAGTTACTGATGCCAAGCTTTGCCCAGGCCATTGATTTAAATTTGGGAGAAGTATTTGGCTGGCTAATTAAGTAATGTGATCTAATCTTGACAAGGAAGATGGATAAATCCGGCGATCGCCCCAGGAGTTTGTACAATTCTGGTATGTGAATTAAACATGGCGGTAAGTCTCTTCAGTTGGCCGCCAGCCCGACGTTTTTTCCCACTGGTGTACGGTTGCCATTTTCCCTGGTCGTGTTCCCATGCCCTCCCACCCATCCCGCAGTACTGTTTTTAATCCCCTAGAGTGCCGCCCTGATAGTTACAAAGGCTGGTACCAACAGGGCAATACCCTCTGGCAACAGGGGAAATACAATGATGCCCTCCTCAGTTATGAACGGGCTTTGGAGTATTATCCTGGGGATTATTGGGCTTGGTACAAAAGGGGCATTACCCTGGAGCATTTGGGGCGTTACAGAGATGCGGCAGAAAGTTATGACAACGCCTGCCAAATCCAACCGGAAAACTACTGGGCTTGGTACGACCAGGGTTGTGTGTACCTCAATGAAATTGATGATTTTGCCCAGGCTATCCCTTGTTTTCAACGGGCTTTAGATTATTTACCTAAAGATTATTGGGCCACCTATCGTCTGGGGGAATCTTACCGACTCTCTGGCCAGTACGAAGCGGCGATCGCCAGTTTTCGGCAGACGTTAACCATTCGCCAGGACGATTTTTGGTCTTGGTACCGCCAGGCGGACTGTTTTCGCCGTTGGGGCCATTACGCTGAAGCTTTGCAATGCTATAAAAAATCCCTGGAAATCCGTCCCAATGATTACTGGGCCTGGTTTCGACAAGGGGAACTATGGCAACAAATCTACCGTTATGGAAGGGCGATCGCCTGCTACCACAGGGCGTTGGATGTGGAAGTGGATGACGACTATAGCTGGTATGAAATTGCCCTTTGCCAAGTACTACAAAAAAATTACTCAGATGCAGTTTATGCCCTGGGAAAGGTGTTGGAATGGTATCCAGGCACCTACCTAAGTTTGATTGAAGGGGAACCAGCTTTTGTTGACCTCCAGCCCCTGCCCAGTTACCAAGCTTTACTCCAGGCGGCTAGGCAAACTGCGATGGAACCGGTTTTTGACTGAAAGCATGTTTGAAAAGCATCCTTAAGTGTGATTACCCATTGGCACTAGTCGCTTTTAGCCGGTCTCTAGTAAATAAACAATATGCGGTGCGTACTTAATTCCCCATTAGCACAGCACCAGAACCACTGCCCTGGAACATAATCCAAGACATCAGAAAGTTACTCACAAAAATTGCCAACAGAGAAGTTACCACTGCGGCGGTGGTGGATTCCCCCACTCCTTTGGCTCCGCCCCTAGTAGTCAGGCCCCAGTTACAACCAATGATGGCGATTAAAACTCCAAACACAATGCCCTTGACGGGGCCGCAGAATATGTCCCAGGGGGTAACAAAGGTCTGTATGGATTCAAAAAATACCTGGTTGGCAATGCCATAAACATTGCTGGAAATTACCGCTCCCCCCATCATGCCGGTTACTAAAGCCAGCACACTCAAAGTGGGCACCATAATGCAACAGGCCAACAGTCGAGGAATGACTAAATATTCCACCGGGTTAGTGTTGAGCATATAGAGGGCATCAATTTGTTCTGTCACCCGCATAGTACCTATTTCGGCGGCAAAGGCTGACCCAACCCGCCCGGCCACCACCACGGCTGTCATGATCGGGCATAGTTCTCGGCCCAGGGCCAACATTAAAATCCCCCCCACAGCACTGCCTGCTCCAAAAGCTAAAAATTCCCTTGCTACCTGGATGGTGAAAATCATGCCAATGACAGCGGCGGTAATTAGGGTAATGGGGAGGGAAGCGGGGCCAACAAACATCAATTGTTGAGTGGTGTTGCGCCCATCAATTTTGCCGGTAAAAAGCTGAAAGGAAGTGTTGCCCAACAATAAAATTGCTTGTCCCGATCGCCGGAGCCAGGAGCTTAATTCTGCCAAGATAATTGATTGGGTCATCGCCGGGGTTTGAAGAATGGGACGGTAGGGGGGACGAAACCATAGGCGCATTGTAGCTCCTTGACAAACCGGTCACCAAAGTTGCCACAATGATTTGTTAGCTAATGCCGTTGCTCGATGTTACCAAGAGAAGCTTTGTTAAAGGGGGCCCCAGACCGGGAGGCGATCGCCAGGGTAATTGACCAGGCGGAACAGGCCCTGCGTACCTGGGAAGTGGTGGTGTCTGATTTTTGTGCGCCGCCCCTGATTGCGGAAATTCAAACCCGTTTTGATTCCCTGACGGAATTACATTTTTTACCCTGGGGGGGCTATCCCCAAGCGGAACGGCAGAGACTGGCCATTGCTAGGGCAGAAATACCATTAGAAACGGAGCAGATACCCCTCACTGCATTGGATGTGGCGGGTAATTTTCTCTTTGACCCCGCTAGCCATCGGGACTTTTTGGGGGCTTTGTTGGGCACCGGGTTAGTAAGGGAAAAAGTGGGGGATATTATTCTGTTGGGAGAAAGGGGAGCCCAGGCGATCGTGGTGCCGGAGGTAGCGGAATTCATCAGTCTTCATTTAACCCAGGTGCGTACTGTACCAGTTAAAGCTAAGGCGATCGCCCTGGAAGAGTTAAAAATTCGCCCGCCTAAAACCAAAGAAATGACTACGGTGGAAGCTTCCCTGCGCTTAGATGCCATTGCTTCAGCAGGGTTTGGTTTGTCCCGCAGTAAAATGGCCGATGCGGTCACCCAGGGCAATGTGCAGGTCAATTGGAAGCCCGTCACCCAGTCGAGCTATGCCCTCAAAGCGGGAGATTTAGTCACCTATCGTGGGAAAGGTAGGCTAGAAATAGGCGAGATTACAGTCACCAAAAAGGAACGCTATCGCATCCAATTAACCCGATATCTTTAACCAGTTTCAAGGCTTGCCGGGATGATATCTTTTGCCAGTGGAATGTCGAATTAATCCCTCTATCTATACGTTCGAGGCAAAGGATAATGTTGATATCTAACTTTAATCAAGGTTTGTTAGAAAACCTATGGATTTAATTCTTTGCCATCAAACGGCGGACTTTGATGTGTTAGGGGCGGCGGTGGGGCTAGCCAAACTCCATCCCGGCAGTCGCATTGTCTTGACTGGTGGTTCCCATCCCACAGTGCGGCAATTTTTAGCACTCCATCGTAACGAATTTCCCCTCATTGAACTGCGGAGCGTCAACCCCGACAAAATTCGTTCCCTCTACATTGTCGATAATCAACAAGGTGATCGCCTGGGCAAAGCAGCGGACTGGTTAACGTTGCCCCATCTGCGACAGGTTGCCATTTATGACCATCATCTCAACAGTCCTAGGGATATCGAAGCGGATATTTGGGAGCTGGAAGCGGTGGGGGCCAGTACAACTTTAATTGTGGAGAAATTACAACGGGCTGATATAAGTCTTTCCATGGTGGAAGCGTCGGTAATGGCCCTGGGTATCCATGTGGACACCGGCAGTTTGACCTTTACCCAAACCACAGTGCGGGATGTAAAAGCCCTAGCTTGGTTAATGGAACAGGGAGCTAATTTACGTTTGATTGCGGAATACGCTGACCCAGGCTTTCCCCCACCTCTGCAATTTTTGTTTGCGGAAGCGATGCAAAATCTCCACAAGGAAATGGTGCGGGGCTATTGGCTCGGTTCAGTGCTCTTAACCACGGAAAATTTTGTGCCGGGCCTGTCCCATTTGACGGAAAGATTATTATCTCTGACAGAATGTGATGCCCTACTACTGGGTCATGTTTACGACAAAGGCAAAGATAAAACCAAAAACGATGAACAGCGAGAAAAAACCGGAGTAATTAGTAACCAACGCTTTTCCCTCATTGGCCGTACCCGTATTCCCGATACGGATTTAACCCAATTGTTGGAACCCTATGGCGGCGGGGGCCATGCCCAGGCGGCAGCGGTTAATTTGCGGGATGTTGAGCCAACCACCGTAATGGCAGAAATCTACCAAGCTTTACAAAGACAAATTCCCAAACCCCTATTGGCTAGGGATTTTATGTCTTCTCCGGTGCGGACCATTCGACCACACACCACCATTGAACAGGCCCAACGGGTTTTGTTTCGTTACGGCCATTCTGGTTTGACAGTGGTGAATCAAGAAGAAAAATTGGTGGGCATTATTTCCCGTCGGGATTTGGATTTAGCCCTGCACCACGGTTTCAGCCATGCCCCGGTAAAAGGTTACATGACCCGCAACGTTAAAACCATTGCCCCTGACACCCCCTTACCCCGCATTGAAGCGATTATGGTGGCCGATGACGTGGGTCGCTTGCCTGTTATGGACCAGGAAAAATTAGTGGGCATTGTGACCCGGACCGATGTGTTACGGCAATTATTGCAGGATAAACAAGAACAATCGGGACGGTTTGGCGCACCGCGCAGCGGATCTCTGCGAGATCGCCCGACCACTCCTAATCAGAATTTTGGCCAGGGTAGCCTACTGCAACTGCTAAAAACCCATTTACCACCGGCCACTTGGCAATTATTAACTACGGCCGCTCAACAGGCCCAGACTAGGGGTTGGCATTTATATCTGGTGGGGGGAGCTGTGCGCGATTTGTGGCTCCGCCATTCCCAGGGGGCAGAAAAACATCAAAACATTACTTTTCAAGATATTGATTTGGTGGTGGATGGCTTCCATGCCACGGCGGATGTGGGGGCTGGGGTTGAGTTAGCCCAAGCTTTGCAGGGGGACTATCCCGGCGCGAGGTTATCGGTCCATGGGGAATTCCAAACGGCGGCGTTGCTCTGGCATAAAGATCCCCAGCTAGATACCCTGTGGGTAGACATTGCCACTGCCCGCACAGAGTTTTATCCCTATCCAGCGGCGAACCCAGAAGTGGAAGCTAGTTCCATTCGCCAGGATTTATACCGGCGGGACTTTACCATTAACGCCCTTTCCATCCGCTTAACCAATCCCAATCCGGGCAAATTGTTAGACTTTTTTGGCGGCATGAATGACCTGCAAAGCCAACAGGTGAGGGTATTACACGCCAATAGTTTCATTGAAGACCCCACCCGCATTTACCGAGCAGTGCGGTTTGTGGTGCGCCTCGGCTTTGAACTGGAACCCCAGACGGAAACCTATATCCGCTATGCGATCGCCAGTGGAGTCTATGAACGTTGGCGGCTAACGGAGCATCCCACTCCGGCCCTAACTACCCGTTTAAAGGCGGAGCTTTCTATTATTCTCAAAGCCCCCTATTGGAAAGGGGCATTGACGTTACTGGCGGATTTAGATGCGCTTAAATGTCTTCATGCAGAGCTAAAGCTAACAGAGCAATTATGGTGGCAAGTACGTTATCTCTCCCGCTGGTTACGCTGGTTTGACCCGGAGCGAAACCTAGAACATTGGTTACTGCGCCTAGGTATTTTATTGGGGGCTTTACCACCCCAGGAAAGGGAAAAAATTGCGGCGGGCTTACAGTTACCCAAGGCCACCATTGACGGATTAACTAACTTAGAAACCATCGAAACGGCGATCGCCAAGGGTTTAAATTCCCCAGCATCTCCAAAGTCCAGTCCAAAGTCCAGCGTCATTTACCAAACATTGAAGGATTATGACCGCTTCAGTTTATTCCTGGTGGCCGCCAGGGGAAATAAGCTGTTGAGAAAGCAAATTTGGTTTTATTTCAGCCAGCTATGCCAAGTGTCGCCATTTTTAACTGGCCACGACCTCAAAGCGCTGGGTTATAAACCGGGGCCCCAATTTAAGCAAATTTTGACTGATTTATTAAACGCTTGCCTAGACGGAGAATTAGGCGATCGCCAACAGGAAGAAGCTTGGCTAAGAACCCATTATCCTTTACCGAACAAAGTTTAGTTTTAAACAATTTTTCAGTCCTATTTGAACTACCCGGAGTGCTTTGATTGGGAATCTACTATGAGTTTAAATGAGCCTGACGCCAGTTCTCAGCTAACGTTTGCATTGCCGACATTTCGGTTGGTTCAATTCGTTTTAAATTGGCCAAAATAAGACCCATCCTTCCAGTGTGTTGTAATTTTTCTTGATGCCGTGCAAGAAAATCCCAATAGAAATAGTTAAAGGGACAGGCATCTTTACCAGTTCTAGCTTTATGGTTGTAGGAGCATTGTTGGCAATAATCACTCATTTTATTAATGTAGTTAGCAGAAGAAGCATAGGGTTTTGATGCTAATATTCCTCCATCTGCAAACTGCCCCATTCCTAACACATTGGTTTGCATTACCCAGTCGTAGGCATCGATAAAAGCGGCATGGAACCAGTCTTGGAGTTTTTGAGGATTAACGCCAACAATTAAGGCAAAGTTGCTGAGAACCATTAATCGTTGAATATGGTGAGCATAACCTGTTTCTTCGACTTGGTTTAAGACAGTGGCTAAACAATTCATTTTGGTGTGGCTGGATTGCCAATAAAACTCAGGCAAAGGAAAGTCATGGTTAAACCAATTACCCTGCCCGTAATCTTCATCTACCCATTGATAAATGCCCTGCATATATTCCCGCCAGCCCAAAACCTGACGAATAAATCCCTCCACATTGTTTAAAGAAATGTCTTGGGTGGCAAAGGCGTTAGTAGCTGCTTCAATAACTTCTAATGGGGTCAACAATCCTAAATTTAAATAGGGGGAAATCAGACTGTGCCAGAGGGTTTTCTGCCCCATTACCATGGCATCTTGGTAGGTGCCAAATTGACTTAAACCAACATCAACAAAATATTTCAGCCCTTGCAGGGCGTCTTGACGGCTAACTCCCCATTGAAAGCCAGATAATTGCCCATAACCAGGTAAATTTAATTGTTCTATCCGTTCGATAACCTGTTGGGTAATGTCATCGGGGGGAAAAGAAAGGGGCTTGGGGGGAGAAAGGTTCTTTTTGGCGGGCTTGCGATTATCCTGGTCAAAATTCCAGCGGCCCCCCACAGGTTGATCATCCACCATCAAAATTTGCCAACGTTTGCGCCCTGCACGGTAAAAATCTTCCAGTAATAGGCGCTTACGATCGCCAGCCCAGGCGGAAAAATCCTCCCTAGACCAGAGAAAATGATTGTTGGGTAATAGGGTTAGTTCACAGGGCAGAGTCAAAGATTTTAACCAAGCTTCAAAGGGGCGATCGCCAGGGGCCATGACTTGGAGGTGACTAACGCCCTGGGTTTTAAGCCAATGGTGTAGGGGAGTGAGGAAATCTGCGGCAATTTCATAGGTAACGGACCAGCCCTCGGCCCTCAAATCTTCAGCAAAGTGGCGCATGGCGGACCAAACCAACACTAATTTTTGGCGATGGTAGGGTCGTTGACGGGCAAATTCCGCCGACTCGATCAGGAGAACGGGGACCTGTGAGCGATCGCCTTGATGGCTTTTTAAGGCCGTCTGCCCCGACCAAAGTTGATCTCCCAATATCCAAATGCCAATGGTCATAGCTGTAATATGGTCTGTGAGAAATGGACAAAGGAGTTACTTAGTTGCTGGCGATCGCCGACCGAAAAAGTCTAGTTAACAATCAATTTCCCCCTGTTCAAGCAAGTCAACCAGTCAGCAAATCAACGACGATAATTGGGATGAATTAGTAAAAAATTGATCAAGAATTAGGCTTGTCGGACAAACGTTCATAAACTGTGGCTAAACCCCGAGCATTGCCTACGTTACCGGGAAATAAAACCACCGGCAAAAGGGGAAAACGGGGATGATCCTCATCCGTTCTCACTAGGGAACAACCGGGAATAATTTGCCCCAACAACCGTACAGAAGTTAACTGTAATCCCACGCTCAGCACGTCATTGGAAGTAATACCTCCTTTGCTGATCAAAAAGCTGATGTCCTGGGGTAATTGTTGGACAATTTTCATCAACAGTTGGGACAGGGTAACGCCAAAGTCTAACCGTGCCTGCACTGAGGCAAAACTTAATTCCCCTCGACTGGTGTAAATTACCGGTGTTTTTCCCTCGGCGCGAATTTCGTTCACCGCCGTCAAAGCATTGACAATAATTTCGGCTGGACTATCGGGATGATCCCGCAATTGTTGCACTGGAATTTCAATGCCCTGCACCGTTTGATCCTTGAGCAATGTCATCAATTGTTCGGTGGTTTTTTGCACATGGGAGCCCACCAAAATTATTCCTGGTTGGTTGGTGGGTTTATAGCTGGCCATGGCCACCGGAGCCACTGGTTGGGGCCCCAAATTAGCTAGGGATGTGAGAATACTGGCCGCACTCCGCAACAGAAAATGTTTGCCCTGGCCACTAGCTATGAGCATACTTGCCGCCAGGCGATCAAAATCTTTTTGGGTTTCTCCGTCCACCACCACACACTGGTTATGGTTAAAATCCATCAGGCGATCGCCTAAAGCATTATTGGCCTCACTAAGATCCCCTAGGGTGATGCGTTCCACCTGGGCCGCCCCAATCTTGCCTTGGGTTTTTTCTGCCACATAATCAGGCAAATAACTATGGTGGTAGCCAAACACCGAATCCTGGGCAAATTCCGTTGCCGCCACGGGCACCAATTCACCATCCACAATCAGGTAATGGACACTGTCCTTGGTTACCCTGCCCCCTTCAAAAAAGGCTGGCACCAGAAAATGGGCATCAAACGGTCCCAACTCCCGGTTGATCACATCGGTTTCCAAGGGGTAATGGCCCCGCAGAGTGGAATCAGAACGACTTACAACCAAGTAGTGATCGACCGCTTCCGTTGCTAGGGCTAGTTTTAAATTCTGGCAAATTTCCATCACTACCTGTTCCGCCTGAGTTGGGGGTAAGGCCCTGGTGTTGCTGAGAATAAAAAAGATCGGACTTTCATCCCGTAGACCTTGCCGCAGAGTTTCCACGTCCCACTGCATCAGCAACAGGCAACTGTGAACCGTTTGGGAGCCGGTGGGGTCATCATCAATAACAATGATTTTGGTGGGGTCAGCCATGGCAAAAAAGAATTGCGGAATTTGTGACAAGTTTGTTCCTAGCCCTCCAGTCTAGGGGAAAATAGCCATGGTCTATAATCTTGGTAAGTTGGTTTCGGAATTTTATGCTGGAAATTGTAGCGGCCATTTTCATTGTTTTGTTAGGCTCTGGCATTTGTTCCTGTGCAGAGGCGGCCCTATTTTCTGTGCCCTTGGTAAAAGTACGGCAGTTATCCCAGTCCAATAATCCCTCCGCCATTGCCCTCCAAGCTATTCGCCATAGGATGAATCGCCCCATTGGCACCATTGTGGTGCTCAACAACATTTTTAATATTGTGGGTAGTATCACCATTGGAGCCTTAGCAACTAAACATCTACAAGATGCTTGGATGGGAGTTTTTTCTGGAATTTTAACCTTGCTAATTATTGTTTTTGGCGAAATTATTCCTAAGACTCTGGGGGAAAGATATGCCACTAACATTGCCCTTTTGATTGCCATACCAGTAAGATTTTTAACCTTAATTTTTACTCCTTTAGTGTGGTTGATTGAACAAATTACCAATCCCTTCACCCACGGCAAAAGAGTACCCAGCACCAACGAAGCAGAAATTAAGTTTCTAGCTACCCTCGGTTACAAAGAAGGGGTAATCGAAGGAGACGAAGAACAAATGATTCAGCGGGTTTTCCAGCTTAATGATTTGATGGCAGTGGATTTGATGACCCCCAGGGTGATTATCACCTATCTTTTGGGAGAATTAACTTTAGCGGAATGCCAACAAGATATTATCCAATCCCAACATACTCGTATTTTAATTGTTGATGAATACATTGATGAAGTCTTGGGCATTGCCCTCAAACAGGATTTACTCACTGCTTTAATCCAAGGAGAAGGCTATAAAACCATCGCAGAATTAGCTCGACCAGCCCAATTTGTTCCAGAAGGCATGAGAGCCGATAAACTTCTAAAGCAATTTCAGGAAAAACGGGAACATTTAATGGTGGTTATTGATGAGTATGGCGGCGTTGCCGGTGTGATAACCCTAGAAGACGTGGTTGAAGTTTTAACCGGGGAAATTGTTGATGAAACTGATAAGAATATTGATCTCCAGGAAATTGCCCGTAAGAAAAGACAGGCTCTATTGAAACAACGGGGGGTGGCTCCCTAAAATTTCTTGATCTCCGCAACCGATAAAGACAGTTAAAACTTAATCAAAAGCAGAAGTGTTGAACGATAGTTATAAAGAGAAAAAAAGCCCTTTAAAATGATAGAATAAAGGGCAGAAATATTAGAATAATTGAAGCGATGATATCAAATTTTGGACATATTGTCAAAACTTATCTATCTAATTTTCCTAAAGATGACTACCCAGTATTAGACACATTTAAGTTTGTGAGTATCTGGTTAGGATTAATGT
>NZ_JACJTH010000028.1:0-6250 GCF_014698595.1 Synechocystis sp. FACHB-908 | reverse complement strand
GGTTCCGTTGATTTTGTGGCCTGGTATGACCTAGCGGACTTGCTCGACGATCTTTGTGGCCTGGGGGGTTGGGAATGGTTAATCATCGACACCCAACAAATTGGCGATCGCCTCACCCTCACCGGCTCCCTCACAATCCATGGGGATGACCGCAGTTTGACCAGGCAGGCCACCGGCACAGAAGACATTGATTGCAATAGCTACGGTGATCCTTCCAGTAATGCGGAGGCCATGGCCCTGAGAAGATGTTGCGCCAAGTTTGGCCTGGGCCGTGACCTATGGCGGAAAAACAAACCCCAGCCCCTCAAAATGGGACAACGGCAAGAACCAGAGAAACAGACAGTTTTGGCCCCTGGCACTATCTCACGGGAAGAATGGCTCAAGAGAAAACAAGCCAAATCCTAAATAAAATTTCAACCGTCAGTGACACTGAGGGATTCTTGCCCCGAGTAAGCTTTAACCATTGCGGGAAAGTACTTTGGGGCAAAAATAGCCCGGAGATTTAACTATAACCAAGATTGATAAGACCTATAAGTTTCTGTATATTAAATGACTTTTTTACTTTAGCTATTTAGCTAGAAAGTATTTAGATTTATCTGCTCCCACTTAGGAAACAATGCTGATAACCTCTCTATGACTCAAAACTTAACGGTTTTTTATTTCTAGCGCAATTACAAAAACGATGCTACTACCCCCTCACGGTCAACCCAAAGAAAAAATTTTCAAACTCCTTGAAAAAGATGGGACTTTTAAGTTATGGTCTTGAATTACTAGCCTTTACCCCCGGAGTTCTTCTACCCCCATACCCCACTAAAAAAGGCAACGGGCAAAAAAGGCCCATCGCCAATAACAAAAAAATAGTGCAAAATCCTGTAAATTTATTGGGAGGATCCAGCGTTCCCCATTCAGTATTTAGAGGTTTGAAATGTTTCAGCGGCAAGGTCAGCCGCATCCTGTAGTTCCCCAAAACAACCAAAGACCCAAATTCCCTCTTGCTTGGCGGCGGGTGGAATTCAGGTCTGCTCTAGTTGTCCTAAGAAAGGATGCGTATCTAGAAAGAATCGATGTTTGTGCTCTTTGGGAGAGCAAGAAGCAACCAAAGGGAAGGAGGCTTCTGAGATGAAGCATTATAAAACTTCACACGGGGCCTATTCTAGCGCATTCTCCCCCCTCCTAGTCAATAACCCGAACCATTCCAGCTTTGGGCAGAACAAATTACAACCCACCAGCCGCCACAATCCTTGCCCAGTCTGCGCTAAAACCAATGGCAATTGCCGCACCATAGCCGATGGTGGGGTACTGTGCATGACTTTCCCCGACGGAGATGGTCATCCCGATTATCGCTACGTCAAACCCAGTGAGAATGGACTTTGGGGTGTTCATTACCCCCGCAAGGATGGTGATTTTGACCGACAAGCCTGGGAAAAAAGGAAGGAGGAGAGGGAAACCAGAAACCGAGAAATTGAACGGCAACGGCTAGAGAAATGCCTAGACCCGGATCGTCGGGATGCTGAAATAAGGGGCATCCTCAGCCAACTCACTTTGACCGATGGAGCTCGCCGTTACCTGGAAAACCGGAGCGTTCCCCCAGAAATTATTGACCGCTGTCGTTCTGTTAAGAGGTGGCAGAAATTAGCCCAACCTGCCCACGTTAACCTTGCCGGGGTATCGAAGTTAGGTAACCAACTAAACAACGGTTGGGATGGGATTTTAGAGGTGGTTCCTGACCATCTTGGTCGATTGATAGCAATGCGGCTACACGACCCAGACCATAAGACCACTGGCAACCCTAAATATGTTTGGCTTAGCAGTAAGAAGCGAGGTATCACTCCCCACCTGGCTAACGGGGAAAACCCCATAGGACTGTTTTGGCCCGGTGGACTGGCCAGCACCGCCAAACCCCAACGGATCGGATTGTGTGAGGGATTAGAGTTTAAGGCCCCCGCCGCCGCCAATCGCTTGGAATTCCCTGTCATTGGATTCAGTGGCTACCAGTTTTTACAGTCCCCCGAAACCCTTAAGGAGATAATCACCAACCTTAATCCCGATGCTCAATTAGTTCTGATTCCCGATGGGGGAAGTGTTCAGGATGCCCGGATAAGCCGTTCCCATGGCGAAACCTTAGCAACCCTAACCAACCCCGTCACCGTTGCCTGGTGGGGACAATTTACCAAAGCTGATGGCGACATTGACGAGATAGCGGGCGATCGCCTGGTTGAGTTTATCTCCCCTGAACAATTTCTTAGTTACTGTCCCCAACGACCCAAAAGCAAAGTAGAACAGTTTGCCGACTGGATTACTAAGCAGGTCAAACGGGTTAAACCCCAGGGCTTTGGTGCTCCTGTGATTGGGGGGGAACTGTTCACCGGAGACCGGGTTGATGCCCTAATTAAACAGCTAGAAAAAAATCGCTACGTTCTCGATGCTTCCTGGACTGGGGATGGTAAGTCCCATGCCATTGTCCCCCTGGCTAAGGCCCTGTTACATCGACTGGAAACATTGCATCCAGAGCAGGAAATCAAGATTTATCTGACTTCCCATTCCTACCGGCAACCCACGGTGGAGGCTTTAACCGCCATTCAAGCCATGCCCACCCGCCATGGAGACCGGTATTTTCCCCATGGGGAGCTAGAGGAAGCGGCTAACTGTATCCGTTCTAGGCAGTTTAACCAGGTGGCGGAAAAGGGCTATAACCCCCACCAGGGCGGTAAACATAATCCCATTTGTCACTCCTGCCCAGCTTTTAACTACTGTGGTACTGACCCCGGTATGTTCCGCCAGCAACGGCGCTTAGCCCTGCAACACCAAATTATTCGCTGTCACCCCAGCCAAATTCCCGCTAAAGGGGAAAATCAACTGACCGTGGTGATTTGGGATGAACCGGCGGAGGAGCAACCCACCAAAACCATCAATACCAATATTGGGGAGCTAGACCAAGAAATTGCCTACCATCGTCGCCACTCCCAGTTATCATCTGCCCAAAAAAATATTCTGGATCAAATAGCATCTCTGCTAGAAGGGTTAATGGCTGACGCTCCCAAGTTGGGCCTGGACACCGCTGATGTGCTTAACCATAGCCAAGAGCTTAACCAAGAACTACTGGGGGAACTAATTACCCTACTGGAGCAACGGGAACGGGACTTATTTGATATTTTTCCAGCTCCCACCTTGGCCACCTTCAAGGATAACCAGGAAGTTTTTGCAGGTTTAACGGCGAAGGAAACCGCCAAACTCAAGGGCCAGTTCCGCCGCAGTAATCAATACGCTGTGGGGGAAGCGACGAAAATAACGGAGGAAAAACTCCAGGAATTACCCAGCAATGGCCTAATTCATCTACTCCGTTGCCTCCATGGCCAGGCCTCTGTCCAAATCCAATTGTTTCCCCAAAATCTGCTGCTCACCATCGATCGCCGTCACGAGTTGGCCCCCATTCGGGATGCTGATTATGTGATTGCCCTGGATGCCACCAACAATGGGGCGGATTTTGCCTGTTTGCTCAACCTGGCCAAGGACGAGGTGAAAGTAATCAAACGGAAAACGGAAAAACCTTTCCAGAATCTCAAGGTTGTGCAAATTGTGTTGCCGGGGTGGGGTAGCTCCCGACCCAGTGACAAGGCCATGGAAAAGGCGATCGCCGTCAAAGACGCATTATTCCAAGCCTATGGCCCCATGCCAGTGCTCACCTACAAGGCCCAACTGGAAACCCTATTGGCGGAGGGGCAATGGTATCGGGATAGTCGGGGTAGTAATCAATTTGAGGGTCAGCCCCAGATGCTCTCCTGTGGTTTACCCCTGCCTAACCTGGGGGCCATCAAGGCCCAATTCCTGGCCACTGGCGGACAAATTGAAGATTTTGAGGAACATTACCACCGCCGCTCCCAAAGGGAAGTCCTGCAAAACTTTGGTCGTCAACGGGCTAACCGCTACCCCCGCCAGCAATTTACCCATTTCATTGTCACCGGCGACCCCCAGCACAATGCCATCCATGACCTAAGTTGGGTCAAGAAATTTGGGGCGGACTATGTTTGTCTCCATGGTTTTGAAATTACCCCCCACGCTGGCGATCGTTCCCAGATTGCCCGCTGGCATATTGTCGAGGCGATCCGTTCTGGCTTCACCACCGGCAGTGCCATTGCCGAAAAGCTGGGTTGCAGTCGTCGCAATGTGACCGATGTGTTGACCAATGCTGGAGCTACCCTCACTAAAGTTACCAAGACATTACTGGATACAACTGAACTGGGAAGTTCCTCTTATAAACCCCCTATAAGGCTCGGTTCCCACCTGGAGGATCTGCCGCCGGAAATTTTGGCTTTACTAGGAATTGACCTCCCAGAGGCGATCGCCGAAGTGGTGGAAATTATCCAAATTGTCGGTTGGCGATCCTTTGCCGAGGACTATTTACCCACTTTGCCCCAGCGTTTACGCTCTACTATCCTGGCAACTTTCTGGTCTTTCCTTGATACTGGTCCCCCGGCCCCTGTTTGACTTGTTTTTTAACTAAACTGCAAACCTCAATATGAAAAGGAGTTTTAGCCATGGAACCCTTAAACACCTCGACCTATTTGCCGGATGTGGGGGATTCACCCTGGCCGCAGAACAAACCAGAGGAAAAATACAAACAACTCAGTTTGTTGAAATTGACCCCGACTGTCACACCATCCTCCAGCACCACTGGCCCCAGGGTGAAAATAAAACTTCGATGGCCCTTACCAGAAGTACGCCGCCGGCGATCTAGGGGTCAGGGTAGTGGTTATATCCGACTGTACTATTGCGAAAAACAGACCCGCTCCGGTAAGAAATCCTATGAGCAGTACTACTATCACTATGAGCTTGAACTGAAGGGGAAACGGGTTAAACGCTCCGCCTATATTCCCAAGGATAAGCTTGATATGGTGCAGGAATGGGATAGAAAGAAAGTGGATGTAATCCTCATTCTGCAATATCTTGGCAAGGCAACGGACTAATTGACCCCACAACGGCGATCGGTTAGCCTCTTCCGATGGACTGGTGTGGATTGCATAATTAGCCCCTAGTAATTTTTGGAGACTGTTACCTGATCTTTGTTGGATGAACTGAACTTTCACCTAGTTGAGTTTGTAGCCTGATGCGTATGCGAATTACCAAATATTTGCGTACTTGGACTTTTGGATGTTTAGTCAGTTGCCATAAATGCTTTTTGACTACATTGGAAGAATCCGTTTTATTCTCGAAACCCCTGGTAATTTTTTTGAGACTGTTGGATAGCTAGAAAGTACAGTAAAGTCACCAACGGATAATTCGGGGTTTTGCCAATGGTTGATATTTGTTGGGAGCAGTTACATCGATCTGCCATTGAGGTTCGACAAAATGCCTATGCCCCCTATTCTCATTTTTTAGTGGGGGCGGCAGGACTCGTGGATGACGGGCGAATTGTTGTTGGTTGTAATGTCGAAAATGCCTCCTATGGCTTAACCCTTTGTGCCGAGTGTGGTTTGGTTTCCCATTTGATAGCTACTGGCGGGGGACGTTTACTGGCAGTGGTCTGTGTTGATAGTCAGGATAATTATCTTGCTCCCTGTGGCCGCTGTCGTCAGGTTTTGTTGGAGCATGGCGGTAAGGAATTACAAGTTATGACCCCCACCGGGCCGCTATCAATGGCTGAATTATTGCCCTGGTCATTTGGCCCACAAGATTTACGTCGGATTGGTGGATTGAACACAAACCCCTAGTAAAATAACTTGCCCTGTTGCGTATGCAAGTTGACGAATAATCGCTGACTTGCGTAGAAGCTTTTGAAGCCAAGGTTTTTCAATTGTGACTATCCACTGACTTGCGTACTTGCTTTATTGATTACTCAACCATTCAGATAGCAGGGCCTCAACTAAATCAGAAAAATCTCTTTTTTCTTCCTCTTGGAGCAAGGCAATTTTGACATTTCTATAGGTTTCCTTGCGGATATAGGCAGAGACTTGTTCATAATCTGGGTCGCTACGTTTGCCTTTTGTTTTAGGTTTCCTTTGGCTTTCTGTTGGGGCCGTTTGTTTGTGACTGTCCAAAATCCCTTTAAATTTGCTCATGTCAAAATCTCCTCAACAATTTCTTTTCCAGTGGCTTTGTAGTCAGACCAGGCTATACCCGCTTTTGAATCACTCACCTCGGAAACAACAACACCGTTAAGGGATGCCTTCTGAAAGGCGGAATAACGTTTAATTCCTCTTTTAAATAGGGGTAATCCCGCAGTGGTGAGTAACTGTCGAGCCTCGTCACCATC
>NZ_JACJTH010000027.1:0-214507 GCF_014698595.1 Synechocystis sp. FACHB-908 | reverse complement strand
AATACCGCAAGAAAAGTCAACACCTTTTCACAAAATATTTTTCAAAATCCCTGAATCACAGTCATAGTAACGGCTTCAACCATAGAAAAAAACTTCGCTCGACACCGGTAACTACAAATTCTGAGCTTCAGGGGCTTCTTTTGGGCTTCCTGATGGGTTAGGCCGGGTGCGTGAATTACGAATTCAGTGCAGTGTGTCCAATAGAAATTGGAATTCTCCCTAGAAAGACAAAAAGCGCTGTCCTGATGGGGTCAAGACAACGCTGAGGGTTATATCACTGGATAAAGGGGATTAGCGGATATATTCCTTGAGGATGCTGTTGCGGTTAGGGTGACGCAGTTTCCGCAGGGCTTTAGCTTCGATCTGACGGATGCGTTCCCGGGTGACGTTAAAGATTTGCCCAATCTCTTCTAGGGTCTTCATGCGGCCGTCGTCGAGGCCATAGCGTAGACGCAATACGTCTCGTTCCCGGGGGCTGAGGGTGTCAAGGACATTTTCCAGGTCTTCCCGGAGCAGATTTTTGGATACTTCATCCTCAGGGGTTTCGCCGTCGGCTTCGATGAAGTCCCCTAGGCGGGAGTCCTCTTCTTTCCCAATGGGGGTTTCGAGGGAGATGGGAAGTTGGGCGGATTTGGCGATGAAGCGTAATTTTTCGATGGTCATCTCCATTTTTTCGGCGATTTCTTCCTCGGTGGGTTTACGTCGCATTTCCTGGGAGAGGAGTTTGGTGGTTTTTTTGATGCGGGAGATGGTTTCGTAGAGGTGGACGGGGAGGCGGATGGTGCGAGATTGGTCGGCGATCGCCCGGGTGATGGCTTGGCGAATCCACCAGGTGGCATAGGTGGAGAATTTGTAACCTTTTTCGTGGTCAAATTTTTCGGCAGCTCGGATTAAACCTAGAGAACCTTCCTGAATTAGATCTTGGAATGATAGACCCCGATTCATATATTTTTTGGCAATGGACACTACTAGCCGCAGGTTAGACTGCACCATTTTGTCTTTGGCTCGGCGATCCAGAAAAAGACGACGACGGAAGGCGGCAAAATTTTTGTTGGGCTGTTGGCTCCATTCATTTTCCAGACTTAATTCGTTGTCTGGATTGGCGAGGTAACTATCTATATCTTTCTTTTTCGGCTCTTTTTTCTTGTCGCCTACTAACCGTTGTTTGGCGGTTTCCAACTTCCAGACCTGTTTACCCCATTCCAGTTCCGAGGGCTGGCGTTCTAGTTGAAGGGTGAGGTTGTCCCGAATTAGCTCGAGTTCGAGGAGGTCGGCAATTTGACGGGCTAGTTCAATTTCTTCTTCGGCCCTGAGCAGACGAATCCGGCCAATTTCCTGGAGATAGATACGGATTGAGTCTTCGGTGTAGGGTTTCTTTTTAACCGCGTCCTTACGAATTTTCCGGACTTTTTTTTCCTTCCCTTCTGTAGCGGCGACTTCCTGTTCTAAATCCTCTACGTCAATATCATCGTCGTCAATATCATCAGTGTTAATGTATTGACTTAGCTCTATTTCTTGCTCCAGTTCGGCGGATTCAGCTTTGGTGAGTGGCTCTTTCGTCTGGGTCATGCCGTTTTCCTCGTTAACTCCTAAGTCGTGTACAAAATTAGCTGGTCAGTCAAAGTTGAGGCCACCCCTAGGCGTTGCTAGATGATGTGCGCTCGGTCAGTCTATTGATTCGGGGTTCTCTAACTTCTTCGTTGGGGAAAAACAGAATGCAAGGATTCAGGCGTAAAAGTGTTAGAGAAGGCTAGTCAGCGGTAGAGCTTGATGAATCAGTGAAAAAAGACTTCATTGATTGTAGCCTCGATAACAAAAAAATGGGGCTTAATTGTGGTCTGACCACGACTTTTTTTCACATTGCTGGTGAGCGGGGACAGAAAGACTTAAAATTATTGCCGATGATTGACCTAACTGGGGTTGGAGCTTTTGACTCAACGGAATTTTCTGCGTGATAGTGGCTTTTTCAATCTTTTTTTGCAACTGGTGTGGGGAATTTTGCCTAGTCAAGCTTTCATTACTAATCATTACTAATTAGTGGACTAAGGGGACATCGATCGCCAAAAAGTTAACGGAATCGATGACGGCGATCGCCAGGGAACGGGGGCGCTCAAAGAGGGGGATTGCTCTTCATCGGCTAGAATACCTCAAAGAAAATCAAGTCTTTGAAATTATCTTTGGAGAACCTTTATCAATGTTTAATACTGCTCTGCTTTTAGCCCAGGCTAGTCCCACCACCGCTGGTTGGAGCCTTTCGGTGGGCATTATCATGTGCCTTTGTAATGTGTTTGCTTTTGTGATTGGCTACTTTGCCATCCAAAAAACCGGTAAGGGTAAGGACTTGGCTCTGCCCCAGTTGGCGTCGAAGAAAACCTTTGGCTTGCCGGAATTGCTGGCTACCATGAGTTTCGGCCACATTTTAGGAGCAGGCATGGTGTTGGGTCTAGCTAGTAGTGGCATTCTCTAGGAACCGACCAAGCATCAATATTTTGGATGGGGGTATTGACCATGGTGGCTTACCAGGGCTTTGCCAGAGTTGTTTCTAGAGTGTGATCACTTGCCATGGGTTACTGCCGTTTTTTACCAACTTGCCTTATCGGGGTTTTGCTTTCTTCCCTAATGGCGATTGCCCCTGCTAACGCTGGCAAGATCCAGTATTGTTATCCGGTGGAAAAAAGCCGGACTTTACGGGATCCCGGCAGTCATCCCCAAGCCTATGACGATGGCTATCGGGAAGGAGCAGCGGCGGCCAGGGACAAGAAACCCTTTGAACCCCGTTCCGCTGGGGGCGAATTTGCTAGGGGATTTGAGGATGGTTATTACGGCAGAACCTATGGTGGCCAAGAAAATGTAGTGCCCGATCGCACCGATACCTATACCACCAATCAATGTCGTACCTATGAGTACAACGATGGTGATTCAGTAGAGCAGACTTTAAAACGGGTTTTGGATGACTTCCAACGAGATTTGCGACGAGATTGGAATATTAATGTTAGATAAGCATTGGCAATTTGCAATTTTTAACCCCTAACTCTGTCTGGGTAAATGTCCCCAAGCTGGACTGAAACCGCTAATCTGGGAAGACAATCTTTTGGGAATTTGGGGATATGGGGGCAAATCAGTTCGATGTGGTGGTGGTGGGCTCCGGAGCGGCAGGCCTTTATGCCTGTCTTTGTTTGCCTGGTCATTACCGTGTGGCTCTGGTTACCAAGGCGGAACTGAAAACGGGGGCCAGTGATTGGGCCCAGGGAGGGATTGCGGCCGCTATTGCCCCGACGGATTCTCCCCAATCTCACTACGAAGATACCTTAGCTGCTGGAGCGGGTTTATGTGATGGGGAAGCGGTGGATTTCCTAGTGAATCATGCCCCCCAGGCGATCGCCGAGTTGGTGCAGTTCGGTGTTAGTTTTGATCGCCATGGGCAGCATCTGGCTTTAACGTTGGAGGCGGCCCATTCCCAACCGAGGGTACTCCATGCGGCGGACACTACGGGGCGGGCCATTGTTTCGACGTTGATGGGACAGGTGCAAGCTCGGCCCAATGTGGAAATTTTTTCCCAGGCGATCGCCCTGTCTTTAAATATTGAGCCAACAACGGGCCATTGTCGGGGCATTCAGGTTTTTGTCAATCAAACCATTGAAACTTTCCACTCCCGAGCGGTGTTATTGGCCACCGGGGGCGGCGGTCAAGTGTTTGCCCAAACTACCAATCCCAAAGTTAGTACTGGTGACGGCATTGCCCTCGCTTGGCGATCGGGGGCCCAGGTGCGGGATTTAGAATTCTTTCAATTTCATCCCACCGCTTTAACTAAACCGGGTGTGCCCCATTTTTTGATCAGTGAAGCAGTGCGGGGGGAAGGGGCCCATCTGCTCGATCGCCAGGGGAAAAGATTTGCTTTTGATTACCATCCCAGGGGAGAACTAGCTCCCAGGGACGTGGTTAGTCGGGCAATTTTCCAACATTTAGCCAATACAGAAAAAGATCCCACCCAAGCCACTGTTTTTTTGGATCTGAGTCCCATTGAGCCGGAGCGCATCCAAAGGCGTTTTCCCAATATTATTCGCCGTTGTTTGCACTGGGGGGTGGACATTTTTCGTGAACCAATTCCCGTTGCCCCAGCGGCCCATTATTGGATGGGGGGCATTACCACAGATATTAATTGTCAAACCACTATTCCAGGCTTGTATGCGTTGGGGGAAACCGCCAGCACTGGGGTCCATGGAGCCAATCGCCTGGCCAGTAATTCTCTGCTGGAATGCATTGTTTTTGCTAGTCAATTAAGAAATTTGAGCTTACCGCCCCTTGCCTCCAGTGACTCCAACGTTAATCAATCGATAAAGGAAATTCGACTAGACACCACCAATGACCTAGCCCTCCTAAACCATTGGCGCAGTGAATTACCTCGCTTGATGTGGCAAACCGCCGGCATTTGTCGCCAAGCTGAAACTCTCCAAATGGCGATCGCCAAATTGGAACAATGGCAAGAACAATGGCAGCAGCTCAGCAGCAGTAAGCTTTTAGCTCACCTACCAGAGGATCAAAAAATTAGCCTAAGTGGCCCAGGGCTGAATGAATTTATGCAGTTGTGGGCCGAAACCCATAATCTGCTGGATATAGCACAATTAATTTTGACTAGTGCCCTCTTTCGGGAGGAAAGCCGGGGGGGACATTATCGGTTAGATTGTCCTGATACCAAAAGAGAATGGCAAAGCCACACTGTCATTGAAGGAACGAGGGTTTTTCTCCAACCCAGCCAGAGTCAAGACTAATTTGACTTCAAAAAACGAAAAAACTAGCCCAAACGGGGAAAGTCCAACGGCGGCACATCTTGCCAGCGACCATTGCCCACTGCCCGGATTGCTTCTGCCAACTGAATGTCCCCGGTGTAAAGGGCTTTGCCGATGATGACTCCATTGACCCCCAGACTTTCCAAGCTAAGCAGATTCAACAGGTCTTCTACTTGGCTGACTCCCCCCGATGCAATCACTGGAATGGTTAACTGACTAGCTAATTGTCGCAGAGCATCTAAGTTGGGCCCCTGCATTGTGCCATCCCGGTGAATATCAGTGTAGATAATGGCCGCCGCTCCTAGCTTTTCCATGCGTTGGGCCAATTCCCCCGCTTCCACCGTAGAAGTTTCTAACCACCCCCTAGTGGCCACTTTGCCATTGCGGGCATCAATACCCACCACAATTTGCCCAGGAAATTCGGCACATAATTCCCCCACTAAGTCAGGATTTTCCACGGCGATCGTACCTAGAATAACTCGGCCCACCCCCAAATCCAGCAATTGTTTGACCCGGTTTCTATCCCTTAAGCCTCCGCCTACCTGTACAGGAATGGTTAGGGCTTCAACAATATTGGCGATCGCCGTTAGGTTAACTGGTTGTCCTTCCTTAGCTCCATCAAGATCGACTAAATGCAAACGACTAGCTCCCTGGGCTTGCCACTGGCGGGCTACTTCCACCGGATCTTCGTGGTACACCTGGGACTGGTCATAATCCCCTTGATAGAGGCGCACACACTTGCCACCTAGCAGATCGATCGCCGGTAAAATTTTCATGGTTTCAGTCTCCAGATTTGTTGCTATTGATTGCCGCTGACAAAATTTGCTTATTTAGGACGGTTTAACTAATCCTGAATATATTCTCCGCCCCCAGTTAGAGCTAATTCCGCCCGCATCAATTCCCGACCCAAGTAAGCAGCATGGTTGAGCATAGTCACTGGACAGGATTCCAACTCCTCAAAAATCTTCACGCACAACTCCTTGGCAGTGCGACCAGTTAAAGTCAAACTGGGTAGTCTTTTTCTCCCCCCTTGACAGGCAATCACTTCCCCCGTTTCCGGATCCACCGCCAAACCCTGGTCATTAATATCGTTACTGTAGTGCTCCACCTTCAACACTCCAGCTTCCCGCTCCACCATGACCAACCAATAACCTGCGGGGTCTAGGTCAATATGACGACGGGAAAGCTGATTATCAATGGATTTAACAGTGTCAATTAGGGCAAGCATAGACCAAAAGCTAGAATTTAACAGATGCAGAATTTGATCCTACAACACTTACAGGACAGAATAAGCAGACCGGCCTTTGCTATGATTAAAAGTTTGCAGAGCACCATTCAATCGCAGCAAGGAGATAGTTACATGGCTCGTATGTATTACGATCAGGATGCCAATCTTGACCTCTTAGCCGGAAAAACCGTGGCTATTATCGGCTATGGCTCCCAAGGTCACGCCCATGCGCTCAACCTCAAGGATAGTGGCGTTAACGTGGTCGTCGGGCTATACAGTGGCAGTAAATCCGTTGCCAAAGCAGAAGGAGCTGGGCTAAAAGTTTTATCTGTGGCTGAAGCAGCCAAAGCGGCGGATTTGATTATGATTCTCCTGCCCGATGAAGTGCAAAAAACCGTTTACGAAGCAGAAATCGCCCCTAACCTCGTGGCCGGAAACGTGCTGTTATTTGCCCACGGCTTCAACATTAACTTTGCCCAGATTGTTCCCCCCGCCGATGTGGACGTAGTTATGGCCGCTCCTAAGGGGCCTGGCCATCTGGTGCGTCGCACCTATGAACAAGGCCAGGGAGTACCGGCCTTATTTGCTGTGTACCAAGATGCTAGTGGCCAAGCTCGGGACTATGCTATGGCCTACGCTAAGGGCATTGGGGGGACCAGGGCCGGTATTTTAGAAACCACTTTCCGGGAAGAAACCGAAACCGATCTTTTTGGCGAACAGGTGGTGCTCTGTGGTGGTCTGACTGCTTTGATCAAAGCAGGATTCGATACCCTGGTGGAAGCTGGCTATCAGCCGGAATTGGCCTATTTTGAATGTCTCCACGAAGTTAAGTTAATTGTCGATTTGATTGTGGAAGGTGGCTTGGCGAAAATGCGAGACAGCATTTCCAATACCGCTGAATATGGCGATTTAACCCGGGGACCCCGCATTGTCACCGAAGAAACCAAGGCAGAAATGCGTCAAATTCTCGATGAAATCCAATCTGGTCAGTTTGCCCGGGAATTCGTGTTGGAAAATCAAGCTGGTAAACCTGGTTTCACCGCCATGCGTCGTCGGGAATCAGAAGAATTGATCGAAGAAGTGGGCAAAGACCTGCGGGCGATGTTCAGTTGGTTGAAAGACCGCTAATTACTTTTCTCTATCCTCAGCCCCGGGATTTTTGCCAACCTTGGCCTCGGGGTTTGACGTTAGGATATCAGTGATAGTCAAAAATTTTTAGCTGAGGTTAGCGAGCGATGGAACTCACCCTAAATAATGTGGAAACGGTATTGGATGAACTCCGTCCCTACCTGATGGCTGACGGCGGCAATGTGGAAGTAGTAGAATTAGACGGTCCCATTGTCAAAGTACGTTTGCAGGGCGCTTGTGGATCCTGTCCCAGTTCCACCATGACCCTAAAAATGGGTATTGAGCGCAAATTAAGGGAAATGATCCCAGAAATTGCTGAAGTTGAGCAAGTCCTCTGACAAAGGTTGGACAGTCATTGCCGGAGTTTATCCCTTCCCAACTTTTGATGACTAAGCTCCGTTTTCCTGAACCAACCAATGATTTAAGTTAACTAGTTTGGAGAGGGAGCACTTTTGTTAGCCATATTGGAGCAGAGGCTGGAGGTGGCACTGCTCCTTTTTGCCATCCCCCCAAAAAATGGTTTATAATCGGGGTGTATATCAAGGGGCCGCAATGGTTTCGACAGGTTGGCGAAAGCTTGCCCGTGATACAGGTCGAGAGTGAGTCTCCTCTCGCAAATCAAAGGCTCAAAAAAAAGTAACTGCGAATAACATCGTCAGCTTCAAACGGGTAGCCATAGCAGCCTAGTCTGTAAAAGCTACATTTTCTTGTCAAAGACCGTTTACTTCTTTTCTGACTCCGTTAAGGATTAGAGGTTAACCCCAACGGATGCTTTGTTTGGCTCTTCTCTAGTTAGCTAAACAATCAAGACTCAGACTAGAGCATCCCACCATCAGGGATAATCGATGGTCCCCGTCCTAGGGCTAGAAGGACTAAACCTGTGAATGAGCGGAAAGTTAATACCCAGTTTGGACAGCAGTTCAATTCTGCTCGGCTCCATTTATTTAAAGATTATTCGACCATACTTACAAGACCTTTACGGGGGCGCAGCGGACAGGAATGCCGATCGCCCCACTTATTTTTTTGGCCAAATTTTGTAGGGTCTGACCATCGACGCATTTGATTTGAGTCACAGGGCGATCGCCGTAGGGGGTGCCGGTATGGTTACCCCGGCCTTCCAATTCCCGCTGGAGGGGTTTGGGCCTGGTGGGCCTGTTGAGTTGCACTTCGGTGGGCTTAATTAGGGATAAAAGCTCCAAATAACGGTTCTCAGTTGTCTGGTCCCAGGGCTGCAGCACCATGGTTTGCACTGATAATTCCCCTGTAAACTCCTGCTGAAAGGTTTGAATACCAGTCAAAATTTGCTCCAACTCAATGCCGGCGATCGGTCGGTTAATTCTTTGTAACTGGTCTGGCCACAATCCGTCTAATTTGACAGAAATCTTGTCTGCTAAGGAGAGCTCTTCTCTTACCTGAGCATCATTTAACAAAGTCGCATTGGTGAGTACCAGGGTTAATTTCCCAGTCAACTTTTTAATGCCTTCGAGAATTTCCCCTAAATTTTTGGCTAACGTCGGCTCTCCGCTGCCGCTTAGGGTAATTACATCCACCTCCCAGGGGGCAAACTGGGCCAATTCTCGCAAAATGTCAGCGGTGGGAATGAAAATTTGGCGATCGCCGCTGAGGTGCTCAATTTCCCCCAGTTGACAATAAACGCAGTTAAAAGAACAGGTGGAAATAGCCCCGATGGGATCAATACCCAGGGAACGGCCATAGCGCCAGGAATTAACGGGGCCGTACACCGCCGGAAAAGTTGTGTTCATTGAAAAAAGTCAAAATTAGGCAACCAGTAACAGTACTTTACTCAATGGGATTAAGTCGTCGACTTACTTGGAAAATACCCATAGCTTTCTAGCCATGGTACACGATGGCAGTAGAAGCAAAAATTGCACAAAAAAGCCCCCGAAAATGGGGGCAGAAAACATTTGAGACAGTCAAATTTGGAATTAAGCAGCGGCTTGCCGTTCTTTGGCTTCTTTGATTACTTCCTCCGCAACGTTGGTGGGGCAGGGAGCGTAGTGGTCAAACACCATGGAGAATTGACCCCGACCGGAAGTCATGGTCCGCAAATCACCAATGTAGCCGAACATTTCGCTCAAAGGCACATCCGCTTTTACCCGCACTCCCATGGGGCCAGTTTCCTGGGATTTGATCATGCCCCGACGACGGTTCAAATCGCCGATTACATCCCCCATATGGTCTTCCGGGGTGAACACATCCACCGCCATAATCGGTTCCAAAATTTGGGGTTTGGCTTTGGGTAAGCTTTGACGGTAACCAGCTTTGGCCGCAATTTCAAAGGCGATCGCCGAAGAGTCTACAGGGTGGAAGCCACCGTCGGTGAGGGTAACTTTCAAGTCCACCACAGGATAGCCAGCCAAAACGCCTTTAACCACACTCTGGTCAAAACCTTTTTGTACTGCGGGCCAATATTCCCGGGGCACGTTACCACCGGTTACTTTGGACTCGAACTGGAAGCCAGAACCGGGTTCCCCAGGCTCCACGATGTAGTCAATTTTGGCATACTGACCAGAACCACCGGACTGCTTCTTGTGTACATAGGTATCCGATACCTGCTGGGTAATGGATTCCCGGTAGGCCACCTGGGGTTTACCCATTTCCACTTCTACACCATGGGTACGCTTGAGAATATCCATTTTGATATCCAAGTGCAATTCCCCCATCCCCTTAATGATGGTTTCACCGCTTTCTTCGTCGGTTTCCACTTGGAAGGAAGGATCTTCCTGCACCATTTTGCTCAGAGCCATACCCAATTTTTCGTCCATGCCTTTTTTCTTGGGCTTAATGGCAATGGAGATCACCGGGTCGGGGAAGACCATGGGTTCCAAAGTGGCCGGATTTTTGGGGTCACAGAGAGTGTGGCCCGTTTGCACATTTTTCATGCCCACGATCGCCACAATGTCCCCGGCTTGAGCGGACTCAATTTCTTCCCGGGAATCGGCGTGCATTTCCACCAAACGACCAATGCGTTCTGTTTTACCGGTGGCAGTATTGAGAATGGTGTCCCCTTTACTGAGGGTACCGGAGTAAATCCGGGTGAAGGTCAAAGCACCAAAGCGGTCGTCCATAATTTTGAACGCCAGGGCCCGCAGGGGGGCTTCTGGATCAACAATGGCGTAGTTGCCGGTTTCTTCCCCTTCTAAATCCACTTCCGGTTGAGGAGGTACTTCTTTGGGGTTGGGCAAGTAGTCCACCACCGCATCCAGCACCAGTTGTACCCCTTTGTTTTTAAAGGAGGAACCGCCATAGGTGGGGAAAAAGTCCAACTTACGGGTGCCGGTACGGATACAACGCTTGATGTCATCGATGCTGATTTCTTCCCCTTCCAGGTATTTTTCCATCAAATCATCGTCCTGTTCCACCGCTGTTTCGATCAGCATTTCCCGGTAGGTGGCCACATCGTCCACCATGTCAGCAGGAATGTCGGTGATTTCATATTTTTCCGGGTCGCCGGAGTCATCCCAGATATAGGCTTTTTCCGTGAGAATATCCACCACACCAACGAAATCATTTTCTGTCCCAATGGGCAGAGTCATCACCAAGGGTTTAGCCCCGAGCACCGTTTCCACCTGCTTAACTACCCGGTAAAAATCTGCCCCGGTACGGTCAAGTTTATTAATGTAAATCAAACGGGCGACTTTAGAATCGTTCGCATAGCGCCAGTTGGTTTCCGACTGAGGTTCCACACCGCCGGAGCCACAAAATACCCCAATGCCGCCATCCAACACTTTCAGGGAGCGGTAAACTTCAATAGTGAAGTCCACGTGGCCAGGGGTGTCGATAACATTGAGTTGATGATCTTTCCAAAAACAACTGGTGGCCGCCGATTGGATGGTGATACCCCGCTCCGCTTCCTGCTCCATGAAGTCCATGGTGGATTCGCCTTCGTGTACCTCGCCGAGTTTATGGATTCTCCCGGTTAACTTCAAAATCCGTTCGGTGGTGGTGGTTTTACCCGCATCTACGTGGGCGAAAATACCAATATTGCGGTAACGAGTGAGATCTTTTTCCATAGGAATTTACGTGTAAATTTTAGCCAACAGCAAACAGAGGGGCGGTTGGATGTATAGGTTATGGGGTCGTGTTGTTTGCCGGTCGGGGTTCTGGGCCTTAGCTAGACTTTATGCCACAACGACAGGCCAAAGGGGAGGCCTATTTAAAACAGCCACAATTGTAACAATTGTAAATTATATGTGCCCCAACAGAGTCCCCAGGCAGAGGAGGCGATCGCCGAGGGTGAACGAAAATGATGAACTGAAAGAGAGTTTTGTTTTCCGCCATCAAAAGCCCTCCCACTAACTACTTTTTAGCTGTCGGACTCACGTCATGGCTAATTACCAATCATCCTGGCGCTGGGGTCGGGGACTATCCCAATCGGCATAACGGGTATGGTAAACTTCCGGTTCAGGTAGGATGGCTTCGATGAATTCTTCCTCTAGGGGCGTTAAATCTCTCAGTTCTGGCAAGGGTTCTAGCTGTTCTGGGGTAGTATCTGGGCTTTCCTTGCCCCAAAAATCTTCCAGGGGTTCCACCACTTTGGCGATCGCCTGTTTAACAAAGGCTTGGATAAATTCATCTTTGCGACTGAGTTGGAATTGTTGTTCCACCACTTGGGCCACGCCGCCATCGCCCCAATCCTGATCCTGACGGAAATATTGAATAAAACTTTTACCAGCAATGCGGGTGAGGTAGGCCGCAGTGATGCCCTGAATTGCTTTACCAATGATATAGGTAGTGAGTTGCAACTGCATGGCTTGGGCCATCAACTCCACCGCCCCTTTGACAATGCCTAGTCCCACAAAGGTTTTACCCAGGGAAATGGCCAACTCCTTGCCCCGATCGCCGTCAATTTCACAGCCATAGACCCGACCGATCTCCACCACCATTTGGGCATTAATGGCCGTAGTGGCCAACAGATCAATCACTGGCAAGGGGGTCACGGCAATGGCTCCCGCCCCAATCCATTGGTAACGGTCAATAATTTTCATGGCTTCCCGTTGCCGTTGCTGTTCAATAATTTGCCGAGCCTCATCCCCCAGCCGTTGGGACTGCAACAGAATGTTATCCGCCATCAAATCGTCCCCATCACTGCGGAGCACGGACACTAAACGTTTCACCAAAGGCTCAATTTCCGGCTCTGGTCTCATCAGTAATCCCGGTTGAATGGCCACATCCTGGGGCCGAGCGGCGATCGCCAACACATCTTCCGGGGGAATAAAGGCTTTAACCCGTTGCCGGAGGGTTTGCAATAATACTTCCACCTCATCCGGGGGATACAGATCAGTCTTATTGAGAATGAGTAAAGACCGTTTACCAATTTTGGCCAATGCTTGCAGGGGTTCGTATTCCGACTGACGTAGGTCATTATCCACCACAAACAGTAGCAAATCCGCCTCCGTGGCCAATTGCCGAGCCGCTGTTTCCCGTTCCGTACCCCGCACCCCCGCCTCTAAAATGCCCGGTGTGTCCGTAATTTCCAAATCCCGGCTTACCCCATCCAAGTAAAGATAATATTTTTCCCCGGCGATCGTGGTGCCCATGGTGGGGGCTACTTCTCCCTGAATTTGGCCCAATAAAGCATTCACCAAAGAGGTTTTACCCGCCGATCCTGTGCCAAACACCACTAAATTTAAATTGCCTCGTTTTAACTGCGCCTCAATTAAACGGGTTTTTTCCAATAGCGCTTTTTGGGCCACCTGGTCTTGGATTTGTTGCATCTGCCGCCGCACTGCTTGTAAATTAGCCGCCGCCGTTTCGTTTTTTTGCTCAGGTAATTTTATGCGTCGCCGTTTTTTACCAGAACTATCCTTGGGCTGATTAGCCAGGTTGAAATAGTAAAAAAAAGTGGCAATCAACAGAGCTAGTACCGCAATAACTAGCAAAATGACAATATTGGCCAAAAAAGGGGAAGTCCAAGCCACCTGGGAATAAAGCCGCAGAATGGCATCAATGAGCCAAATCACCATCCCCAAAATGAAACTGACAGCGAGGACAATGGTTAGTAAACGGGGCAGGGGCATGGACAAACAGGGAATAATGCCAAGACGATGCTTGACTTTGAGCTTTGATCATAACAGTGGCAAAGTAGTGACAAAGAATTGATCAAACATAGCTCTGACCATTGATTTTGCCCAATAATGATGACCCCAGGATTGTGTTAGCGTTGGGAGCGAAAAGACCCCGCTGTGATCAGAGTCAGCCTTGGGTACTCTTAAAAATAGTTTTGTTGCAGTGATTAGGAAAAAGTTATGGAGCCGGTAACTGTGGGGCAAAAAGTGCTCAAACCAGCGGTGGGCTTGATTAATCAATTGCACTATCCCCAAAAGTTTGCTCTGATTAGTGTCTGTTTTTTGTTGCCCCTGGGTTTAGCCATTTTCTTGCTGCTGTCGGAAATTCAGGGTCAAATTCAGTTTGCCCAACTGGAGCAACAGGGTTTGGCTTACCTAGGGCCTCTGCAACAATTGCAACAAACAGTATTGGTGCAACCCCTAATTTCCCTGGGGCCTAACCATTGGCGATCTCCGGTTGATCAGTTGGCCCAAGTCCAGGAGCGATGGGGAAAAAAGTTAGCTACGGAAACGAATTATGGGGATTTAGAGCAAGTTTTATCCCAGGTTACAGATAGATCACAGGACACTTCAGAGCAAATTCTCCAGGCGATCGCCGTTCTGCGGACCCAGGTGGGTAATCAGTCCAATTTAATCCTGGATCCGGATTTGGATAGTTATTACTTGATGGAAGCGCTGTTGCTGAAACTGCCCCAACTGCAAACGGATTTAGCTCAACTAGGGACAATTATTACTGCCCACTCCGGCCCGGGGCTCTCTCCAGCAGAGGAATCCCAAGTGCTGGTGATTAAAGCCCAATTAGCCCAGTTAAAGACAAGTTTGGTCAAAAACCTGGGGGTTGCCTTTACCCACAATGCTCGCCAACAACTACAACCAAGGGTAATTAATAGCCTGAATGGTTTGACCACAGTCCTGGAAGAGTTGGAGCAGAGCCTAACCAAAGTAATCACCGGGCAAATAAAACTCAATGATGCCCAACTAAACCAGCAGAGCCAATGGGGTTTACTGAATAGTTTGCACTTTTGGCGGGTGCTCAGCCCCGAATTGGATCAACTATTATCCGAACGTATTCAACGATTCCAGCAACGGCAATGGCTCCTCAGCACCTTCGTTTTGGCCACCCTGGCGATCGCCGTTTATCTTTTTTGGGGCTTTTATGCCAGCGTCATGGCCACCATTGCTAGTTTGAGCAGTGCGGCGGAAAAAATGGTGGCGGGCAGTGAAACCAAAGCGGTGGAATTACAAACCCAGGACGAAATGGCAGAGGTGGTCCACGCCTTTAATACGGTGGCCGATGCCCTCTGTCGCTTGACGGAAAAATTGCAGGACGAAAATCTGCGGTTGGAAGCGGAAATTGACATTACCCGACAATTGCAACAGATGTTAATGCCTTCGGAACAGGAATTGGCGGCGGTGGCGGGGCTAGAAATTGCTGGTTTTATGGAATCGGCCACGGAGGTGGGGGGAGATTATTACGACGTTCTGCAAACCAATGGTCAAGTCAGAATTAGCATTGGCGACGTTACTGGCCACGACCTAGAAAGCAGTTTGGTGATGATCATGGCCCAAACGGCATTGCGGACTTTGTTAGAACACGGGGTAACGGATCCGGTCAAACTGTTGAGCGCCATGAACCGTACCATCTACGAAAATACTAGGCGCATGGGTTCTTCCAAGAATATGACTTTAAGCGTGTTGCAATATGAAGCGGGGCTGATTCGCCTCAGCGGCCAACATGAGGAAGTATTGATTATTCGCAGCAACGGAGCAACGGAACAGATTGATACCTTTGAGTTGGGCTTTCCCCTAGGTTTGGAACAAGATATTAGTGCCTTTGTGACGGAGCGGGAAATTACTTTAAACAGCGGTGATTTAGCGGTGCTCTATACCGATGGCATTACGGAAGCAATGAATAGCCAGAGGCAGTTTTACGGCATAGAAAGATTACAAACAGTGCTTTGCCAACATCGGCACCAGGCCCCGGCGGAAATTCGTCACCAGGCGATCGCCGATCTACGCAATTTTTTGGGCGACCAACCGGCGGAGGATGATGTCACCCTATTGATTCTCAAACAAAAGTAGTGCTGGGAAAGCTCAAGGTTATTGTTGGTTAATGTTTTTGTCTTAAAAAATCTTGCTAATTTTTGCTGTAGTAATGCTTTTCCCTAGCAATTAACCAAGCGGCGATCGCTCCACCGATGAAGCCAAATAAATGACCCTGCCAAGAAACCCCCGCCCGACCAGGCAATAGTCCCCAAAGGGCACTGCCGTAGAGAACTAGGACAACGATAGAAAGGACAATGGAAGCCAGGTTTTTTTGGAACCAACCTCGAAAGAGTAAAAATCCTAAGTAACCAAAAATCAGAATGCTAGCCCCAACGGTGACGGTGTTAGGGGGAGCGATCAACCAGACTCCCAGGCCGCCCACCACCATGGTGATAATGGTCACAATCCAAAAATCACTCACTTCCTGGAGCATCACCAACCAGGCAAGAACAACGAACGGGACGCTGTTGGCAATTAAATGACCAAAATCGGCATGGAGAAAGGGTGCAAAGACAATTCCCCTCAGACCTTCCAAGGAGCGGGGGTAAATGCCAAATTGATCCAAACTACCCCGAAAAACAAACGCATCTAAGATTTCCAGAAGCCAAAAAATGGCTAAAAAACTGACAATAATCGAGAACTGACTTTGCAGGGTGGCCCGCAGGGCAGTTTTGGAATTTTGGCTCATGGTGGTGACAAAGAGCGACGGCTGAGGTTAGGAGGGCCAGGGACCCATCCATAATCAAGGATAACCAATCGCCCTAGAATGGGACAGACCAGAAACTAGATCCTATGGCGACTATCCACGGTAATTGGCAACCCTCCCACGGGGAAAACGGCGGCAAACTGTTTCTTTGGGCGGATACCTGGGGTCATCCTTTGCCAGAAACCATTGGCGATCGCCATCCCTTTGCGTTGGATCTGCCGGATTTGCTACAGGCCTGGTCGAATTTGCCCCTGGCCTTCCCCAAGGCGGATGGGGTGACAGAGGCAGCCCTTACTCTGCATTTACCCAGCCATCGCCAGCAAAAAATTCCCCTACCCTTTGTCACAGGGCAAGATCCGGTGGCCATGGATGCGAAATATCTCCACTGGCGATCGTGGCAGGTAACCGGGGTAAATCTGACCCCAAGCCAAACGTTAACGTTGCTCCAATCTATTCCCCTGGGGGGCCAAGCCTTAGCTAACTTAGGATCAGAGTTTTACTTTTACGGTCAACTGCACCGCTGGTGTTTAGATTTGGTGCTACGGGGTAAATTTGTGCCGGGACTGGAGCAAAGGGGGGAAGACGGTAATTACTATGCCCAATGGATTCCTATCCTCGATAGCATCCAAGACCAAACCCATTTAGCCCAATTTAGCCAGAGAGTACCTGCCTGCGCCCTGGCCAACCTGACTGACTCCCAGGAGCCCCAAATGTTGGTGGTGGATTTACTACAAAAATTATTGCAAGCCCAAATTGGTGCCGTCAGTCCCAGCCTAGCCAACGTTAAAGAAGTCTGGTTGAATGATTGGCTCCGGGGATTAACCCATGGGGGGCAAACCTCCCTCGGCACAGGCAAAGCTCTACAACGATTAGCCACATCCTTAGACCATTGGTATTTACCAGTCCAGAATTATTTGGGCCAAAAAAATAACCAAGCTTTAGCCCAACGGCAATGGCGGGGGGCTCTGCGGTTACAACCTCCAGCGGACGATGGGGGGGGAACCTGGCAACTGGATTATGGTTTACAAGCCCTGGATGACGGGGAATTTTGGCTCCCGGCGGCTTCCCTCTGGGCCATGGCCGGCGATCGCCTGGTGTGGCAGGGAAGGAGGGTTGACCAGGGGGCGGAAAGTTTACTGCGGGGCTTAGGGGTAGCTGCCCAAATTTACGAACCCATTGCTGCAAGTTTGACGGAAAGGTGTCCCACGGGCTGTGGGCTAGATGCCATCCAAGCCTACGAATTTATCCTGGCAATCGCCCATCAATTGCGGGATCGGGGGTTAGGGGTAATCCTCCCGCCGGGGTTAGAACGGGGCGGCACCGCCAAACGGTTAGGGGTAAAAGTGGTGGGGGAAGTGCAACGGCAAAGGGGCCAGCGGCTAACTCTGCAAAGTTTAATTAATTACGACTTGCAACTAATGATGGGGAGCGGGGACAATGCCCGGTTATTGACGGCCAAGGACTTTGAAGCGTTACTAGCCCAAAAATCTCCCCTGGTGGTGCTGGACGGAGAATGGATTACCCTGCAACCGGCGGACGTGCGGGCGGCCAAGGTCATTTTACAGCAGCAACAATCTGCCCCGCCCCTCACAGTGGAGGATGCTCTGCGCCTCAGCATTGGTGATTTACAAACCGTCTCTAAACTGCCGGTGACCCAGTTTGCTGCTCGGGGCATATTACAGGAATTGATCGACACCCTCCGTAACCCGGAAGGAGTGAAAGCCATTGCTGACCCACCGGGCTTTCAGGGTACTTTACGGCCCTACCAAGCTCGGGGAGTGGGCTGGTTAGCTTTTCTGGAACGGTGGGGGCTGGGGGCCTGTTTGGCAGACGATATGGGTTTGGGAAAAACACCCCAGTTGCTGGCTTTTCTGCTCCATTTAGCCGCGGAGGATATGTTAGTTAAGCCGGTGTTGATTGTTTGTCCTACGTCGGTGCTGAGCAATTGGGGTCATGAAATTAATAAGTTTGCGCCCCAACTTAAAACCCTATTGCACCATGGCGATCGCCGGAAAAAAGGGCAACCGTTGGTTAAACAGGTCAAAGACCAGCAAATTGTCCTCACCAGTTACGCTTTACTGCAACGGGATTTTAGTAGTTTGAAATTGGTGGACTGGCAGGGGATCGTGCTGGACGAAGCCCAAAATATCAAAAATCCCCAAGCTAAACAGTCCCAGGCGGCCCGGCAATTGCCAGCGGGTTTTCGCATTGCCCTCACGGGGACTCCGGTGGAAAATCGCCTGACGGAATTGTGGTCAATTTTAGAATTTTTAAATCCCGGTTTCCTGGGTAATCAGAGCTTTTTCCAACGGCGCTTTGCCAATCCCATCGAAAAATTTGGCGATCGCCAGTCGTTGTTAATTTTGCGGAATTTAGTGCGGCCGTTTATTTTGCGGCGGTTAAAAACCGACCAAACCATTATTCAAGATTTACCAGAAAAACAAGAAATGACCGTCTTCTGTGACCTTTCCCAAGAGCAAGCTGGTTTATATCAACAATTGGTGGAGGAATCCCTCCAGGCGATCGCCGACAGCGAAGGCATTCAAAGGCACGGTTTAGTTTTAACCCTATTAACCAAACTCAAACAGGTTTGTAACCATCCCGATCTATTGCTGAAAAAGCCCGCCATCACCCACGGGCACCAGTCCGGCAAGCTAATTCGTCTGGCGGAAATGCTGGAAGAAATCATCAGCGAAGGCGATCGGGTGTTAATTTTCACCCAATTTGCCAGTTGGGGTCATTTACTCAAACCCTATCTGGAAAAATACTTTAACCAAGAGGTGCTCTATCTCCACGGGGGCACTCCAGCAGAGCAACGGCAAGCTCTGGTGGAACGATTCCAACAGGACCCCAACAGTCCCTATTTATTTATCCTTTCTCTCAAGGCTGGCGGCACAGGGTTGAACCTCACGAGGGCTAACCATGTGTTCCATGTGGACCGGTGGTGGAATCCGGCGGTGGAAAATCAGGCTACCGATCGTGCTTTTCGCATTGGCCAAACTCGCAACGTCCAGGTGCACAAATTTGTCTGTACAGGCACCTTGGAAGAAAAAATTAACGCCATGATGGCGGATAAACAACAATTGGCAGAACAAACCGTGGATGCCGGGGAAAATTGGCTCACCCGCCTAGACACCGATAAACTCCGTCAGTTGCTTACCCTCTCCGCCACCCCGGTGGATTACCAAGCCGAAGCGTCCGATTGATGAAAGCACAAAAAAATACAGTAGGGAAAATTCATCTCCTACTGTGGGCCTCGATTTAACTTGAGGTCGAGTTATTTATTTTGCTAAAGCAATTTCCCTGCTTAGAGCATGTTTGGAAAGTTGAGTTTTGGCTGTTTAATCGCCCCTAGCCCCCCTTGGGAAGAGGGGAACTGTCGCAAAAGTCCCCTTTTTTAAGCCGGAGCTTTAGTGAGGAGATTTAGGGGGATAAATACCTAGCCTTGCACTTTTCAAACACTTTCTTAGAAAATTTGCTAGACAGAAAGTTCGCTCAGTTCCCTGGTCATATGGTCAAAGGGGGAAGCAATAAAATCTGTGCTGTTCAGGCTGGAATCCTCTGCCATGGCTTCAATCATTTCCTTCATGATCTGAATGCCCCGCACCGTGGGCCCAATGGGTACGCCCAGGGAATTGTAGGTTTCCCGTAGTCCCTGCAGAACCCGCTCATCGAGCACGTTGTTGTCTGCGGCAATCAGGGCATAGCTGGCATAGCGCAGATAATAGTCCATATCCCGCAAACAAGCGGAAAAACGACGGGTAGTGTAGGCATTACCACTGGGGCGGATTAGCTCAGGAATTTCTTCAAACAGTTGGGCAGCGGCCCGTTTGACGATGGTGGCCGAATTGGCGTTAATCATGGCGGCGGCGGCAATCCTAGCCGAACCGGACTCAAAATAAGCTTTGAGCTCGTCCATGGCGTTCCGGTCTAGATAGCGACCGGTCAAATCATAGTTTTTTATTAAAGTGGTAACCGCGTCTCGCATTTAAAAGGTTCTCCCAACGGCAGTTTATAGTTAAGGGGCTTGGGCAAGCCATTTTAGTTCTCCTACCTATCATTATTTCCGAGTGAACGCAAGTCAAGGGAGCCCTTACCCCTGCAATAAAACTACATATTTAGGCCGTCAGGGGCTTAAGTTTTTGCATTATTTTCTCGGTTAAATTCATGGCTAGGCCATTAACCCATTGACCAGCTTTGGCCAACTAGGCCCACCAGGGCACCAAAGACCACTAACCAATGGGAACTGATGGAAAATCGTCCCAGGGCGATCGCCCCGAGCACCGCTAAGCAGATGGTCAAGGGATCAATGAGGGCGGAACGGGCTAAACCAATGGTAGTGACCACCATTAAACCCCACGCACCGGCATTAACACCATCGAGGAAAGCTCGGAAAATTAAGGATTTTTGCAGGGTACTGACCCAGGGATTGACCAAGGCCACCAGTAAAAAAGATGGTAGAAAGATGCCCACCGTAGCGGCGATTGCCCCAGGGTTGCCGGCCAATAAATAACCAATAAAAGTTGCCGTGGTGAATAGTGGCCCAGGGGTGATTTGGCCAATGGCGATCGCATCCAATAATTGCTGGGAAGTCAGCCATTCCAAACGCTCCACGAGGTCAGCTTGCAAAAAAGCAAACAGTACGTAACCACCGCCATAGAGCAGGCAACCAATTTTCAGAAAAATGCCAAACACGGACCAAGGGTTGATGATTGTTACTGGTAACGCCGGGGCTGGAGCGATTTGACCTAGGGGTAAAAAAATCAGCGGTAAAGATTGAAAACGTCCCCGCCCAATTTGGATCAACACCAGGGCTAAGCCCGCCAGCAGTAATAGTAAAATTTCCGGCTTTCCCCAGGCCGTCCCCACCATGACCAACACCGCCGCCCCAATGGTGAGGGGATTTTTTAGTGCTTTCCGACCCAATTTCCATAAAGCTTGGCCAATCAGGGGAATGATCATTGGTTGGATGCCATAGAGCATATGGCCCACCGCTGGCACTGACTGGTAATGAACATAGGCGATCGCCAATAACCAGACCACTACCATGGCCGGCAAAATAAAGGCAACTCCGCCAATGATCAAACCTGCCCATTTGCCCCGCTCATAGCCCAGGTGAATGGCTAACTCAGTAGAATTAGGCCCGGGGATTAAATTGGTCACCCCAATCAAATCTAAAAATTTTTCGTGGCTGAGCCATTGTTGTCGCCGCACCACTTCTTCCTCCATCATGGCGGTGTGGGCCGCAGGGCCGCCAAAGGAAAACAGTCCTAACCGCAAAAATAAATAGGCCAACTCCTGCAATCGTTGCCATTTTTGCGGAGGCGTTAAAGTGCCATAGTCCACCGGGATAGTTTCCATCGGGGCTTCATTACTCACGATCAATAACCAACGGAAACTACAACAAAGTTTTACCCTAAGGTAATCGCTAACCTATGGACAATTGGCAAACAGAGAAAATTTTAATGGCCAACATCAACTGACCCCAGCCTTTGTGATGGCACAGCTATGAAGACCGAGTTAACATTCGATGCCTCCCGGATTTAAACCAAGACTATAAACCCAGTCGTCGGAGTTGGGGTTCGTTTCACTGTGATCGTAAAGTCCAGGATTAGGATATACCGGTGAGCCAGCAGTGGGGGCATCCCTTTCTCCGTCCTTGCCAAAGAAAGAAATATGGGCGTAACACTGGGAACCGTGGCGATCGTAATCGTATTGGGAATCAAAAGGAACCTGGCCACTCTGTCGGGTGTAAAAGCACTCAATTCCTGCTGGTTTAATATTACGGTTCACATCCGGGGGAAAAGTGCCATGTTCATAGCGATACACCGTTAATTCCTTGGCCATACAGCTCATCTGGGTTTTCGCTTCCGAGTACCTAGCCTTGTCTACTTGGGCCAGCAAGTTCGGCACGGCGATCGCCCCTAGAATACCAATAACGATCACAACAACTAATATTTCCAGCAAGGTGAATCCCGTCGAGCATGCCAGGGCATGGCGGAGCAAAAAAACATTATGACCTCTGAATGCGGTCTTAGATGAGTTCACGGCTCTAGGGATGGATTACTAAACAGGGGGAAAGCAAACCTCTTTCCTCACACTTCTAATCGAAAGCGTACCCAAAAGTCCTGGTTACTCAATCAGAAGGAATAGAATAGGAAGAAGATTATTTTTTCGTTTCCTTTCAGTTACTCCCCAGGGCATTGGAGCTTATAGATCCAGTTTAAAATAGTTTATTTAGATACCCGTACCATAAATAAAATGGGTAGAAGCCGCGGAAGAAGCTCCAGCAAAAACCTTAGCGACCCGGGGCTTAATAAATACTTTTTTTCCAGCTTTAGGATTAAGCTGTTGCCCTTGTTCCCGGTTTAGGTAAGCAAGCACAGCGGTGTTATCCATTAGCAATACTTCCACCTGGATTTCTGAACCGAGGTGAATAACTCTTTTGATGGTCCCCGCTACGCTGGCATCGTCCGCTTCCGTTAACAATTCAAAATCATGGGGTCGGACAAAAACCGGCTCTTGATGCCCATTATTGCTGGAGTGGGGTTCAAAAGCGTGGTAGTTAAAGAGGGAAGCATTACGGGGTAAAACATTAACTTCGCCAATGAAACCCATCACAAAAGGACTGGCAGGGTGCTCATAAATTTCTTCTGCAGTGCCCACTTGCTCGATTTTGCCATTACTCATCACCACAATTTCATCCGCCACTTCCATAGCCTCTTCCTGGTCATGGGTAACAAACACGCTGGTTAGATGCACTTCATCATGTAATTTTCGCAGCCAAGCCCGCAATTCTTTCCGTACTTTAGCATCCAGAGCCCCAAATGGTTCATCTAATAATAAAACCTGGGGTTGTACTGCTAAAGCCCTGGCTAAGGCTACCCGTTGCCGTTGGCCGCCAGAGAGTTGGGAGGGGTAACGATTACCTAAACCTTCCAATTGGATTAATGAAAGTAATTCCTCCACCCTTTCCTTAGTTTTCGCTGGGGGATGCTTGCGAATTTCCAAACCAAAAGCAATATTTTGTCGAATAGTTAAATGTTTAAACAAAGCGTAGTGCTGAAAAACAAAACCAATGTTGCGCTTACGAATATCCACATGGGTGGCATCCTGACCATTAATAATAATTTGCCCTTGATCCGGCTCTTCCAATCCGGCGATCGCCCTGAGCAAAGTTGATTTTCCGGAACCGGAAGGGCCCAATAAGGCAACTAACTTACCATCGGGAACTTCTAGGTTAATATCTTTTAAAGCAGTAAAATCGCCAAATTGTTTAGAAACGTTATTAATAATAATACTCATGATGTCCTCAGTTAAATATAAGAGAAGTTAGATTGTCAAACTCAAAAATGGTGTTAGTTTCAGGCTATGTTGACAAAATTTTGGTCTGTCCCCTCCGCAGTTCCAGTAATACCTGGTACTTTTATTTAGTTTCCCGGAAATTTGGCAGGGAAAGTGAAAGGTTAAACAGCTTTATGATGCCCGGTGCGCTGCTCTAAAATTTCCTTTAGAACTAGGGTCACCACTGCCAATAAAGCTAATACCACCGCTGCCCCAAAGGCCGCTTCCGTTTGATAGTTTTTGTATTCCTGCTCCACAAAAATAGGTAATGTACTGGTTTTGCCCAGAATACTGCCGGAAACCACCGCCACTGCGCCAAACTCTCCCATGGCCCGAGCATTGGTTAACAGAACTCCATAAAGTAAGCCCCAGCGAATATTGGGTAAGGTAACCCGCCAGAAAATTTGCCAATCTTTAGCCCCTAAAGTGCGGGCCGCTTCCTCCTGTTCTGGTCCCAATTCTTCTAGTACGGGAATTACTTCCCTGGCCACGAAGGGCAAGGTAACAAAAATAGTGGCGATCGCCATGCCGGGCACAGAAAAAATAATCTGAATATCCCAGCTAGCAAACCAGCTACCGATCCAGCCATTTTTGCCGTAGAGGAGAACAATCATTAAACCTGCGACTACGGGAGAGATGGAGAAAGGTAAATCTAAAACGCTTAAAAATAAGGCTCGACCGGGAAATTGATTGCGGGCTAAAACCCAAGCGGCACAGAGACCAAATACCGTGTTCAAAGGAACGGAAATCAGCGCCATGACAACGGTTAATTGCAGGGCCGACTGAAAATTTCGATCTCCCATAGCTTGTATAAATGGCTCTACTCCTTTATGAAAAGCCTCATAAAAAACGGCGATCGCCGGCAGTAGTAAAACTAAAATTAAATAAAATAAAGCTAGGGCAATGAGTAGATATTTAACTTTAAAAGTTTTCGGTAAATTAATCGTTAGCATAGCGGCGACCCCATTGTTGCAGTAGGTTAATAATTAGCAATAAAATCAGAGAAACAGATAACAGTACTGCCCCAATTACCGTTGCAGCAGGATAATCATATTGTTCCAACCGCTCAAACACTAACACCGGGGCAATCAGATCTTTAAAAGGAATATTGGAAGCAATTAAAACCACCGAGCCATATTCCCCCACTGCCCTGGAAAACCCCAAAGCAATCCCTGTTAAAATCGGCGGAATTAAAGGGGGAAAAATTACCCGCCAAAAAGTTTGGAATTCCGTTGCCCCTAAGGACCATGCTGCTTCCTCTGCCTCTTCTTCCAACTCCTGTAAAACTGGCTGTAGAGTTCGCACAATAAAAGGCAGGGAAATGAAAACCATAGCCACAAATACCCCCAGGCGACTGAAAGCTATTTGAATGCCAAATGGAGCAAAAAAGCGACCTACCCAACCCGTTTGACTATACAAAGTAGCCAACACTAAACCAGCAACGGAGGTGGGCAGAGCAAAGGGTAAATCCACCATGGCATCAACAATTTTTTTGCCTGGAAATTGACAGCGGACTAGCACCCATGCCACTAAAGTGCCCATTACACCGTTGACCAGCCCTGCCGCCAGAGCCGTGATAAAGGTGACGTTATAGGTGGAAATGGCGATAGGAGTGGTGGCAATTTGCCAAAATCCTTCTAAACCCAAGGAGGCAGATTTAACTAAGAGAGCTGCAATGGGTAATACCAAAATTAGTAACAGATAAATAATTGTTACTACCCAGGGTATAGAAATAGATTGCCAAAAACTAAACCTATTGAGTTGTTTAGACGGGGAAGAAAAAGGAAGATTTGTGGTCATGTTACCAGCCGTCGGACTCCTGGTCTAAAACTATGGTGACTTGCAATTGCTCTAGGTAAGCTAGGGCGTTATTAATTGCTTGGGCATGGCCAATTAAAGTTAGTTTAAATTGACCTTGACCGCCGTTAGTGCCCAAAGTTGCCGCGAGGATATTTACCTGGAGTTGGTAACGGCTCACCAGTTGGGTGACAATCGGTTCTTGACGATAGCTTTCGGGAATAGTTAGGTAAAGGGTTACCTCGGTAGTTCGTTGAGAACTCTGGCTATGGAGGTGGGAGAAAGTTTGTGCTTGCATGGGTTAATTAGCTTCAATCAAAACTGCTTGGAATTGTTATTGCCTACCAATTTTGGTAATAACTTTGTCGAAAATACCCCCTTCATCAAAGAATTCTGCTTGGGCTTTTTTCCAACCGCCGAACTCTTCAATGGTGGCTAAATTCTCAACTTTGGGATATTGGCTAGCAAACTTAGCCAAAACTTCTTCATTCACAGGGCGGAATCCGGTTTCAGCAAAAATTTGTTGTGCTTCTGGGGTGAACAAATATTGCACAAAGGCGTCAGCTACTTCCCTGGTACCTTTTTTGTCCACGGTAGTATCCACAACAGCGACAGGGCCGCTAATGGAAACATTGAAATCCTGGGGAATGATATAGGGTTGATTTTCCCCTTTTTGCTTGGCTAATAGCACTTCGTTTTCATAATTGAGCAAAACGTTGCCCTGACCCTGTTTATAAAAAACATCGGTGGACTCCCGCGCATCCTTTGGTAATACTGGAGCATTAGCTAAAACCTTACCAGCAAAATCAAAGGCTTGTTCTTCTGTGCCTCCGGTTTTGGTTACCGAACCCCAAATGCCGAGGAAATTCCAGCGAGCCCCCCCGGAAGTTTTTGGGTTGGCGGTAATCACTTTGACTTCAGGGTTGGCCAAATCTGCCCATTTTTCTACTTTGATGTTGTCCGATGCTTTGGTCACAAAGGCGATGACCGAGTTAGTCACAATCGATCCATTGGGGGCTTCCTGTTCCCACCCCGGCTGAATCAGCCCTGCACTTTCAATTTTTTGCACGTCGGAACTGAGGGCTAAGGCAACAATATCCGCTTCTAGACCATCCACCACGGCCCTAGTTTGACTGCCGGAACCGCCATAGCTTTGCTCAAAGGTGACATCTTGACCGGTTTTGCTTTTCCATTCTTCGGTGAATTTGGGAATGATTTTTTCAAAGGCATCCCTGGTAACGGCGTAGCTGACCAAGGTCAAATTAGCGGGGGCCTGGCTAGCATTTTCCCCTTGCCCTGGCTCGGTGGTGGTGGTGGTGTTGCAAGCGGTGATACTGCCCACCATCAAAACGGCGATCACCGAAAATCCCCAGCCAAAAGCAGATCGAGCCATCGTTAACTCCTTGAAATTGTGACCTGTGTGTAATCTCGATAAATCATAGTTGAATTTGAAATGTTTTGCAATTTATTTTTAAAATGCACATAAAAATATTTTGCTCGCATCGTTAATGTTTTGTTATTCGTGTGAATTCTCCGTTCTGTCGGGATTCGGTCTGTGTCATGATTGAGCTGGGGTTTGCCCGACCGTGAACTGGGGCACTGGACGTTATCTCTGAGTTCTATGGCTAAACGATCGCCTGCTTTATCCCCTGCCCTGCCGGAACGATTAGTGCAAGAAAGCTATCTTTTTCGGGGCATGGATCTCCCCTTGGTGGCGGATTATCTTGCTTCAGCAGAACTTAAAATCGAAAAACTGTTTTCCAATCGACCCATTTACACTGCATTTCTGCCGGATCAAACCCTGGATAATCTTTATGTGATGTTGGATGATGGTGTCGTCATCACCCGTAGCACTCCTCTGGACCGCATCATTGCCATTAACTATGCTGGCAGTTGCTTTGGTTGGCGCAGTTTGCCCTTTAGCTATGGTTTGGCCAGTAAATCTTTTCCTTGTTCTGTCGAGGTTTATAAGACCACCCACGTCATTAAAATTCCCCTCGCTACTGTTGAGCAAATTTATGAAAATAGCGAAATTTTTCGGGAACGGTATCGTTTTCTATTTGAATTACAACAAAAATTTGAATATCATCTGCTCAATTGCAGTACCTACCCTCCCCAAGCGGTGGCGAGTTTACTGCGGGCGTTGATTTATCAAGAAAGAGAACTGGGCAACCAACCCGATCGCCAGGGGAATTATATTTTCGATTTGCCCATTGATATGATCGCCAGGGCTTGCCAGCTCAATCAAAGAACGGTGGAGCAGGTGCTGAAGGGTATGCAAAAACACCATCTGATTGCCATTCCCAAGGGAGAAAAAGAAGACTTAATTCAAATTCTGGCCCCGGAAGGACTCAAGGAAGTTTACAGTGCCACCCGGGAAAAGGTTAACTGGTGGCCCTTGAAATAAGGACTAAGAAGTTAACAGTAATGGCTGAATTGTTACCCGCACAACTCAACCGGTGGGAGCCGCATCATTCAATCGCTTGCCGTTGTTTTTGTCGTTGGGGAATGGATAAAGGTTCTTGGCGGATGGGAGATTGTCCGCACTGCTGGAGCAAATGCAACGCTACCCGTTGTAGGGCTAGGTCCTGTTCAATGTCTAAAAAAGCTTGGAGGTATAAGGCCAGTTCTCTCGGGTTCGGAGAGTCTGGACTGGGCTGATTTTGCCATTGTTGTAACTGACGCAGGGCAATTAATTTCTGCAGGCGATCGCCATGGGCCAGGTAATGCAAACAACGGTCAAAATCGGAAACTGGGGCAGTGAGTAATTTGGGAGCAGCCACTTTTCGCCGTTGCCAGAGCAATAATCCTACTGTAGCGAGGGAACCCAAACCCTGCAAAATAATGCCCGTGGCCAACCAAGGATTTTCCACTTCCGACCACACCATGGTGGCCATATAGGTGCCGACCGCAGTTAAACCACCTCCACCACCGGCAATGGTCAATCGACCCTGGGGTCCAGAAAAAAACTGGTGCCACTGTTTGGCTTGGAGTTCCTGGTGATGGGTCAAAAGCCAATAGACCAACCGCATACTACCTACCCCCAGGCCCGTGGCAAGCATCAGTCGCCATTCCGTTGCCCAGAGCATAGTCACCAAAAAAGCCCCCCCACTCCAGGGGCCCCAACGGTATAGCCAGCGATACTCAGTCAAACGAAGGGCCAGGGCTGTAATTTCCTTGGGGGAAAGGGGCAAAAACTGACCGGTTGATTTCACCGACGTAGCCGATTTTTTGGAGGGAAACCAAACCTGGGTCACAGCAAATTCCTGCGATGTGTGATGATGGCCATATTGCCCTTGTCAGGCAGTCTATTTACTATATCAAGATTCGACATGGAGACTTTTTGGCCAGAGGTTTTGAGCTTTTGTCAGTCCACCACCAAGGCGATCGCCACAGAGTTGGTGGCCCAATCCGCCAGAATCCCTGCCCAACGCAAAGCCGACGGTAGTTTGGTCACCGCCGCCGATCAATGGTCTGACCAGGAATTGCGCCAACGTATTGCCGTCCAATTTCCCGACCATGGAGTGCTGACGGAGGAAACCGCCCACATTTTTCCTGCTAATGACTGGTGTTGGATTGTCGATCCCATTGATGGCACCACCAATTTCGCCAGGGGCATTCCCATCTGGGGCATTTCCCTTGGCCTACTCTACCGGGGCACACCAGTGTTTGGTTTTCTCCATTTTCCTTTACTACAGCAATCCTTTTGGGGCTATTGGCTAGAAAATTCTGGGTTAACCGGGCCCCAGGGGGCCTTTCTGAATGGGGAACCAATCCAGGTTAGTGACGCCGAGCCTAGTCAAAATCATTTGTTTAATCTTTGTGCCCGTAGCGCCGGAATTTTAACCAATCCCTTTCCCTGTAAATTGAGGCTCATTGGGGTTAGTAGTTACAATCTGGCCCTGGTGGCCCTAGGGGCTGCCCTCGGGGGAACGGAAAAAACACCAAAAATTTGGGACATTGCTGGAGCCTGGCCAATCCTGTTGGCCGCCGGAGGGGAATTTCTTTGCCTCCGCCCCGAACCATTGTTTCCGCTTACGATAGGAGAAGACTATGGCGATCGCCCCTATCCCTGCATTACCGCCAGTCGCAGGGAACTTATGGAACAATTCAAACCCCTAGTCTTAGCAGCGCAGTGAAGATGACCCGGAATAGATTTTTAAAGCACCCAGACTCCCCAGATTTGGGGCGAACATCAAAGTCTCCTGGTATTGAGGGAGCTTGATTGGGTAAATTTGTGCTCTACACCAAAACCTTGCTAAGGGATTTTCAAATTTTTTCATGGCCCATTGGTCTGACAAAAGTTAACCGTTGAGCGACGGAAATGGTACGAACAATTAACATTATGGCGAGCAAATTCTTTATATTTTTTGAAGATTTGCCCCCCCATGCAGGTAACTGTTGTTACAAAGCCTTGACATTGACTTTGTTAGATTAACAGGGAACTTTCAGTCAGGGGTCTAGATCGGTGAATCCAGTCTACATATCAGTCGTAGAGGGTAACCCCCATCTCCGCTCTCTATTGAGCTGGCACCTCCAGCAGAGCGGCTACCTTGTCCAACAATGTAGCGGTTTCCACCAAGCCCGCCAGGCATTTAATAACCAATTGCCCACCCTGGCCGTGATTGATTCTGACCTTACTGATGGGGATGGCATTGAGCTTTGCCGTTGGTTATATCAACAGCACCAGTCAATGATTTTTATTCTTTCCGCCAAGGACACAGAAAAAGACATTGTCCATGGGTTAAAGGCTGGGGCTGATGATTATCTAACCAAGCCCTTTGGCATGCAGGAATTTTTAGCCCGCATAGAATGTCTAATTCGCCGGGTCCGCACTGTGGCCGCCCCTTTGTTGTTGGATTATGGAGTACTAAAAATTGATTTGGTACAGCGTCGAGTGGAATATCAGGGCAATTTTGTCGACCTCACCCCCCAGGAATTCAGTTTGCTCTACGTGCTGACCCAAGCGGAAGGTAGTGCCCTCAGCCGCACAGAGCTACTCCGCCGGGCCTGGCCCGAGGCGATCGACAATCCCCGCACCATCGACACCCACGTCCTTTCCCTCCGGAAAAAAATTGAGACAGACCCCAGGCAACCCAGTCTAATTCAGACTGTGCGAAATGTGGGCTACCGTTTTAACTCGTCTATTTTGGAAGAGAAGAAAGTTGTGGCGGAGAAACCTGTTACCCTTTCCCCCGCCGGAGTCTCTGTACTTACCTAGGGGAAGAAAAACTGCCGTAATAAAGCTCCTCTGTTTTGACTGTCAACACCTGGGGAGGAGTAGCATCGGGGGGATACATCAAATCCACCGTCACTTCCCGTTGTTCCCCCGGTTGCATATTCAAAGTGATGAGGGGATTGCTCATTTCTCCCCGCCGTTGGGTGAGGTGAAAAAAGCGCTCCTGGGATTGGTTGTCTCCATCCACATAACTAACCCTGACGGTGCCCCGGAAAAATATCTGCCCGCTGGGTTGGCGCATAAAGAATAGGCGATCGTTATATTGATCCTGTTTGATCGGGGTTTGCAGGGTGAGGGAAACGCTTTGTCTATTATTGGTCACATTTTTGAGGGGCAGTTTCAACTGGTAATGAACGCCGTAGTTGCCATGGGCGAGGTAAGCGGTATCAGGGTAGCGGGCCAGCATAGGGGCACTCTGTACCTGTTGGGTGGCATAGGTACCCACACTGACGGTACTGAGGGGATAGGAAAAAGCTCTGCCCCGTTGGGGAATACTGAGGAATTGAGCCTTGGGGTTATCCACCAGGGTGGCTTGCCAAGAAGCCCCTTGGGAAATGCCGGCTACCCTTCCATAAATGGGGGTGCGGGGTGCTCCGGGGCGGATTTGGTCCGGCGGAGTGGGGGCCAAGTCTCTGGGGTAGGCCAAATAACCTCGATATAGCATTGCTTGCCAATTGTCCAACGTAGGGGGGCGATAGGTCACTTTGGGGGTAGGCAGGTTAGCGCCGGCGCTGGCAGTATCTACCACCGGGGTGTATTCTGGCACAGCGTACATAGCCAGATTGGCCATGTAAATAGGGCCATTGCTCTGGAGTCGGAGGTAAGTGGAACGGGCACTGCTGCGATTGATGGCCAGGGAAAATAACAATCTGGTTTGCCCCGGGGGAATAATCACTTGGCTGGGGAAGCCAGCTTGGGTGTTGCCCCGCAGTAATTGACTCATTAATTTAGAACCAGGGCCAGAGAAGAATTGTCCGTGGGGATCTTCTACGCTGGGGGCCAGGTTAATAAAGGGGGCATCGGGGCCGGTGAGGTAACTGCCACCCTGGAGAATGCGGACAGTGATGGTTCTGTCGGTGGGATTACCCATTAACACTCCTTGGTAAAGGGTGCGGGAATCCCTTGGCCGGGCGATGTGATGGGAGAAAAAGTCAAAGCGACCGTTGAGGGCTTTGTTGAGGTGGGCGTTGGGGTAGTATTTACGGTCTGCGGGAAAGGTGGAAAGTAAAATTCCTTCCCCTTCTACTACTTCTGGACTGTTGCTGTTAAAAACGGGTATTTGGTCAAGTTGCCCCGGCAAAGGTCTTATTTCCTGCGGCTGCACAATATAATCTGCTTCGATCGGCTGGATGGGGGCGGTGACGATTTGAGCCAACATCATGGGGGAAAGCAGTGGGATCATAGTTTGTCCGCTGAAATAGAATTTGACAGGCTGTTGGGAGTCATAAGGAAATTAGCTTTTACTTAGAGTGCTATTTGGAACTTGTCTTGTCAAGTTGCCGTCTCGGACTATTTGACTTTGTGGGTAGAGAATTTTTGCCTTCCCCAGGGGTCAGTGACCGGATTCTGGGGTTAAAACCGTTGATAGAGGGGTTATGACTGTGATTTTTCGTGGTTGGCTGAGTTTGTTACCTTCTAGCTTGGTTATTTTTTCGGCGATCGCCAGTGTAGGGAGTGTAGGGGCCCAGGAGCCGGGGGAAAACCCGTTAGATTTGGAGCCTGCCATGGTGGAAAGTAGTCCTACTTTGCAACGGTGGTGGGAGGAAACCCCCGATTTATTTGAGCAAAATAACAATGATCCAGCTTTTTTAACGAGGGTGCGCTTGGGTTATAACTATTTTCCCGACGATGACCAATCCAGTGGGGCGGCGATCGGCGTGGAAGACTTATTTGTTGGCCAATCCCCTTTGAGTGTGAGCGGTGACTATTACACCAATTTTGCTGGACAACAGGGGGGCGGGGCGAATCTGCAATACTATCTCTTGCCTCTGGGTTGGTACGTCAATGTCACTCCCCTGCTTGGTTACCGGGCGATCGCCCAAAATGATTACCACAGTGAGGGGTTTAATGTGGGGGGCAAAGTGGTCTTGGCCCTTTCCCGCACCGGAGCGGCGGACATCAGCTTCAGCCAAAATTTTGTTGCTCCTGGGGGCACAGCAGAAGTGGGCGTTAGCACCCTTTCCGTGGGCTATGCGTTGACTCCCCAATGGCGCATTGCCACAGATGTACAACGGCAAAATTCCCCCGCCTACCGGGAAAGTCGCTTTGGAGTTTATCTGGAGTGGCAACCCCAGCAACGTTAGCTGGGCTGGAAATCTTGCCAAACTGGTGGGGGAAACTTTCTGTGGTATGATGCTTAATCGCCGAGGAATCGGTGAACCCCAATTGTTGGGGGTGTGGCGGAATGGTAGACGCTGCGGATTTAAAATCCGTTGAGCCTTATAAGCTCGTGAGAGTTCGAGTCTCTCCACCCCCATTAAAACTTTCTCTTTTTTCTCCTAGGTTTAGGCTGGCTATTCGCTGGTCCCCACCATTTGTCCTAGGGCAGCTTGGCTAGCGGCCTGATAGATTTGCGTTAATGCCTGTTTAATTTCCCTGGCCACTTCGTAATTCAAAGGCAGATCTCCCAGGCGTTCAATCTGTTGCAGTGGGTTGTCCGGTGGGGCGATCGCCGTCAATTCCGGCACCAATTCCCCCCCATACTGCCAAAATTCTTTGATAGCTTGCTGTTGCTCTGCTTTGGTTTCTTTTTGGGGCTTGGCAATTGTTGTCCCTTCCTCCACATCAATATCAATGGCGATCGCCATTGAGTCACTCCAAAGATCTGGATCATAGGTGGCCAACTGGGCTGGACTAAGCTGTCGATAACAACTCAACTGCTCTAGCAACTCACTCCGGCTCCGACCCCGCAAACGAAAAATTACAAACGGATCTTCTTGAAAATGGTCTGCCAACTGATAGTACACCGCACCGATATGCTTGCAGGGATTGGCTTTGTCTGGACAGCTACAGCGGGAATGCACCTCCCCCAAAGTGAAGGGGAACAAATTTAAACCATTTTGCACAAATACCTGCTCAATGCTGGGGGGCATGGCTCCACCGAGCAACTGGGCTGCGTATAGGGCCTGTTGCGCTAGGGTTGCCACCACATAATGCCAATCCTCATCACTGAAGCAATCCAACCCCAGGGTGACTTGATAGGGGTCCACCTCTGTGCCCTGCACCAGGGCAGTTAGCTTACTCTCAACAAACTGCAAACTAAGGACATTGCCCTCCCTGGCATAATTCCTCGCCCGCTCGAGGCGCTTTTTAAATCGGTAGGAATCTAATAGCTCTAACCATCGATCCACCCACCATTGCCGTTGTTCGATCTTGGCTTCCATCAAATTTAGCAATTCTACCCTCTATGGCCAAAGGTTTCTGACTAAAATCACCACTGTAATTAATGGGGAATGGGGATTTTTCCCCAACCATCCTATAACGATTCCCATAGCGAAGATCGAGACGGTTAGAACCAACAGTCACTGAAACCTTCTCAGAAATAGATTTAAGATTTATCCCCGGTTGTCTTGTCCTAGCCTACCTAAAATTTTTTCTAAAGTTTTACTGGGGGGGGTTGTCATCCTCCTGTAGACAGAGCATCCTAGATATAGGAAATAGGTTCTAAAAACATACTGGGTACGAAAATCTTAATATGTTTGTCAATCAACATGGTTACAGTTTCGGCTTGAGTTGTGCCCTTGACGGCTTATCGAAGCGAGAAAAAGATGCACAGAGGCAAAATAAACTGTTGGAATTAGGTTTGTTAACCAATAGAAACAGCACTTTCTTCGAGGAGGCTACCCAAACCTTAGCTAGGAATCTGGGACTACCTATTTGTTTAGTGGGTTTGATGGTGGAAGATGAAATAAATATTGTATCTGCAGTAGGTATCTATAGATTGGGTGTGGGTAACCCTAATTTGGTTTCCCGGCAGATCAGTCGCAACGATGCTTACTGTACCCTGGTGGTGGATAGTGCCATGCCACTAATGATTACCGATGCTCTGGCGGAACCATTTTTTGCTGAGGGGGAATTGTACCAGCGTTATGGTATTAGGTCTTACCTGGGCACTCCCCTGCTAACCAGGGATGGTGTGTGTCTCGGAACCTTGGCGGCCCTAGACTTTTCTCCCCATGATTTTAGGGAGCCAGATGTGGCCCTAATGAATATGACTGCCCGTTGGTGCATGGGGGAAATTGAACACCAAGCTTGTCTCGCCGCTAACCAGGGGCAACCTGACCGCAATTTCAATAATGTTAATGTCCGGTTAAGTTCGATCGCCGGGGGGGAGAATAGTGCTTTTTCTGCCAACGGTAACAACTTGAATAAACCACAGACATCAGGGCGATCGGCCCATTCTCCAGAGGCAGTCAAACTGCAATTGGTGCCCCATTACCTAATCCGTACCCAGCGGGACCTCACAGCCGTGATCGGTATGGCCAGTGTTTTAAGGGATGAGGTTTTTGGCAAGCTGAATGACAAACAAAAACAGTATCTAGAAATTATTCACCAGAGTGGCCAACGGGTTAACCAAGCCATTGAGGAAATTATTGAACTGGAGCAGATTAAACCCGTTCGCCAGGGCTTACAAATTGTCAATGTCAATTTGGCCCTACTGGGGGAGTATTGGCAGGATAAAATGGCCGCAGTACTCGGTCAACAACGGCTTGCCCTCAAACTTTCCCTAGAATCGGGGCTGAAATATTGGCCCCTAGACAAAGTTAAGGCCAGACAGGGAATATATTACCTATTGCTTAGTTTGTTGGATGAGGGGGTAACAGATGGCACGTTACACATTCACACCTCCGCTGACCAAGACTATTTGCACTTAACTGTTTGGGTTGATTCTCCCCAGGGCCAGGGTTTGCCCCATGTGCTCCTACAGGATTTACTCACAGAAGGGGAAGCCAACCAAGCAGAAGTAAATATCCAGTTGACCTTGGAGTACTTAGCTCTGAAACTTCAGGGCCATAACCAAGAAAGTCAGGGTCACCATTGCCGACAAATTTTGGCTTTAACCCTCAGTTTTTATTTCATCAAAAGTCATCAGGGGCAGATTGCGCTACAGGGCAGTGCCCAGCGGGGTTACCGTTACTGGGTGCAATGGCCTAAAATGTCGCCCCAAGCCAATATCAACCATAGTCAGCCTAATCTTTCACCGTTAATCAACCAATCAGCTTAGCTCACAATAATGGCGAAATCTGACTCCCAACTGCTCCACCGTCAAATTTTGCGTCCAATATTCCAACAGGGCATGGCCAAAGGCCCAGGCATTGCGATCGGGGGACACTGGATTGTCCAGCAATAGGGGCCAGAGAGTGAGTAGATCAAAACTGGTATCGTCGTTATCCGCCGCCAATAAATTAAATAGGTCATAGGCCAATTGGAGCTTCCCCAACACTAGGGGCAATTGCTCAATGGGAATTTGCTCCGCTAGTAGATAGGCTAGGGCCGGAGAACCGGTGGTCAAGCTAGAAACAAATTGCAACACCGGACTTTTTAACAAGGCCGTCACCCCTTGGGTAGTGGTCATTTGCAGAGCATAACGGTCAATGATTTGGGCCGCGGCCAGGGAACGGGCCTCCAGATTGCGTAAAAAGCGGGCTAGCCTTTGTTGTTGGGCCGGGCTAACCACAGTTACTAGGGCGACGGAAAGTTCTTCTAGGCCCCAAGGCGATCGCCCCACCGCTTCATCCCCACTCACAACGGGCAAAACTTGTTCACAATACTGCCCTAATTGCTCTACCCGATACTGCACCGCTTCCCGGATGGATTTTTCCTTGGCTTGTTCCCCCGATCGCCAATTGTAGGGGGGTTGCCATTGTCGCACAGGGCGCAGTCGGTCCACCTGGGTTACCAAAAGAATTAAAGGGCGATCGCCCCCCAGGGTTTGGAGATCCCGCACAAAGTCCGCATCCATCTGCAAAGCCGGATCTAAAGCGGGATTGAGCAATAAAATTACGTCGGCCCGTTGGGCATAGTCCAACACCAGTTGCCGCAAATCCTTCCGTTGCCCCTGCTCATAACCAGGACTGTCCCAAAGCATGAGCATTTCTCCATCCCTGGTGCGCCATTCATACTTGGTAATTTCCGTGGTGCTGGGCAGTAAATCCGTCACCGCCAAATTGGTTTGAAAAAGGGCATTAATCAAGCTACTTTTCCCCGCCCCAGTGCGCCCTACCAATAAAACATTGACCGGCTGTTGCTCCACTTCCTGGGGGGATTGCCCCTGGGCCAAAATATTCTGCAAAGTCTGGCTTTTAGCCTTAACTAGCCCTGGGATGGAGTTTCCCCCGCTAGCAAAATTGTCCGGCAAATTACCGCTGGCCGGATTGTACAAGGCGATCGCCTGGCGACAGAGGGTACGCAGGGTTGCTTCCCGTAACTGTTGACTCAAATTAACCAACAATTGCTGAGTCGCTTGCTGATTACTTTGCTGACTAGCTAACCGAGCCGCCGCCGCCACCGGATTGAGCAGCCATTGCCCCCAATACCACACCTGCCAAATTTTCCTTAGGGATGGTTCCAGCTTTTGATAAACTTCGTAGGATTGATACACCCGAGCTAGTGAAACTTGGTTGAGGGTGGGGGAAAGGTTGGCAACCCAGCGGTCCATATCATCCACTGTGCCCCGGATTAAACCATAGGCATCCGGTACGTAGATGTTGAGTAGGGGATATTTCACTTCTGGGTAATAGGTCTGGGCCACTAACGTCACCACCTGCTGACATCTCTGCCAAAATAGGGGCCAATCCTGCCACGCTGGCACATCTTGACGGGAAGCCTGGAGAATCTCGTTTAACGCCTGCTCAATTTTCCCAACGTTAACGTCCGCCGTGGACTCTCCCAGGGAAATGGTAGGGAAAGATGTTTGTCCATTGGGAGCCGCTAAGGGAGCGGTCCACCGCACTAGCAACCAACGCCAGCCCAGGAAAATTAGCACCACCACTGCCCAAATCCAGTTCAAATGCCAAGCATTAATTTGCCAACTGGCCGCCACCAGCAAAAAGCTTATTACCCCGGCAATGGGCAAAATTAAAATACCCACCTGCCAGGGACGAAAACGGGAATTGGCGATCGCCATGGGGGCTCCCAACAAAAAACATTGTCCCCATGGTATGGGCCCAGGGACAAAGTTTCAACAGGGATACCGTGATAGACTGGAAGGTTGGATTACGCCTGCCTGGAAAGCTACTTGACTACCCTATCCCGACCAGGATTTGTCTCTAGATATACTTGCAAACCAACTTTTTTACTTCTTCTTCAACCATGGCTGACGATATTCGCATTTTGATGTGCCCCCCCGACCACTACGACGTGGACTATGTAATTAATCCTTGGATGGAGGGCAATATCCACAAATCCTCCCAGGAGCGGGCCGTAGAGCAATGGAAAAAACTACACCAGACCATCAAAGAATGCGCCATCGTGGACTTGGTGAAGCCGGCAAAGGGTTGGCCTGATATGGTCTTTACCGCCAATGCGGGGCTGGTGCTAGGGGAAAATGTCGTACTGAGTCGCTTCTACCACAAAGAACGCCAGGGGGAAGAACCCTATTTCAAAGCTTGGTTTGAGGAAAATGGTTTCACCGTTTACGAACTGCCCCAGGATTTACCCTTTGAAGGGGCCGGGGATGCCCTGTTTGACCGGGAAGGCCGTTGGTTGTGGGCCGGCTATGGTTTCCGTTCCGAACTAGATTCCCATCCCTACATTGCCAAATGGCTAGATACAGAAGTAGTCTCCCTGCGGTTAATTGATGAGCGCTTCTATCACCTCGATACCTGTTTTTGCCCCCTGAGTGGTGGCTATTTACTCTACTATCCCCCTGCGTTTGACGCCTATTCCAACCGGGTAATTGAAATGCGGATTCCGCCGGAAAAAAGGATTATTGTCGAGGAACTGGATGCGGTTAATTTTGCCTGCAATGCGGTCAATGTTAACGACATCATCATTATGAATTTGGTGAGTCGAACCCTGAAGGAAAAATTAGCTGAGGCGGGCTTTAAGGTGCGGGAAACTCCCCTGACGGAATTTTTGAAAGCGGGGGGAGCGGCCAAATGTCTAACCCTGCGGGTAACGGAGCCCATTTTGCCAGATGTCCATGCCACCGTTTCCATTGAAAGTCGGGTGATTCGCATGGAGGGTCATCTACTCGATGCCGGTATTCTGAACCAAGCCCTGGATTTGGTGGTGGAAAACAGCGGTAGTTTCCGGGTGCTGAACTTCAATTTAGGGGTGGAGCGCAACAGTACTTCCAGCGCAGAGGTAAGGGTTTCGGCCCCCTCCCACCAAATTATGGAAGAGATCATGACCGAGCTGATTGATCTCGGCGCAGTGCCCCCTCCCCAGGAACTCTGTGATATCAACACCGAAACGGTGACCCAAGGGGGGGTAGCTCCCGATGATTTCTATGTCAGCACCATTTACCCCACAGAGGTGCGGGTTAATTGCGAATGGGTCCAGGTGACAGGACAACGGATGGATGCGGCCATTGTGGTCACCAGCAATCCCCCTTCGGCCCGCTGTGTGCTCCTCCGGGATCTCCAGGTCGGCGATCGAGTCATGGTGGGAGTCGAAGGTATTCGTACCATCAAAAAAGTGGAATCCCATGAAGGCGGAACCCGCAAAGAAAATAAGGAATTTGCCTTCATGGCAGCGGGGGTTTCCAGCGAGCGTCGGGTAGAACTTTTGGTGGAACAAATTGCCTGGGAAATGCGACAAATCCGGGACCAGGGAGGCAAAATTGTTGTTACCGCAGGACCTGTGGTGATCCATACTGGAGGAGCCCAACACCTTTCCCATCTGGTGCGGGAGGGCTATGTCCATGCCCTACTGGGGGGCAATGCGATCGCCGTCCATGACATTGAACAGGCCACCATGGGTACTTCCCTGGGGGTAGATATGCAACGGGGCATCCCAGTGCGGGGGGGGCACCGTCACCATCTGAAAATTATTAACAGTGTGCGGCGCTACGGTGGGATCCGCCAGGCGGTGGAAGCTGGATTTATCAGCAAAGGGGTTATGTACGAATGCGTAAAAAATAACATCCCCTATTGCCTAGCTGGTTCCATCCGGGATGACGGCCCCCTGCCCGACACGGAAATGAACCTAGTTCGGGCTCAGAGCCGTTACAGTGAGTTAATTCAGGGAGCAGATATGATTCTGATGCTGTCCAGCATGTTGCACTCCATTGGCGTCGGCAATATGACTCCTTCCGGCGTAAAAATGGTCTGTGTGGACATTAACCCCGCTGTGGTTACCAAACTGAGCGATCGTGGTTCAGTGGAATCCGTGGGGGTGGTCACCGATGTGGGGTTATTCCTCAGTCTTCTGGTACGACAACTGCAACAACTCACCAGACCCTATAGCTTGGCGGAAACACTTTAATTGTCATAACAATTCCTCGCCCTGGATGTTAGTCCCCAGGGCCAGGGCTAGTGGATTAGCCAGCTCCGCAGTAGGTAAAAAAGTTTTAAGGGATGGGCACAAATCTTCCCTGTCTCCGAGGAACTATATTATACTTTTAGCGTCGGGGTCCAGACTTTGGCCCCAGCTAAAAATTGATTTTCGTGATTCACAAGCGAGGTTATCGTGTTAAACAAATCTGTTCAGATCCTCTCTGGAGTTGTGCTTGCTGCTGCGGCCTTAGGTTTTACAACCCCCGCCCAGGCTGAGCCTTTTCAAACTAAGGGTAACATTTTATTGAGCCAGCTTCCTGGCCATGACATGTATCTTCCCGACCCTGAGCAAATGAGCTTCGACGGTCTGGCGATCGGTCGGGTACGGGGCAAGGTTGGCAGTATCATCCAGGTTGAACTGTTACCCTACGGTGATTTCCCCGGTTACATTGAGGTAAGCGACAATAGCCGCATCTACCACTGGGATGGTGCCGGTGCCGCTGAACCCGGTGATGATGTTTTGCTCCAGCCCGTCTTTGATGACAATGGTAACTATATCCGCACTGACTTCTATTCTGCGGCCCACCCCACTTGGTTGACCCGTTTGGATCTCAAAGAAGTTCAAGACGTTACCATTTCTGAAATTAACTTCCAATCCTCTGAGCCCGTGTCCTTGCCCCCCGTAACTCGGTCTGCCCCTGCCCCCGTGGCTCCTGCTCCGGCCCCCGCCCCCATGCCCATCCGTGGTCTTTGGTAAGCTGTCAGGTTACGTAATGAACTTAATCTACCGGCCTGTTTAACGGCCGGACTTAGTGTCTATATCTTCCTAAGCGTTGTGTTCGCAGCGCTTTTTTTGGCGATCGCCGTCCAAACTTTACAATTCTCGCCGTCCCTCCAAGGCCCTAGCCAGGGTAACTTCATCGGCATATTCCAAATCCCCTCCCATGGGCAAACCAAAGGCAATGCGGGTAACCTTGGTAAAAGGTTGCAGGAGTTTGCCCAAATATAACGTGGTGGTTTCCCCCTCCACACTAGGACTAATAGCCAAAATTACTTCTTTGATTTCTGGCTGACTAACCCGATGTAATAGGGGTTGAATGGTCAATTGCTCCGGGCCGATGCCGTCCATGGGGGAAATTACCCCGCCCAACACATGGTACTTACCCCGGAATTCCCTAGTTTTTTCCAGCGCAATCACATCCCTGGGGTCACTGACCACACAGATAACACTGTTATCCCGTTGGGGATGGCGGCAAATATCACAGACAGGCTCAGCGGATAAATGGAAGCATACTTGGCATTGCCCCACCCGTTTTTTTGCGTCGAGGAGGGCTTGGGCCAAATTCTCCACCTCCGCATCAGGACGTTTAAGCAGATGCAGGGCAAGACGTTGGGCAGTTTTTGGCCCCACACTGGGGAGCCGTTGCAATTGTTCAATGAGACGGGCTAGGGGAGGAGTATAAATAGTGCCAAGACCTCTCTTTTGTAGGGGAAATTTTACTGATGGGGCCAAGTAAACAGCCGTGGAAACCAAGGGCCTGTGGGCAGGGGAATTGACAGCCACCTTCCCCATATATTGTGCTACGCTATCGCCAATTATCGGCAAACCTTTCTGGGGTAGTCTTCATTCACCGTGGATAGACCACCAGTTTTAACTATATCTATTCTTCGTCCATCAGTACGTCCTATGCCTCAAACCAAAGCCCACCTGAGAGTGACTACCCATTCTTGGCCTGGAGGTTTTCTGGCGGGGGAAGTGCGGGCTGGGGACTATGAGTGGCAATTTCACTGGAATTTTCGGGGGGGGAAATTACGAGTGCAACCATCCCTCGGGCGATCGCTTATTTTTGAACCCCTGGGACGTTTTTTGGAACGCAGTGATTATCAATTGGAACCCGGTGGGGATTATGAATTCACTCTCCGTAGCCGACTGTAGATAAGAATTAGGAAAAGTCCCCCAATCATCTAGTTTCAAAGTTACAGGAAAGTTACTAACAAGTTCTGTTCTACTGCCCAGCGATCCCTGGGGCAGTCGGGAGGCTAAAATTAGATCAGCCCTGTCTATTGTCTAGGTAGATTTGTGCCTAGGTTGTTCTGTCCGCTGTCCATTTTTGCAAGGTATTTTTTATGAAAGGTAAACCCGCCGTCCTCGCCCAACTCCATAAGCTACTGCGTGGGGAGCTAGCTGCTAGGGATCAATATTTTATCCATTCCCGTATGTATCAAGATTGGGGTCTGGAAAAGCTTTATAGTCGGATCGACCATGAAATGCAGGACGAAACGGCCCATGCCAGCCTGTTGATTGAGCGCATCCTGTTTCTGGAAGAGACCCCCGACCTTTCCCAACAGGACCCAATTCGGGTGGGGAAAACCGTGCCGGAAATGTTGCAATACGACCTGGACTATGAGTATGAAGTCATTGCCAACCTGAAGGAAGCAATGGCCGTGTGTGAACAGGAGCAAGACTATCAAAGCCGGGACCTATTGCTGAAAATCCTAGCCGATACGGAAGAAGACCATGCCTATTGGTTAGAAAAACAGTTGGGGCTGATTGAAAAAATTGGTCTCCAAAATTATTTGCAATCTCAAATGAGCTAGGTTTGATTGGTTTTAAGCAACGATGACCCCATAAATCTCCCTCTTTCAAGACCTAGGGATTTTAGGGGGGACGGTTTTCCATAACAAAAATCTACCCCAGCAAAACCCTCTGTCGAGATCAGCCAGGAAAAAAGTCAGGGTCGGCCCCATTCTAGCCAGCGAATTGCCAGTTTTTTCCCCTCTTGCTGAACGATAACCGACACCGCTTCGAGAAAATCTTCCCCTTCCAGGGAAACATAGACCCAGGCTAGATCATTAGCTTCCATGGGGGGATATTGCCAGTCGGTGAGGAGGCAGTCTGCCATGGCGATCGCCCTCTGGATGGGGCCAGAACCATAGTAAATCATGGTTTCCACATCGGCCCGCAGAGTGGAGGGTGAATACTGGCGTTGGAGTGCAGAGCACAGTAGCCCGTGGGCCTTAGCATAATCACCCTGGGCGAGGTAGTCCCCAAATTGTTGGGCGAGGCCTATGGCTGGATTAGGCATTTGACAAAGGTTTAATAGTGTTCATCGAGCAAACTCCCCCAGCATTTTCACTTCTGGCTCTAAGAGGATGCCGTAGTGTTTTTCCACTTCCCCTTGCACATGGAAAATGAGGTTGAATACATCCTGGGCTTTAGCATTGTCAATATTAACGATGAAGTTCGCATGGCGTTGGGATACTTCCGCGCCACCAATGCGGTAACCCTTGAGTCCTAATTCTTCAATTAAACGGGCTGAATAAAGGGGCGTGGGATTGCGGAACACGCTGCCACAGTTGGGTTTGTCGTAGGGTTGGGTACTTTTGCGTTGATGTAAATTACGGGTGGTGCAGCCCATGATTTCTTCCCTGGTGAATCCCGGCGTTAACTTAAACGTGGCATCCACCACCAGGCGATCGCCAAGATGTTTTTGTAGATTAGAGGTGCGATAACTGAAACCTAATTGCTCGTTGGTTAAAACTTCTAAACCGCCGTCGGGACGCATTACCGTCGCTTCCACCAATGTTTCCGCTGTGCATTGATTATGGGCCCCGGCGTTCATCACCACAGCGCCCCCCACCGTACCGGGAATGCCCACAGCCCACTCCAGTCCTTGCCAGCCTCGTTTTGCGGCCTGCCAACCTACTTTGGCGATCGGTTCCCCGGCGGCCACGGTAATTAAACCCTGTTCTTCATCAAACTTGCTTTGCCGGAGATAACGGGTGCTTAGTACCAAACCGGCTAAGCCTTGGTCACTAATTAACAGGTTTGACCCGGCCCCTAAAAAAGTTAACGGTAAATCCTGACCCTGAAACCAGTCCAATACAGCGACTAAATCCTCCAGGCAACGGGGGGCCGCATACCACTCCGCTTTGCCTCCCACTCGATAGGTAGTGAATTCCGCCAGACTTGTTTCAGGCTGAATAATAGTCCCTGTTCCCGCCAAGGCGATCGCCGGAGTTTCCATGGGGGTGGGACGGGTAGCGGGGGAAATAATCATGGCGGTTGGTCCGGAAAATTAGCGGGACAGGAAGAAACGGTCAAAGATAACCCTAGGTTAGTTTGCCCAGCCTAGGCGCAGGCCGCCAGTACCGGCGCAATCTGCTGATTGAGGTTGCCCGCCCCTAAAAATAGCGCCAAATCACCACTCTGCAAAACTTTAGGCAAAAATTCCCTCAATTCCGTCAATCGGGGCTGGTAAACCACATGCCCATGGTGTTGACCCACCGCCTTAGCTAAATCTTCCCCCCGGATGTTGTAGGGATTTTGCTCCCCAGCACTGTAAATATCAGTTAAGACCACCAAATCCGCATCCTTAAACGCAGTGGCAAATTCCGCCATAAAAGTATGGGTCCGGCTGTAGCGATGGGGCTGGAAAATGGCCACTACCCGTTCGTATTTGCCATGGGTTACTTTTTGCTTAGCGGCGGCTAGGGTTGCCAGCAGTTCACTAGGGTGGTGAGCGTAGTCATCAATAAAGGTAATGCCGTTGCAGTAACCTTTGCACTCAAAGCGCCGTTTGGCACCATTAAAACTGGCGATCGCCTGGGCAATAACGGGGAAATCTAAACCGAGTAAACGGCCCACCGCCACCGCGGCCAAGGCATTACTAATGTTATGGTCACCGGGCAAAGTCACAGTCATGGTGCCCAAACAAACTCCCCTCTCCCATACTTCTACCTCATTACCATGGGCTTGACGCTTAATTTGCCGGGCCTGGTAATCCGCTTCGGGATGATTTTCTAAACTATAGGTAATGGTGGGGGAAAGATGTTGCCGCACCACACCACAGTCCAAACAACCGATTAAAGTTTGGCAATGGGATTCAAAAGTACGGAAAATTTCCACCACCTCGGCCAAGGTGGAGTAATGGTCGGGATGGTCTAATTCAATATTGGTGACAATGCCGATCTCTGGATGGTGCTTGGTCAAGGAGCCATCGGACTCGTCCACTTCCGCCACCAAATACTCCCCCGAACCCAGATAAGCATTACCCTGCCAAGCATCCACTTCCCCTCCCACCACAATGGTGGGGTCTAACCCAGCTTCCTTTAATACATAGCCAATTAAGCTACTGGTGGTGGTTTTGCCGTGGGTGCCCGCCACCCCAATGCCCCGGGACTCCGCAATCAAGGCCGCCAAAATATCGGAGCGGTGATAGATAGGACAATTTTTGGCGATCGCCCCTTGGTACTCTAAATTTCCCTCATTAATGGCAGTGGAGCACACCACCTGGGGTAAACAATGGGTTTGGTAGCGGCCATTGCCGTTGACTCCGTTGCTGGCCGATTCGGCAATCTGCTCCAGGGTTAAACCTGAACCGGGGGAGCCAGTGGGTAAAGCCACCGCTGGGTTAACTTGCAGGGATTGAAAATAGTCTAAATTCTCCGGCACCTGATCTTGGAAGATTTTTGCCCCCACGGACTCCAGGCGATCGGTAATATGGGTGCGGCGTAGGTCAGAGCCCGACACAGGCAGATGGCGTTTTGCGAGGACGTAGGCCAAAGCCGACATACCAATGCCCCCAATTCCCAAGAAATGGAAAGGACGACCACTAAAATCCACAGCACCCACAGCAACGCTCCTCACAAGCCATAAATGTTAACGTCTACAATCACCTGCCGGTTCACCGCACCTGTAATTGAGCGACATCATAGCAAAAACTCTACCCCCAGGCATAGACAAAACCCAGAGGCCACGGTAAACAGCGACGGAGAGAAAGGGAAAAAGATTCCCACCCCCCCTTTGAAATTCGGGATCTAAGTGTTCAGGCAATAGGATATGATTGGTGTCATTAATAATCCTTAAATGTACTGAGCTAAAACAGAGAGGGCAAGACGAACGTGACTAGAGTAGCAATTAACGGATTTGGACGGATCGGACGCAACTTTCTCCGTTGCTGGCTGGGGCGCACCGATAGCCAGTTAGAAGTAGTCGGTATCAACGACACCTCTGATCCCAGAACCAATGCTCACCTTTTGCGCTACGACTCCATGTTGGGTAAGTTGGATGCGGACATCAGTGCCGACGAAAACTCCATTACCGTCAATGGCAAGACTATTAAATGTGTTTCCGACCGGAATCCCCTCAATTTGCCCTGGGCAGAATGGAATGTAGATCTAGTCATCGAAGCCACCGGTGTTTTTGTTACCCATGAAGGGGCCACCAAGCACGTTCAAGCCGGAGCCAAAAAAGTTTTAATCACTGCTCCTGGCAAGGGGCCCAACATCGGCACCTATGTGGTGGGGGTCAATGCCCACGAATATAAGCACGAAGAATACGAAGTAATTAGTAACGCTAGTTGTACTACCAACTGCCTCGCCCCGATCGCCAAAGTAATCAACGACAATTTTGGCATCATCAAAGGCACCATGACCACCACCCACAGCTACACCGGAGACCAACGGATCCTCGATGCTAGCCACCGGGATCTACGCCGGGCCCGGGCTGCTGCCGTTAACATCGTGCCCACCTCCACCGGAGCTGCCAAAGCGGTGGCCCTGGTAATTCCTGAACTGCAAGGCAAATTGAACGGTATTGCCCTGCGGGTGCCCACCCCCAACGTTTCCGTGGTGGATTTGGTAGTACAAGTAGAGAAAAACACCATCGCTGAACAGGTTAACGGAGTGCTCAAAGAAGCAGCCAACACCAGCCTTAAAGGAGTGTTGGAATACACCGATTTGGAATTGGTTTCCAGCGACTTCCGGGGCACGGATTGCTCTTCCACTGTGGATGGTAGTCTGACCATGGTAATGGGCGGTGACATGGTTAAAGTCATTGCTTGGTACGACAACGAATGGGGCTATTCCCAACGGGTGGTGGACTTGGCTGAAATTGTGGCTAAAAACTGGAAATAGGTTTACTCACTGATTTTTGGGCTCATTAACGCAGTAAAAATTGACTAGGTAATAAACACCCTTAGTTTTGCTTAATCCTCCTTACCCTAGGGGGATTTTTCTTGCTTATGCCCATTTTGTCGCCATGGTTGTCACAGAAATGCTTTCAGGGTTATGGTTTGAAAGGTTCCATTTCCTTAACCCGGCGAAACTTTCCCCATGTCGTTTTTAACCTTTGATACCGAGTCCAACCAACGGAAAAGCTTTGAACTGCCCGGTGCTAAGCCCCACTACAATCCAGATCGCCCGGGGCAGGTAAATCATATTTTTTTGGACTTGAAAATCAACCTGGAGGAACGGCATTTACAGGGAGTTTGTCGCATCGCCCTCACGCCGGTGCGAGCTGGCATTGAGCAATTGACGTTGGACGCAGTGGACTTGAAAATTGCCTGGGTCTTAATTAAGGGGGTGAGCCAAAGCTTTGACTATGACGGGGAAAAATTAACCATCAACCCATTGCAACCCCTGGGAACGGAACCGGTCACCCTGGAAATTCAGTACGAATTGAAAAATCCCCGCCGGGGCATTTATTTTATCCAGCCCGATCGCCATTACCCCGATAAGCCGGTGCAAGTGTGGACCCAGGGGGAAGATGAAGATTCCCGCTATTGGTTCCCCTGTTTTGATTACCCAGGACAATTGGCCACATCGGAAATTCGGGTGCAGGTAGCCAAACCCCATCGGGTTATTTCCAACGGCAGTTTAATTGAGCAAAAAGATTTAGGCAATGAGCAAATTTTCCACTGGTCCCAAAGTCAAATTCACCCTACCTATTTAATGACCCTGGCGATCGGAGACTTTGCCGAAATAGTAGATCATTATGGCGATCTGCCAGTGCGCTACTACGTGGAAAAAGGAAGGGAAGCCGATGGACAACGGAGCATGGGCAAAACTCCCCGAATGATCGAGTTTTTTAACCAAACTTTTGGTTATCCCTATGCCTACCCCAACTATGACCAAGTTTGCGTGGCAGATTTCATTTTCGGGGGCATGGAAAACACTTCCACCACCCTATTAATGGACCGGTGTTTACTAGATGAACGGGCGGCATTAGATAACCGCAATACGGAAAGTTTAGTAGCCCATGAATTGGCGCACCAATGGTTTGGGGATTTAGTTGTTGTTAAACATTGGTCCCATGCTTGGCTCAAGGAAGGTATGGCTTCCTATGCTGAGGTTTTATGGACAGACCATGAATATGGCCAGGATGAGGCGGCCTATTACCTGTTGGGGGAAGCTCGTAACTATTTAGCAGAGGATAGTTCCCGCTACCGTCGTCCCATTGTTACCCACGTTTATCGCGAAGCCATTGAGCTTTACGATCGCCATTTGTATGAAAAGGGAGCCTGTGTTTACCACATGATCCGGGCGGTGTTGGGGGATGAGCTATTTTTTAGAGCTGTCCATACTTTTGTGAATGACCATGCCCATGGCACTGTGGAAACTGTGGACTTACTGCGGGCCATTGAAAAGGCTACGGGCTTTAATTTACTCTGGCTGTTTGATCAGTATGTTTTCCGGGGCGGTCACCCTGAATTTAAAGTTAGTTACAGTTGGGATAATGACAATAAATTAGCCAAGTTAACGGTGACCCAAACCCAAGCCAAGGCTAATAGTGACCACAAAGATTTGTTTAACCTAAAAATCCCTGTTGCTTTTAATTTTTTAGACGGAGAAAAAGTTACCAGTCAAGTTATTCCTTTACAACTCAAAGAACGGGAGCAGGTTTTTTATTTTCCCCTAACCCGTAAGCCAGATTTTATCAGTTTTGACCAGGGCAATAATTTCCTTAAAACCGTAGAATTAGCCTATCCTTTAACGGAATTAAAAGCCCAATGTACCCATGACCCCGATCCCATTGCCCGCATTCAAGCGGCGATCGCCATTGGCAAACAAGGCGGTTTGGAAGCGGTGGAATTTTTAGGCGAAAGATTGCAAAAAGAAGCTTTCTGGGGTGTGCGGGTGGAGATTGCCGAGCAATTAGCGGGTATTAACCTGGAACAAGCGGGAACGGCATTAATCAATGGTTTAGACAAAAACGACCACCCCAAAGTGCGGCGGGCGATTATTTCAGCCTTAGCCAAGGTAAAAACCGAAGCTAGTTACGAAGCTTTGAAAAAATGTTTGACCCAAGGAGAAACCAGTTATTACGCTGAAGCGGCAGCGGCGACGGCCCTGGGTGCCCTCGGCACTGGTCTGCTCAAAAATAACGAAGGGGAAATTATTCAACAATTGACAGAAGTTTTAAAAAATCGCTCCGGCTGGAATGAAGTTGTCCGTTGTGGGGCGATCGCCGGTTTGAGCCAACTGACCACTTCTGCCCAAGCGGTGGACGCAATTTTAGCCTATACTGCCAATGGTACGCCCCAACCCCTGCGTTTAGCTGCCATTCGAGCTTTAGGTGCTGTTTCCATCGGTCAATCCCCGGAAAAGTTAACGGAGATTCTGGAACGACTAACGGCGATCGCCCAGGAAGAATTTTTCCTCACCCAAGTTTCTGTTACTTCTGCCCTTGGCCAAATGGAAACCCCCAAGGCGATCGATATTTCGCAAAATCTTGCCAACCAAACCCCCGATGGTCGGGTGCGGCGCATGGCGGAAGAGGCGGTTAAAAAAGTCCAAGCCAAAATTGGCAGTGACGAAAAAATTAAAAATTTGCAAACTAACCTGGAAAAACTCCAACAGGAAAATCAAGATCTCCAAAGTCGCCTTGCTAAATTGGAAACTGTGATTAAAGCATCAACCGATACATCCGTCACGAACCTTTAGAATAATGTGGACAGATGCAAATTCTCGAATGTAAAGACGATCGCCAAAATAAGCTACCAACACAAACAAAACCCCATGCGTACTTTTACCCTTGCCTTACTGGCGATCGGCACCCTGGCACCTTCAGCCAGCGCCCAAACGGAAGAATTTAATTGGTGGTTGGACTGGGTTAAATCTCGCACCAACAATGAACCGATACCAGTTCAGATTCGCTCTCCTCAAGCATTACCGGCGAAGTTTAACCAGCCTAGGCAAGATTTAGAACAATTACAAAGACAATACACTCCCTATAGATATCGCAGTAATTCCAATCAAGTTAACTCAATTCCAATCACCGTAGAAGAGCGATTTAGTAATACCCCAAACAGTAGCAATGGTGTGGTCATTCCATCCACCTCAACTTCGACCATTGCTCCCGTTTCTAGCCAACCACCCCAAATACGCCAGGGATTACAGAGAAATGACTACATTGAGATTGATTTTCCTTCCAGCCCTCCCAATCTCCCCACCAGGACAGAAGTAGAATTCATTCCTCGCTCTGCACTGCCGACCCCTCTCCGTACTCGCTACCCTGGTGGCCCAACAGTCAAAGAAACTGAGTCCCGCATAGTGAGAAGACTTTGCACTGAGTACAAGCGGGGATTAACGCCTGGTGAATTGGATGAATTAGCCCGTAATTTAGTGGAAAAGAACCGGCTGTATCTCAGTGGTGAGGGCAAAAGTCCCCGTGGCTATGCAATAGACGCAAGGAACACCAAGAAATGCTGATGAAGATCACTAAACCGAGGTTGTTGTCAGTACAAAATATAGGACTGCGATAAGTCTATTTCCTTAGCTCTGCCTTTTATCCTACATTCCGCAGGTAGTGTATTTTTATTTATGGTTGAGTACGACACCAAGCCCATTTCAAGCTTTTCCTTTTTGCCCTCAGCCCAAAAGTGCAAAAAGACTACGCTATAGGTGGTATATTTGTGAAAAATTTACCACTATTAGTGGAACCTGCGGAAGGTGGGCTTTCGTTATAACCTGCTGTCGCCATGGCATTGCAATTCATCATTTTTTCTGTTTGAATCAGCTTTTTATTAAGCGACCACAACGGGGGTCAGATGGTAGACACGAGCAAGACTAGACGCAGTTTTAACATCATTTCTGCGCAGGGCCAGCCTGAGTTGATCAAGTTTTTGCGCTTCTGTAAGAGATAAGTAAGGAGACCAATCATGATCAGTGTAGGTTAGCTCAACTTGAACTTCTGCCATATAGTCCCCTTCGTGAATAATTTTTGTTTGGGTTCTGGTGTTCATAATTTTCTTGTTTTGTAGTCGTTTTCCCATTTGTTGTTACTAGGCCGATAAGCCGTAATTAAAACAGCGGGAGAATCTGAATTTTTGGGTATTCCCCAAACGGCATGGATAGGCTGATTTTGTAAATCTTTTTGTAAAACAAGGACACAAGCTCCTTTGGGATAATCAGGATAGTCTTCTATAACCTCGGCTTGATTCACGCTGGACAGAAGTTCCGTCACAAAAATGTTATCGCTGGCCAGTTCGTCGTAGCCATGGGCAGATATTTTAACTTCCTGTTTCTCTATCAATTGTAAAATCTGCTGAAAAGTGTGGCTCATACTTGTTGTTCTTGGCGATCGCCTCTTCTTATTTACTAGCAACTTCAAGCCATCCTTCCACAGCTTCTTTGACCATTTCCATCAGATGATCGTAACTATTCCCCCAAGTGTGACATCCAGGCAAAGCAGGAACAGAAGCGCACCATTGGTCTTGTTCTTGCCAGACTAATACTTTCAGCTTCATAAAATTTGGGTGTAGGGTTTGGTTGATTATATTGTAGACAACCATCTAGGGACGATGATTTAATCTTCATTCCCAAGATTTACTACTTCTAGCTAAACAAGCAGAACCATAGGCCGCTTCTGACTGAACGGATTTTTGTACCGGAACCTGGAGCAAATTTTGCCGAATAGTTTGCCAAGTTAAATTCTGTGCCCCACCCCCAGCAGTAAACACCTTTGTTAAGGTTGTTGCCCCCAACTTTTGCAACTTTTCATAACCCTGGGCTTCAATGCGAGCTAAACCTTCCAATAAACCTTGTAAAAAAATTGCATCATTCTCTGGTCTGGGTTCCAAGCGGGGTAATAAATTAGGGTCATTAATGGGAAATCTTTCCCCCGGTTGCAAAAGGGGATAGTAATCTAAGTCACTAGGTTGATGGGGATTAATTTTGGCACTTAATGCTGTTAACTGCGTTGACGAAAAATAATGTTGTAACACTGCTCCCCCCGCATTGGAAGCTCCCCCCGTTAACCATAAATCGCCTAGACGATGGCTATAAATACCGCTAGCTAGATCCGTCACTGGCTTTTCACTTAGTAACTTCAGCACCAGAGTGGAACCCAAAGAAGTGACCGCTTCCCCTGGTTGCGTTGCGCCACTGGCTAAAAAAGCAGCAATGCTGTCCGTGGTGCCGGCACAAACCAAATAATTTTTAGGGAATTTTTCTGCGTTGGCAATGCTGGGAGATAAGCGGGAAATTGCTTTACCGGGGGCAATTACTGGAGGTAAAAGGGCAAACCAAGAAGCATTTTTTAACCAATCAGGATAGGTTAAATTGTGGGGATTGTAGCCCAGCTTGAGGGCATTGTGATAATCACTAACGGGTCTGCCACCATGGAGCAAACTTGCTAACCAATCCGCTTGATGACAAAAGTAATTAGCTCGTTCAAACTCCGGTTGTTGGGAGTACCAAAGCAGTTTGGCTAGGCTAGAAGTAGCACTTTGCACTAAATGATCTGCTGGAGCTATTGCTGATAATAAATGCTTAACTTCTTTGCCCCGGTCATCGTTATACAACAGAGGCTCCATTAACCCATTGCCTTGGCTATCCAACAGTAAAACCGTGGAGGAAGTGCCATCAATGGCGATCGCCTGGATTTGACTGCTTAGTTCATCGGGAATTTGATCTAAAAGATGAAACAAACTTTCCCGCCAGATGGTAACCAATTGGGGGCCGGGAACCTGGGAAAACTGGACTTTTTCCTGCCAAATTAACTCTTTATTTTGATCAATTACCGCCGCCCTCGCCCCGGACGTACCAAAGTCTAAACCCAGGAACAATTTTGCTTGGTCAACCTTCTCCATAGGACTGGCCCAACTGAAAGGCGATCGCCTTGGTTTGCATCATCTTAAAAATGTTATAAAAACCATTGGCCCGGCTGGGGGTCAAGCTCACCTGTAAACCCGTCGCTTCAATGAAATCCGGCGTTAACTCGACAATTTCCGTGGGGGTTAAGCCGTTTAAACCCTGAATTAGTAAGGCCACCAAACCCTTGACCAATTGGGCATCGGAATCCCCCTGGTACATTACTTTGCCATCTTCCAGGTCAGCGGTGATATAAACCTGGGAAACACAACCTTGGACTTTATTAGCGGCAATTTTCCCTTCCTCCATCATCGGCTCCAGCTTTTTGCCGTACCACAACAACTGCTCATACCGTTTTTTGGGGTCAGTGTGCCGTTGGAAGCGTTCGACAATCTTAGCGAGATTGGGAGGTAAAGTAGCGTTGGCCATAACAAGGTTGGGAAAAATAATTGAGAGCCTGTTCATTGGGGTTCGATGCTGGCCCCAGATCAACCCACTAAAGCTCCGGTGACAATGGGCATTATGTAGCTTTTCTCCAGGGTTGGAGCAATCGGTAACTAGTCAAACTTACTCTGGGGCCTTGCCTATTGTATCTATTCCCACTGCTTCACTGATATGGGAAAAGCCCCCAGCCGCTAATTTTTCCCCCAAGCCCTGCAAGATATCGGAGACTACCCAAGGACCGCCATAAATCCAGCCGGTATAAATCTGTAGGAAACTCGCCCCTGCTTGAATTTTTTCCCAGGCATCCTCAGCAGTGAAAATCCCCCCCACGCCGATGATGGGAATGGTGCCGCCAGTTTGTTGATAGATATAGCGGATTACCTCTGTGGCTCGGTCTCGAATGGGTTGACCACTCAGTCCGCCAGCTTCCTGTTCTATGGGTTGACCTGTTTGGGGCAAAATTTTTGTCTTCAACCCCGATCGCCTGGTGCTGGTGTTGGTGGCGACGATGCCTGAGAGGTTATGTTCTTTGACTAGGTCGATAATGACGGCGATCGCCTCCCAGGACAGATCTGGAGAAATTTTTACCAAAAGGGGTTTTTGCCAATGGTTAGCCGATTGCAAGCCAGCAAAAATGCGGGGCAACTCGTCAGACTCCTGCAAACTGCGTAACCCAGGGGTATTGGGAGAACTGACATTGACCACAAAATAGTCCGCCACCGGGGCCAAGGTCTGAAAACTAAAAACGTAATCCTCCACCGCTTGGTCCAGGGGAGTAATTTTCGACTTACAAAGATTGATGCCAATGGGAATGGTACGGGGATAGTAGTCCCAGGTGTGTTTTAATTTTGCCGCCATGGCCACGGCCCCCTCATTGTTGGCCCCCAAACGGTTTAACACTGCTTGGTCTTGTGGCAAACGAAACAGACGGGGACGGTCATTCCCTGGTTGGGCATATTTGGTCACAGCCCCCAATTCCGCAAAACCAAAACCCAGGGCAGGCCAAACGGCGGCCGCTTCCCCCTCCTTATCACAGCCAGCCGATAGACCAAGCACATTGGGAAAATTTAAGCCCCAACAGGTTTGTTGTAAACGAGGGTCTGCATGGGTAAAAGCTTGCTCCAGTTGCTCCATGGCCACAGCAAAACCATTGCGATGCATGGTATCCACTTTCTTTAAAGTTTGAATAAGCCGTTGATGGCCCCTTTCCGGATCACTTTTGGTTACGGATAAGATCAGGGGATAGAGAGAACGGGCAAAACGCAACATAGGGCGGCAAAAGGAAGTTTTGATAGGGGCAGGACTGGTTACTAGAGGGCTGCCCAGGGTAGGGAAAAAACCCTAGGGATCTTGAAGAACGAGGACACCACCGACCCCAAGAGAGCTATACCCTTCAAGAATTCTAATCATAACCATCAAAACTATTGGGACTATACTAAGCAGGTAAATTTCATTACAATAATCGGCAAGCTTGCTGAGCTGAGACTCAGTTAATCATTTCAACCCTCCCAGCGGACGGCACCATGACTTCAGGCATTGATCTTCAGAATAGTTTTCTTCAGTCACTCCAGGGTTTTGGCCTGCCCCCAGGATTAGCGAAGCTGTTTTGGATTCCCCTCCCCTCCATTTTGATGATCATCGGAGCTACCGTCGGGGTGTTGGTGGTGGTGTGGCTGGAAAGAAAGATTTCCGCCGCCGCTCAACAAAGGATTGGGCCAGAATACGCAGGTCCTTTAGGGGTGTTACAACCCGTGGCCGATGGCATCAAGCTAGTATTCAAAGAAGATGTAGTACCCGCCAAGGCTGACCCCTGGTTGTTCACCCTTGGCCCTGTACTGGTGGTACTGCCGGTTTTTCTTTCCTATCTCATCGTGCCCTTCGGCCAGAACTTGGTCATTACTGACATTAACGTTGGTATTTTTCTCTGGATTGCCCTTTCCAGTATTGCTCCCATCGGGTTGTTGATGTCTGGTTATGCTTCCAATAATAAGTATTCCCTTTTGGGGGGTCTCCGGGCGGCAGCCCAGTCCATTAGCTACGAAATTCCCCTTTCCCTGGCCGTGTTGGCGATCGTGATGATGTCTAACAGCCTCAGCACCATCGACATCGTTGACCAACAGTCCGGTTACGGCATTTTGGGGTGGAATATTTGGCGGCAACCGGTGGGCTTTCTGATTTTCTGGATTGCAGCCTTGGCGGAATGTGAGCGACTACCCTTTGACCTACCGGAAGCCGAAGAAGAATTGGTAGCAGGCTATCAAACCGAATATGCTGGGATGAAATTCGCCCTGTTCTACCTTGGCTCCTACGTTAACCTTGTACTTTCTGCCTTGGTATTTTCGGTGCTTTATCTGGGCGGTTGGGACTTCCCCATTCCCCTGGAAAATGTGGCCAATTGGCTGGGAGTTGCCCCTACCACTTCCTGGTTGCAGGTGCTGATGGCGGCCCTCGGTATCACCATGACGGTGCTGAAGTCCTATTTCCTCATCTTCATTGCTATTTTGCTCCGTTGGACAGTGCCCAGGGTGCGTATTGACCAATTGTTAAACTTGGGTTGGAAATTTTTATTGCCCGTTGCCCTAGCAAACCTTCTCATCACTGCCGCCCTGAAATTGACCTTTCCCATGGCCTTTGGCGGTTAGTCCTCTTCCAACAAAGATTAGCTGGGATGTCACTGAAATTTGTCTTAGCCCAGCTTCTAACTTTGGCCGACTTAAACCTTTAATCATTTGCTTATCCCAATCCCAAATCTATGTTTAACAACATTCTCAAACAGGTAGGCGATTACGCTAAAGAGAGCTTGCAAGCGGCTAAGTATATCGGTCAGGGGTTAGCAGTTACCTTTGACCACATGAGTCGTCGGCCCATCACGGTGCAATATCCCTACGAAAAGCTCATTCCCTCAGAACGATTCCGGGGCAGAATTCATTTTGAGTTTGATAAATGTATTGCCTGTGAAGTCTGTGTGCGGGTTTGTCCCATTAACTTGCCCGTAGTCGACTGGGAATTTAATAAGGCAGTTAAGAAAAAAGAACTCAAACATTACAGCATCGACTTCGGTGTATGTATTTTCTGCGGTAATTGCGTGGAGTACTGTCCCACAAACTGCCTCTCCATGACCGAGGAATATGAATTGGCGGCCTATGATCGCCATGACTTGAACTATGACAACGTGGCTTTGGGAAGGTTGCCCTATAAAGTGACCGAAGACCCCATGGTGACTCCCCTGCGGGAACTAGGCTACTTACCCAAAGGAGTAATAGAACCCCACAATTTACCCAAGGGTAGTCAACGGGCCGGACAACATCCCGAAGATTTGGTGAAAGCAGAATAGGTTGATGATTTATTCCTTGGCTTTACCCGTTAAAGTAAACTCGTTGTGAACCAATTTTGCCCTTCCACTATCCGTACCTAGGAGATTAACCACTGTGAATTTAGCTGAAGGTGTTCAGTACATATCCTTCCTAATCCTGGCTTTTTTAGTCATTGGGGCGGCCCTGGGGGTCGTACTGCTCTCTAATATTGTTTATTCTGCCTTCCTATTGGGGGGAGTTTTCCTCAGTATTTCCGGTATTTATATTCTGCTCAATGCGGATTTTGTGGCGGCGGCCCAAGTGCTAGTTTACGTGGGGGCAGTCAGTGTACTTATTCTTTTTGCCATTATGTTGGTCAATAAACGGGAGGATTTTTCCAAAATTCCCGGTCGTTGGCTAAGAAATGTTTCCACTGCTCTGGTATGTACCGGCATCTTTGCCCTGTTGAGCACCATGGTGTTGATCACCCCCTGGCAGATTAATGAAACGGGGCCTTTTGTGGAAAACACCCTAGTCACCATTGGCAAACACTTTTTTAGTGATTACCTTTTGCCCTTTGAGTTGGCTTCCGTTCTGCTATTGATGGCCATGGTGGGGGCAATTATTTTGGCCCGTCGGGACTTAATTCCCGAATTGTCCGAGGAAAACAAAACCGCCACGGCCCTGACTTTGCCAGAGCGTCCCCGGGAGTTAACCTCCGCTTCCAAATAGATGCTGCCTAGGTAGGTTAGTGGCAGCTTCTTCAATCTTGCCGGTTAATTGGGCAAAACTTAAGCAAAAATCTTCCGCCCTAACCTAATTTTATTTACGGTTTTATTCATAACTCTAGTTAAATTTCTCTTACCCCACTATGCATTTGCAGCTTCAATATTGTTTGATCCTAGCGGCCGCCCTCTTTTGCATTGGCATTTATGGTCTCATCACTAGCCGTAATGCGGTGCGGGTGTTGATGTCCATTGAACTATTGCTCAACGCAGTTAACCTCAACCTGATGGGTTTTTCCAATTATCTTGATCCGAGCAACATTCGGGGCCAGGTGTTTGCCATTTTTGTCATTACCATTGCCGCCGCCGAAGCCGCTGTGGGTCTGGCGATCGTGCTAGCCATTTACCGCAACCGGGAAACAACCGATATGGAACAATTCAATCTCCTGAAGTGGTAGAAGATATCAGGATTATAAAGTGTTTTAAAAGCCCCCCTAGCCCCCCAACTCTGGGGGGAACAGTGTTCAAAGTCTGCCAAATTTGCCGACGGTTTAGTGAGGGTATTTAGGGGGCGGATTGTGGCTTTTTAAACAAGCTTTTGGTGGATAACGATAAATAAGCTGAAAGTGGTGCTCTATTTTGATCCAAAGATTGGTCTGAAGGGGCATCACAAGCTTTTTTAGCCCAACATTTTAAGTCGCTCCTGGAGCATTTGCCGTTGAACAGCGGCGGCATTGAGGGATTCCTTAGCTCCGGCGATCACTTCCTCTGGGGCTTTATTAACAAAACCGGGATTGCTAAGGCGTTTTTCGATGCTTTCATATTCTTTGGTCACTTTATCCAAGGTTTTTTGGATTTTATTGCGGAGAATATCCAAATCCACTAGCCCGGATAGGGGAATGAGCACCTGAATTGTATCCACCACACCGGCGATCGCCTGGGTTTGTTCTGGAGGTAGTTGGGACACCACTTGGAGATTTTCCACTTTGCCAATGTCCCGAATATAGGTTTCTCCTAGCTGGAGGGTTTGTCGTTCCTGGTCATTTTCACTTTGGAGGATAACAGTGACCATGGCTCCCGGTTTAATGCCAGCTTCTGCCCGGAGATTACGGATGGTGCGGAGAGTTTCAATTAACAGAGCAAACTGAGTTTCCAAAGCTGGGTCAACTAAGGATTGGTTAACCGTTGGGTAGGCCTGCAAAGCCAAAAATTGTCCTTCCGCCTGGTGCAGAGTTTGCCACAGCTCCTCCGTAATATGGGGCATAAAGGGATGGAGCAACTTAATAATGCTGTCCAACGTGTGGGCCAAAACTTGGCGGGCCACCAATTGACGCTGGGTGCCGACGTCTCCTCCTTCCTTATTCCAGAGTCTGGGTTTAGCTAGCTCAATGTACCAATCGCAAAAATCACCCCAGATGAATTCGTACAGGCCCTTGGCCGCTTCCCCTAGGCCGTAATCTTCAATTTGCTCTCGAGTTTGCTGAATAACTTGATTCAAACGGGAGAGAATCCAACGGTCTGCCAATTCTAAATCTTCCCCAGGGGCTAGACCCAATTGCTGCGGGGTCTGACCATCCAGATTCATCATCACAAACCGGGCCGCATTCCACAGTTTATTGGCAAAGTTACGGGACGCTTCCACCGACTCCGATTCATCCTTCTGGCGATCGTATTGCAGGCTAATATCTTGCCCCGCTCCAGCCACTTCCCGAATTAGGGTGTAACGTAGCGCATCGGTACCATATTTATTAATCAACAACAAAGGATCAATGCCGTTGTTGGCCGATTTAGACATTTTTTTACCATTTTCATCCCGCACCAAGCCGTGGATATAGACATCCTTAAAGGGTATTTGGCCGGTGAAGTGCCCCGCCATCATGGTCATCCTGGCCACCCAGAAAAAGATAATGTCAAAACCCGTTACTAGGGTGCTGGTGGGATAATATTTGGCCAAATCGTCTGTTTGTTCTGGCCAGCCCATGGTGGAAAAGGGCCACAGTCCCGAAGAAAACCAGGTATCCAACACATCGGGGTCCTGTTGCAATTGCACCGTCGGGCCATATTCTGCTTTCGCTTTAGCTAAGGCTTCGGCCTCGTCGTAGGCCACAATGAAAGGGGTGTGATCAGTTATGGCTCCATTGGTTTCGCTGATCACATACCAAGCGGGAATTTGATGACCCCACCACAGTTGCCGGGAAATACACCAATCTTTGAGCTTTACCAACCAGTCTCGATAAACCTTACCCCACCGTTCCGGCACAAAATTAGGAGAGTTATCCTCGTCCAAACAGGCCAGGGCATTTTGGGCTAGGCTTTCAATTTTGACAAACCATTGGGTGGATAACAACGGTTCCACGGGCACCTTACCCCGATCGCCGTAGGGTACGGAATGACGATAGGGTTCAATTTTGACCAGAAAACCCTGGGCTTCTAGGGCTTGCACCACATTTTTGCGGGCTTCAAAGCGGTCTTGGCCAGCAAAATCCCCACCATTCTCATTTAGGGAACCGTCTTTGTTGAGCAGATTAATAAAAGGTAAATTGTGCCGTTGCCCCATGACAAAATCGTTGGGATCGTGGGCGGGGGTAACCTTCACACAGCCGGTACCAAATTCTGGGTCCACCAACTCATCGGCCACAATGGGAATTTCCCGGTTCACTAAAGGTAGGGTAATGGTTTTGCCCACCATGGCGGCATAGCGTTCATCATGGGGATTAACCGCCACCCCCGTATCCCCCAGCATGGTTTCCGGTCGGGTGGTGGCCACCACTAGTTCTCCACTACCGTCGGTGAGGGGATAACGAAAATACCACAAATGACCGTCCACTTCCTGGTTTTCCACTTCCAAATCCGACACCGCTGACTGGGAAGCCGGACACCAATTGACCAGATAATTACCCCGGTAAATTAATCCTTCTTCGTACAACTTAATAAATGCTGTTTTTACTGCTTGGGAAAGTCCTTCATCCATGGTGAACCGCTCCCTGGTCCAGTCCACAGACACTCCCAAACGCCGCAGTTGGTTAACAATAGTACTGCCGGACTCCGCTTTCCATTGCCAGGCCCGTTCCAAAAACTTTTCCCGGCCCAAATCATCCCTCGTTTTCCCCTCCGCTTTTAACTGACGTTCCAAAATGGTTTGCACAGCAATACTGGCATGGTCCGTTCCCGGTAACCAGAGGGTATTGTCCCCCCGCATGCGGTGATAACGAACCAAAGTATCTATTAAAGAACTCTCAAAAGCGTGGCCCATATGCAAACTACCTGTCACATTGGGGGGCGGAATCACCACGCAATAGGGTTCCCCTGGGCGATCGGGATCGGCTTTAAAGGCATGACTTTCTTCCCACGCTGTTTGCCATTTGGCTTCGGTGACGGTGGGTTCATATTGGGGCGGCAGGGAAGTGGTCATGGGAGGGAGTTTACTGTTAGGCCTTCATCATTTTGCCATAGGTTAGCAAAGGGAATGGGGACAGTAATTTTGGGGCAGGGGAGATTTTTTGTCGCTGATTTTCTGCAATTTGATCTGAGAAGTTACGATGGTAGTCTACGCCAGTCCTACTTTTGGGCAAGGTTTTTGGTTACCTTTGCCATCCCGTCGAGCACCTCATTACTTTATTTCTCCTATGACACATTCTCTGCGGTGGGTTAATGCTCTTTCTACCAGACCATCCCTGGAGAGGGCATTGGATGAGGCGATCGCCAAGGTGGGGGGTCAGGGACAATGGGACTTGGCGATTATCTTCCTTTCCTCCAGCTTTGCCAGCGATGCGGCCCGGTTAATGCCCCTAGTGCAAGAAAAGTTGTCAGTACCGAATTTAATCGGTTGCTTGGGGGGCGGCATTATTGGCATGGAAAACAATGCCACAGTGCAGGAAGTAGAAGGAGAAGTGGCATTGAGCTTAACGGTGGCCCAATTGCCAGGGGTGACGGTGACGCCATTCTATGTCCATGGGGAAGGAATGCCCGATTTAGACGCACCGCCCCAAAGTTGGGTGGATTTAATGGGGGTTGATCCGGCCAGTGGCGCAGATTTTATTATTCTGGCCGACCCGATGACTGGGGGCATCACAGACTTTTTAGCCGGGTTGGATTTTGCCTATCCCCAAGCAACAAAAGTGGGTGGCTTAGCCAGTGGGGAAAATGTGGCCATGGGGGGCAGTTTATTTTTGCAATCTTCTGATCATCCCGCTGGCCGTTATGGAGATGGTTTTATCGGCGTAGCCTTAGCGGGCAATATTCGCCTCGGTAGTGTGGTGGCCCAGGGCTGTCGGCCTATTGGCGAACCCTTTGTGGTTAACCAGGGGCAGAGAAATATCATTACAGAAATCCAAGGTAAGGATGCAGACAGTGGCACGGTGGTGTTGGAAACGCCCCTGGCTAGCCTGCAGAAACTGATTCCCACCCTCAGTCCCAAAGATCAGGAATTGGCCCAAAGTTCCCTTTTTGTGGGGGTGGCCAGCGATGAATTTAAATTAACTCTGCAACCGGGGGATTTTCTCATTCGCAACTTACTGGGGGTGGATCCCCGCCAAGGGGCGATCGCCATTGGAGACCGGGTGAGAAAGGGGCAAAGGTTACAATTCCATTTGCGGGACCGGGAAACTTCCGCCGACGACTTACAAATTCTTTTGCGCCATTACACCGAAGGAGAGGCTAATCAATCTTCTTCTACGGCGATCGGGGCATTGATGTTTTCCTGTTTGGGCAGAGGCTATGGCCTGTATGGTACCCCCAATTTTGATAGCCAGATGTTTGGGCAATATTTTCCTGGAGTAGCCCTGGGTGGTTTCTTTTGTAATGGAGAAATTGGCCAGGTGGGTGCTCAGACCTTTTTACACGGTTACACTTCCGCCTTTGCCATTGTCCACAGAGCTAGTTAAATAAACGGCGATCGCCATTTGTTTACTCATATTCTGGTGCCGTCAAATAATTCCCGATGAGAGCAAGCTATGATCGGAGTTAGCGTTAATCCAGAGAAACTAGGATCCACTATGGAGACCGTCAATGTTGACCAAATAGAAATCAATCTTCCTGAGCTTTTGTACAGTATCAAACCAGGGGAAGAAGTCATCGTTGCTGACCAGGGTATTCCCATTGCTAAGTTGGTTCCTCTGCAAAGGCAAAAATCCGTGGATCGATGCTCCAGCTTAGGGGTAGATCGAGGATTATTTGTAGTGCCAGATGACTTTAACGATCCTTTACCAAATGATATTTGGCCATTATCTTGAGAAGGATTAACGTGAAACTTTTGTTGGATACCCAGTGCTGGTTATGGTGGTTTACTGAGCCGGAAAAATTGAACGAAGATGCAATTTCCCAGATCATAGATGAGACAAACGAAATATGGCTTTCTGTTGCCAGTATTTGGGAAATGTCAATTAAGACTTCCATCGGTAAACTGCCCTTGCCAGAAAATATTGACGACTACATTCTCAGTCGCATGGTGAAATTGGGTGCTGAGTTCCTGGACATTAAAACCCGCCATGCCCTGCAAGTTGCGACATTGCCCCTACATCACCGTGATCCGTTTGACAGAATTATCATTGCCCAGGCACAAACAGAAAATATGCTGCTAATTAGTGCAGATTCAATGTTTAAAAATTATGGAGTCTCTTTGTTATGGGCGGGAGTATAGTTTAGAGTCGATCGCCAAAGAGAATGGTACCCAAGCGGATCATGGTAGCTCCGGCGGCAATGGCTTCTGGGTAATCTCCGGACATGCCCATGGATAGTTCCGTTAATGACAGGCTAGATTGTTGGTTGATGGCTGTGGCCAGATTTTTTAGTTCCCCAAAGGTTAGTTGGCGATCGCCAGGGGAAAGACCCAGGGGTAAAATAGTCATTAAGCCACAAATTTTTAGATTTTTTAATAGCTCCAGTTGGGGCAAATCCAGCTTTAATTCTTCCCTTGTCCAACCGGATTTATTCTCGTCCGGCAGTAACTTGATTTGTAATAATCCCTGGGGAAATTTGTTCAACTCCTCAGCAATGCGGTCTAGTTTGACGGCGATCGCCAAATTATCAACGGAATGGATATAGGTAAAATTTTCCACCACTTTGCGGGCCTTGTTACTCTGTAAACGTCCGATAAAATGCCAGTTAATATCTTGGTAATTTGCTAAAGCTTCGATTTTTGGTAAAGCTTCTTGGATGCGACTTTCGGCAAAATCCCGGATGCCCGCTCCGTAGGCCGCTTCGATGTCGGCGATCGCCTTGGTTTTGGTTACCGCCACCAACCGTACACTGGGGGGGAGGGTAGCGATAATTTCTGAGTAAACGCTGGGGGAAAACATGGGCAAGTTAACGGAAATCGAGGCCTGTTGACTAGATCCTACGGTGGATTGGGGGAAAGGTGCTTAACCGAACTAACCCCGACGGTTATCCCACTCAGGCAATTCTTAACATCTCGTTACAATTAATTCATGTTAAGCCTCAGTTTAGGGGGGCAGTTTATGAACAACAATATCCGCGTCGGCAGTCTGTTTGGCATTCCTTTTTACGTCAACCCATCCTGGTTTTTAATTTTAGGATTGGTGACCCTGAGCTATGGCCAAGACTTAGCCCGCTTTCCCCAACTTTCCGGTGGCACACCCTGGATTTTGGGGTTAATTACAGCTTTACTCCTCTTTGCTTCCGTTGTCGCCCACGAGTTGGGCCATAGTTTGGTTGCCTTAGCCCAGGGCATTGAAGTTAAATCCATCACTCTGTTTTTGTTCGGTGGTCTAGCGAGTTTAGAAAAGGAATCCAACACTCCCTGGCAAGCTTTTGCGGTGGCGATCGCCGGGCCGGCGGTGAGTTTAGTGCTCTTTTTGGGTTTAACCATAGTTGGTACCCAAATCCCCCTACCTGTGCCGGGGCAGGCCATCATTGGTTTATTGGGCATGATCAACCTCGCCCTGGCATTGTTTAACCTCATTCCTGGTTTACCTTTGGACGGCGGCAATGTGCTCAAATCCATTGTGTGGCAAATCACGGGCAATCAAAACAAAGGTATTCTCATTGCTAGTCGGGTGGGCCAGGGTTTCGGTTGGTTGGCGATCGCCATTGGTAGCTTAGGTATTTTAAATATTCTGCCCATCGGTAGCTTCTGGACCATTTTGATCGGTTGGTTCCTGTTACAAAATGCTGGTTCCTCCGCCCGCAACGCCCAGGTCAAAGAGCAAATGGAAGCCTTTACTGCTGAAGATGCGGTTATTCCCAACAGCCCCATTATTCCTGCCGGGTTAAATATTCGGGAATTTGCTAACGATTATGTGATTGGTAAAACCCCCTGGCGACGGTTCTTGGTTATTGGTGCCGACAATCAACTGTTAGGTGTACTTGCTACGGAAGACATCAAACACGTCCCCACTTCCGATTGGCCCCAGGTCACAGTGGATAGCTTGATGCAGTATCCCCAACAGATGGTCACCGTTAACGCCAATCAATCTTTGTTTGAAGTGGCCCAGTTGTTAGATCAACAGAAACTGTCGGAACTTTTGGTGGTGCAACCTTCGGGAGAAGTGGTGGGATTATTGGAAAAAGCTTCCATCATCAAATGTCTGCAAACCTCCGCCGCCTAGAGCCTGTTTTAAAAGCCCCCCTGGCCCCCCAAATTTTTTTGGGGGGAAAATAAGATTTAAAGTCCCCCAAACTTGCCGGAGCTTTAGTGAGGAGATTTAGGGGGCAAGGAAACCATAAAGATTGGGATTGAGCGACCATAGCTTTTTCTCAATCTTTTTTAATGGCAGAATAGGGGATTATCTGGTGTTCCCCAAGGGGGTAAAATTAGCCTCAATCGTTACTTTTCATTGGACTAGGATTTTTTCCCATGACCGTCGCCTCCACCGCCCCTGCTTTTTGCCAAGGAATTCGCTTTTTCGGTGAAAACCTGCCGGATTTTGATCGTTATGGCCAGGAAACGGCGATCGCCAGTGGGGCAAAGGCCATCAGTTCTGCCAATGATCCCCAGGCGGTGTATCAAACTTTGTTGGCGGCGGATGCCCTCAGATATTTAACGCTCCAAACCACAGCCAGTAAAGAATCGGGTCACCCCGGCGGTTTTGCCAGCATTGCGGAGGCGATCGCCGCTCTGGTCATGTTGGGCTACAAAAATACGGTGACGGAAGTGGGCCACCATGCCCCCGGTTTTTACAGCACCATGTTTTTGGATCGTTCCCTGGAAGCCATGGGGATTAATAATGTCCAAGAACTTGGCGATCGGTTCCGGGAAATGCACGGCCTATTGGGCCACCTCTCAGGGCAAATCCCAGGCTTATTAGCTCCAGCAGGCCCCCTGGGTCAAGGTCAACATTTCGCCATGGCCGGAGCAAAACTTTATCCCGGCGTTTTATTTCCCGTAACTATCGGAGATGGTGGTTTGGGGGAACCCTACATCATGAGTAGTTTTGGCCATTTCCACACGGCCTATCCCCAGGTAACAAACTTTTTGCCCATTTTGGTCTGGAACGGTTTTAGCCAAGAACACCACAGCATGGTTTCCACCCAGAGCAATGAAGCCATGGTTAACTACTGGCAGGGCAACGGTTTTAAAAATGTCATTCTGGTCAACGCCAAAGATTTTGACGACAGCAATCAAGCGGGGGATTTTGTTGACAGCACCAAGTTTTCTTTCCAACAACGGTTAGCTTTTACCCAGGCAGTGTTGGAGGCCACCGACAAAGCGGCCCAGGCGGCCCTTGGTGGTACGTTAACGGTTCTGATTGTCAAACAACTAAAAGGAGCGGGAGTCCACAAATCCGGGGCCAAATCCCACAACCTCTATCCCGGCGACAGTTTAGATAAAGATTATATTGTCAGTGCTTTGCAAGAACGGGCCCTATCCCCCGAAGCTTGGCAATTGGTGCGGACCAATTTTGAACGTTCCCACGGTGGCCCCGCCTCCCAAACCGTGGTGACGGAATCCGTTTTACCTTTAGCGGATCTGGGTACTCTGCCCCTGAAGGAGTTTGCCCTAGAAGATAAACAGGTAGCCACCACCGCCATGGGGGAATTGGTGGTTCATGTGGGCAAACAGGATTCAAACTTTGTGGTTACCAACGCCGACGGTAACGCCGCTTCTGGGATCAATAACATCAACGTTGGGCTAAAAATTGTCCATCCCACGGTGGATGAGGATTATTTCCAACAACCCAACGGCCAAGTTTATGAACCCCTGAGCGAAGATGCCTGTGCTGGCCTGGCCGCCGCCCAAGCTTTGTTTGGAGGCCGTACCCTCTGGTGTTCCTACGAGTCCTTTGCTATTAACGGTTTACCCATTTGGCAGACGGTGACCCAGGCCATGGCGGAGCTACGTCGTCCTACCCCTTCCACCATTACCCTGTTTACAGCGGGAGCGTTGGAACAAGGGCGCAACGGTTGGACTCACCAACGGCCGGAAATTGAGAATTATTTTGCCGCTATGATGCGGAATGGGAATATTTTTCCCCTTTTCCCCTGTGATGCCAACGGTATTCAGGTTTGCTATGACTGGGCGTTAACCACCAGCAACAAAGGCATTCCCATCACCGCCAGTAAGTCTCCTTTGCCCATCCGCACTACGTTGGAGCAAAATCGTCAGGGTTTAGCCAAAGGCGGCATCCTACTCCACAACAGCACTGGCTCTAAAACCATTGTTTTTGCAGTAATTGGCGATATGACTCTAATTCCCGTGTTGGAAGCGGCCAGTCAATTGGAAAGTGAAGGTTATGGGGTAAAAGTGGTTTCGGTAATTAATCCCCGGCGCTTGTACCGTCCCCATGATGTGCAATGGCAGGATTGTTCCGAAGCGGACAGTGGCTTTTTGAGCGATGCTGAATTTACCGAACTGTTTGGTGGCGATGCGTTGATTGGGGTGACCGGTGGCAGTGGAGCCATGTTGGAACCAGTTCTACTCCGTAGTGCTTGCCCCAGGGATCTATTTGCTTGGAAACGGGGGGAAACTACCGCCAGCGCTGGACAACTGATGGCCTATAACGGCCTAACTGCCCAGGCCCTTGGCGATCGGGCCAAGGCATTGTTGCCCTAGGCTTAGCCATTCTTGTCGGAGTTATCCTAACTCCAGGCTGAGTTGCACAAAGGGTTGATGTTGCTCCTCTGCCCTGGGGGAACTCTGTAACTTTTTCCAATATTCCGCCATCCATTGTTCCGAACTGCCGGGACATTGGCGATCGCCTTGGAGCCAAGCTTGAAAGACCTTTTCTCGTCCATCCTGGGGACAGGTGATTTGATAAATCCGCACTCGTTTTTTTTCTACAGTTTTCGTACGGGTTAATTGGATCCCAAAGCCCAGCTTTTCCAGAAAACGACGGACAATGGTGATGGGGCTAGCATTTTTGGCTAAACCAATGCCCACTACCGTTTTAATATCATCCCGGTTAGCCAAGGCTAATTTACCCAGGGCGATTAAGTCCTCATCCAGGGCACACAACTCCCGTTGGGGATGGGCCAGCAGAATGGGAATGCCAATAATGTCGTAGGTACCGATGATGGCCCCCAATTGGGAACCATTAAAGTCCGGGAGAAAGAGACTGCCTTGTCCTTGATCCAATAGTAAACGGGCAATTTTGGCATCCCGATCGCCAAGGAATGGCCGGCCTACGGTGAGGAAGTAATGCCAACGCAGTTTTTGATACCAATTTTGGTCATCTTTTTGCACCAGATCCGCCGTCACAGGAATACCGTAGCGTTGGGCCAGTTCGTAGCGCCGTAGCCGTTGCCGTTCGTGGCTATTTTTCACTAGCCTTTTCTTCAACTGTTGATATTCCAATTCTTTTAGGGGTTTAGCGTCGGCGATCGCCTGGCAGTCGGCAAGGTAATTTTGTTCCCGCACCGCTTCAATGGCCTGTTGCAAAGGCTGAGGAGCGACCGTACTGAGGGGGTGATCGGGATCGCTGGGTGGAACAGGCAAAGACGGTAAAGCTGGGGGCGGCCCCAACAACTGATGGCCTTCCTGGTGCAAAAGCCCAAGAATGGATTCCCGATAATTGACCATGGCCAGGTTGATCCGCACCGCCATTTTGGCCCAGCAGAGCAAAGATTCCGCCTGGAAACCGGTGTCTAAATCATCCAAATTATCCAGATCCGATTGTTGCAACAGCCGGATATTAACCTCCGTCAAACGATGGCCGGCGGTGAGGAACTTACTAATGGCCGTAGCTCCATTGCCCACTTGGTTAAAGCCATAGCTAGCGGCCCAGAGGTAACGGGGAATATTTTGGCGAATGCGGCTGAGGGATTGGCAAACGGAAGTGGCGGTTTGGATGCCCTGGGCAATGCCCCACACGGAAGTGAAATGATTTTTTAGGTCAATGCTGACCCCCGTTTCCACCGCCGGACTACTCAGCACAATGTCATAGTCGGCCAACACTTGGTTGAGGTTGGTCAAACTGCCATGGGCAGGATGGTGAGGATCGGATAGGGATTCGGCATCAATGCGTAAAATGCGGCGATCGGGAAACTGCTTTTTCAGGTAGGCTTCCAGATTGCGGGTGCCCCAGGCACTGGTGAGCTTTTGAGCTGAGAGACAGACGAAAGGTTTACCGCCCTCCCGAATGTGATGCAACAGTTGTTTGACCAATTGCTTGGGGTCATTTTCGCCAAAGTGATAGATGGGCCATGCTTCTTCTAACCCCGGTTGCCAATGGTTACGGATCACGTAGGGTTGGAGGGGAATGCCACTCAAGCTGATCAAATAATCGAGGGAAACATCGGTTAAATCCGCATCGGCCACATAAATTTGTCCTTCTCCCCCTAGGCTATGTTGCAAAAGTTGCTTGAGGTTACGGAGAATGGCCACCCGCTGACGACGGCAGGTATCGGAATTCAGTCCATGCCAGAGCACCTGCTCCACTTCATCAATGATAATTAGGCAATCTTGCCACTGTTCCGGGTCAAACTGGGCTTGGGAATGGCCATGGAGGGAGTCGATACACAGACCAAAACCCCTTTGGCGAGCTAGGGGGGAACTAGATAAATCCCCCACATAGGGCAACTGAAAACGGTGGCACAGTTCCTGCACTAAACGAATGCGATGGCCAATGACCAACACTGGTCTGTGTTCGGCCTGGGCTTGGCGGACAATGCGAGCGAGAAATTCCGTTTTGCCCGTGCCCTTTGGCGATTGTAGGGCAATTAATTTTTCTTCAGCGGGAATGGTTAAAGGAGGTAAATACCGGGCTTCCACTTCCATCCCCCGGCTATGGGTGAGGCGGTTAAGTCGTTGGGCTTTCCAGATTTCCAGCGGCAGGGCCTTGCCGACCAACTGTTGTAGATAATCACTGCCTTGGTGGGCAATCACATCATCAACGCCCTTACCAAGGTGATGCTCCCATTGCAAAACTTTGACTTCACACCCTTGGCGACTGAACAAATAGCCCAACCGTTGAATGGCCAGATTCACCTGCTGGATAGTTTTGGGTTTACTGTCTTGATCGAAAGCAATCAGAATTTGTCTGCCGGGAGCGGCTAATTTTCCCAAAGCGGGAATTAATTGGCATTTGCCGATCCGTTGCCCCTGGTCATCCCTAGGAGTGCGGTAACCGTTATGGACTCCTGGTAAGGCGATCGCCCCGTAACCGGCCGTGAGTAAAGCACCCGCCTTTTTTGCCCCTTCTGTGATTACCAGAGGAATTTCCGGATGGCCCATCAACCATTGCCAAAAACCTAAATCCGGCTGGTCTGGGTCTTGATCCTCCTCTGTCAGGACTACCCCAGCTTTAGCAGCAATCCTTTCCCAAAGATGGAGGGGCACCCGCAGGGCAAAAATTCCCGTGGGTGTTTTGGGAGGATGCTCATATTTAATGGTCTTACTGCTTTCCCCATCCTGTCTCGGGCGATCGGGCTTAAAACACCCCCATAGATCTTTTTCCCCGGACAGTAAATCAATGCCAGAACACCACCAGCCCCCCGAGGCCACGTGGGCATAACGTTTCATTAAACCGTCACTAACTCGGCCGTCATTACGGCGCTGGAGCGCTTCAGCATAAAGCAAATGTTGGGCGGGGGCATCCCCTAAAAGGGGAGTGACATTGAGGCGGGTTAGTTGGTCGTCTACACAACTTTGCCGCCATTCTTGCAAGTGATTCATTTTGCCATCGGTCTTGCCGGAACAAGACTCCATATCTAGTGTGCGGGGAGTCTCATTGTAGGGGCAAAACACTAAATATGGTAGCGTCTAAAAAGTTAAAATTCTGGCGATTTATGCCCACTGACGGCATAGAGCTCGATTTGTTTCTGCGGAACTTAATCTTAGTCCAGTTTTCGCCCTGGCGATCGCCTGATGGAAGTATCAGTGCAAGGAAATGTTAACGGTGATGCCAAGCCTTGATAATTTGTGGTTCTAGGTCCGCAATTTGCCCGGAGTTGTCCAACACCACATCCGCTAGAGCTACCTTTTCCGCCAAGGGCATTTGACTAGTAATGCGAGCTAAAGCCTCTGCCTCCGTCAAACCGTTGCGCTTGATCAATCGTTCCACCTGTTGCTGTGGTCCGCAGGTCACTACCCAAATTTCCGTTACCCAATCTGTTAACTGGGCTTCAAACAATAGAGGAATGCTCAATAACACCGTTTGCTCTTGTTTTAACTGAGCTAAGGCAGACCGAAAACACCGCCCAACAAAGGGGTGAATTTGGGACTCCAGCCATTGTTTTTCTTCAGCATTATTAAAGACAATTTCCCCCAGGGCTTGGCGCTTTAACTGTCCCTGTTGGTCTAAAATTTCCGGGCCATAACGCCTGGCGATCGCCACTAGAATTTCAGAACCCGGTTCCACTGCTTGGCGGGCATAGAGGTCGGCGTCGAGGATAGGGACGCTGTATTTTTGCTGTAAATAATCCGTAACCGTACTTTTTCCCGTAGCAATGCCCCCGGTCAAACCAATCAATCGTTGTCGAGGGGGCTTGGTGTCCATGGATAAAGTATGGTCAACGGAAATTTCTACGGATTGATTGCTCCATGTTAGAGGTGTTAAACCCCCAAATAGTTATACCGAATTAACCAAACACCGTTTGGGGTTGTTGCTCCGCCAAGAATTTTTCGTGGACAATGCCCCGGAAAGTATCCAAGTCGGATTGCCACGCTTCAATGTACTGTTTGGCCACGCTGACCCGTTCCTGGGGATTGGGATTATTCAAGCTGTAATTGAAGTTACCCGCAAATAACAACGCACTCACTGCCTGGCGATCGGGAATCTGCAAAGTTGCCTGGTTAACTTTGAGGTTAAATTGACAGCCTTCCAAAAGATAGGTGAATTCCACCGCCGCTTGTACGGGGGCCTTGCCCAAATCTTGCCAGGCACCGGATGCCAGCAAAGTACCGGTGATGAACTTCCGAGCCCCATCGTTTTGATCCGGTAGGGGAATTAAACATTTGGGGGTTACTACCACGCCGTTGTATTGGGCATTGGGTAATTTTTCCACAAAGGCACTGGCGACCTTGCCCACGGTTACCACTTCCGCCGTTTTATCATTCATCCCTTCTAAAAACGTTAGGGAGCGGGGCTGGGCCACAATGCTGAGCCCATTTTTAAACACCAATTGGGAACCAGCTTTACTTACCACTGGCTGTTGGTTCAATTCCCATTCGTTGGACACAATGCCACTGAACTTCAAAAACTGTTCATTGACTAGGGTTGGGTCTAACTCCTTGACTGCAATGCTGATGGAAATTTCTAGAATTTCATTGGGAAGGGTGACAGGTTCTTGGGAGGTAGGAATTACAGTGGACATTAATTTTGCTCAACAATTACCGGACTGACAAAGAAATTGGCCGGGGCCCAATAGATAGAACCCCAGCCAAAACAATACCGGATCTTAGGAAGAAACAGAAGTGGTAGAGCGTTTGCGGCTACGACGGTAAACCTTAGTGGTACTGACCGGTTGGGCGCTAGGCTCGGCAGTGGTGACCACTTTCTTTTCTGGTTTAGCTTTCACTTTTGGTTCTGGGGTTTTAGTCAGGACCACTTTTTTGCGGGGGGCTGGTGTAGCAGAAGTCGCACTGACAGTGCTTACATTCTGGGGAACCTGATCCAATTCGATGGGGGTGTCGGTTTGCAACATCAGTAAAACCATGGGGCTACTCTGTAATTCCCGTTTGATCAGGCGTTGCAAGCTAGACTCCAATTCTTTTTGCAGCGCATTCCAGCTAACCTCTGTGGAGCCGTTGGAACCATGGGTGAACTCTGACCAGCGTTCTGTGAGGAAATTCTCGATGGTGCGGACAATTAGTTCTTCCAACAACTTAGGCTGAATGGTCATCACCACACCCCGGCAATGTACCTCAGGATAGGCTAACAGTGTGCCAGTTTTACTTAGGGCTGCCGCCACCGTCACCAAACCGTCTTCGGCCATTTGTTGCCGTTCAGCCATGGTGCTCTCATGGACAATACCCGCTTGATCCACCAATTCAATGCCGGAAGGAACTTGTCCTGCCACCCGGATGCGATCGCCGGTCAGTTCAATTACATCGCCGTTATTGACAATAACAATATTTTCGCTGGGAATACCCTGGGCCTGGGCCATCTGGGAATGCTTGACCAACATACGGTGTTCCCCATGGACGGGGACAAAGAATTTAGGTCGAGTAAGGGCCAACAACATTTTGTGTTCTTCCTGGGAAGCATGGCCAGAAACGTGGATGCCCTGATGCTTGCCGTAAATTACATTGGCTCCCTGCATCATCAGGCGATCAATGGTGTTGACCACCGCAATGGTATTACCGGGGATGGGATTAGCGGAAAAGACCACTGTATCCCCCTGGCGAATTTTAATCTGGGGATGCTCACCGTTGGAAATGCGGGTCATGGCCGCCAGAGGTTCTCCCTGGGAGCCAGTGGTCAAAATTAGTTGTTGTTGGTCGGGCAAATTGCGGGCTGCTTTGAGGGGCACGAATAAGTTATCGGGGCATTTGATGTAGCCCAATTTACGGGCATGGGCAATAACATTGAGCATTGATCGCCCCACCACCGCTACTTTCCGCTGATGTTTTTGGGCCAAGCTGAGGATGATATTGACCCGGTGCACCGAAGAAGCAAAGGTGGTCACCATCAAACGGCCTTCCGCCTGGGAAAAAACCCGGTCCAGGTTGGGGATAACAGACGCTTCAGAGGGGGTAATGCCAGGCACTTCCGCATTGGTGGAGTCACTCAGTAAACAGAGCACCCCTTTTTCGCCATACTCCGCCACCTTTTGCAGGTCGAAAAATTCCCCGTCAATGGGAGTGTGGTCGATTTTAAAATCTCCACTGTGCATCACTACCCCCAGAGGTGTGTGAATAGCTAGACAATAGCTGTCGGCGATGGAGTGGGTGTTACGAATAAATTCCACCACAAAGGATTTGCCCAAACGCACCATTTCCCGGGGAGAGACGGTCTGCAAATTGGTGCGCTCCAACATACCGGCTTCCTCCAGCTTGTCCCGTAACAGGGCCATGGCTAACCGAGGGCCGTAGATAATGGGAATGTCAAACTGCTTGAGGTGATAGGCAATGCCACCAATGTGGTCTTCGTGGCCGTGGGTAACCACCATGCCCTTGATTTTCTCCCGGTTTTCCCTCAGGTAGGTCATGTCCGGCAGTACAACATTAACGCCGTGCATGTCGTCGGTGGGGAAAGCTAGCCCCGCATCAAGCAGTAAAATTTCATCGTCATATTCAAAGACGCAGGTATTTTTACCAATTTCGTGCAGGCCACCGAGGGGAAGAATTTTGAGGGCTTGGGTTTGAGTATTTTTAGCCATAGTGTAAATAAAAAAACGTTGTAATTTAGCTAGTTAAGAATCAACAGTCGCAGTGCAACTTGAAGAAATTGAAGAACAAACTGAGGTCCGGGCAGAGCAAAAACGGGGCTAAGCAATCAGCAAACGACCGATTCAATTCAATCTTTGGATTAGCATTCCACTTGTTTTTGGGGAATTTATAGAAACGGATAGAACCGAGTTTTGAGAACATCCCAAGGAGTGAATGTATTTGCAATCTTTGGAGCCGGTGGGGAGAGGGCAAGCCCTAATGCCAGAAGGTAAAAACGAAGACTGATTCAGAAAAAATTTAGCTCATTCTGGGCTCGGAAAGTATCGAAAATGGAAAGAAGACGCTGAAGCCTTTAGCTAATCGGTGTAATGAACTAGCTCGCATATGGGATGGATTATCTATTCAGGTTTGGACGGAATCGAAAAACTTACTTCGCTCTTAAGTTCATGCCATTCTAGCATATACATTCCGGATAGGTACCTATTCTGAGAAAAAAATTGAGAAATCATCGACACTGGGCAGGGATTTAGCCATGGAGTTGATGGTAATTGATTAAATTTGATCAAAGATCATTTCAGCTTGTGACTGCCATTCTTTGACTGGTATCGCCAAGGTCAAGTTTCCCAATTGATTCGGTCTATCTTCCTTGGGTTAATCGAATATTTATCCCCAAGTTCTTTACCCTAGGGAAGTAAGGCTAAATCCCTTAGTACGTCTCGTAACTGTTCGGTGTGGCCAGGGGACAGAGCACAAAGGGGAGGTCTGAACGATCCTACGGGCCAACCCTGGAGTCCCAGGGCTGTTTTGACTGGGATGGGATTGGTGGCGCAGAAAAGAATTTTAAATAGGGGTATTAGCTGTAAATGGATTTCGAGGGCTTGGGCCGTTGCTCCCTGGGCAAAATGCTGCACCATGGCCTGCAGGCGATCGCCGACCAGATGACTGGCCACACTGACCACCCCGGCCCCTCCCACGGCCAATAAAGGAAGAGTCAGCACATCATCCCCGGCATAGATGGCAAAATCATCGGGGGTATGGGCCCGAATTAGGGAAGCCTGCTCCAAACTGCCGGTGGCTTCTTTGATGGCCACAATGTTTTCCACTTCCGCTAAACGGTAAACCGTTTCCGGGGCTAGGCTCTGGCCCGTTCTGCCGGGAATGTTGTACAACATCAGGGGCAACTCCGGCGCACAATTGGCGATCGCCTGGAAATGGGCCAATAAACCTTCCTGGGGAGGCTTGTTATAGTAGGGCACTACCTGGAGGGAACCATCCACTCCCAACTTGGCCGCAATCTGGGTTGCTTCCATGGCCTCCCGGGTACAGTTAGACCCAGTGCCGGCAATGACGGAACCCCGATCGCCGACGGTTTGTTTAACCACCCGAAATAGCTCATGCTCCTCCTCCCAGGAAAGGGTGGGAGATTCCCCCGTGGTGCCACAGACCACCAGGCCGTCACTGCCATGGGTGATGAGATGGTCAGCCAATTTTTCCGCTACCCCATAATCCACCCCACCATCGGCATTGAAGGGGGTAACCATCGCAGTTAACACAGGGCCAAAGGGGGAAGTGCTTACAAAATCAGCCATAGACTATCTCAACGAAAAAGGGCAGCGGGCAAGTAACCATGGATGGGTTGGGAAAAATTCTACAGCCACCCCCGCTCCACCAATAATTCGGCGATTTGCACCGCATTGAGGGCTGCCCCTTTACGAATTTGATCACCGCACAACCACAGGTCCAAACCATTGGGGTGGGAAATATCTTGGCGAATACGTCCTACCAACACGTCGTCCTGGCCTGTGGCATCCATGGGCATGGGGAAATAATTTTTTTGCCAATCCTCCACCAGTTTTACCCCCGGAGCTTTGGCGATCGCCGTTTTGGCCAATTCCACCGGGAATGGGGTGGCAAATTCCAAGTTGACCGCTTCTGAGTGGGCCCGGAGCACAGGTACCCGCACACAGGTGGCCGTGATGCGTATATCTTCTGCGGCAAAGATTTTCCGGGTTTCCTGCACCATTTTCATTTCCTCCTCACAGTAGTGGTTAGCTGTGATGGGGGAGTTGTGGGGAAAGAGGTTAAAAGCCAAAGGATAGGGCAAAATCTCAGCTTGGGGAATTTTTCCCTCCAGGATGTCCCGGCTTTGGTGCTTCACTTCTTCCATGGCCATGGCCCCGGCCCCACTGGCAGACTGGTAGGTGGCCACCACAATGCGTTTAATAGGTTGGAGCTGATGCAGGGGATAGATGGCTACCCCCATTAAAATCGTCGTGCAGTTGGGGTTGGCAATGATGCCTTGGTGGTTTTGGGCCGCTTCGGGATTAATTTCCGGTACCACTAGGGGCACTTCCGGCACCATGCGAAAAGCGCTGGAATTGTCCACCATCACCGCTCCGGCTTTGGTAATTTCCTCTGCCCAACGCTTGGAAGTGGAACCACCGGCGGAAGCCAACACCAAGTCACAGCCTTTAAACGCTGAACCATCCACTGCCTGGATCGGTAACTTTTCTCCTTGGAACTCCAGGGTTTTACCCGCAGAACGGGGCGAGGCCAAAAGTTTTAATTCTGCCAGGGGAAAATTCCGGCTGGCCAGTAACTCCAGTAATTCTGTGCCAACGGCCCCAGTGGCCCCCAGGATGGCAACGCGTATCGGTGATGGCAAAGCTTACTCCTCCAGTAGCTAATCGGGATCGAAAGATGGGCAACGCAGTCAGAAAGCAGTATCAAGCTTAGTTAAGCCCAGTTGGTCAAAGTTGTTGGGGTAAAAAATCAGCCAAAAAAGAAAAAACTAATTGTGACGCAGGGCATTGCCCCCTAAACCGCAAAGCCATTATTGAATTGTCCAGCTAGAAAAATCATTGATTTAGTCCCATTCTCTCAAACCGGCCTGGGGGACCCCCCGGCGGGAAAAGATTCTCGCCCTAGGAAAAAATGGCACCCGGCTTATATTATGATCAATTGGGTTGACCGCCACAGGTCTTCCCCGAGCCATTGCGTTGCGGGGCTAGAAGGGAAACATTTCCCTCGGTCTAAGTGAACCTAGCATAACACGGGTAGAAGGGCCCACAGACCGATTTCTGCAGTCCTTCCCAGCCCTCCAGGGGTGAACTTAGTGCCCACTGCCCCCATTGTTTCACCATCGAGATTTCCCATCAATGAAAGTTACCCAGGAAAAATTGCCAGATAGTCAAGTTGGGCTAGAAATTGAGATTCCCGCCACAGCGTCGAAAAAAGTTTATGAGAACGTCGTCAAAAAGTTAACCCGCACCGTTAATATTCCTGGGTTCCGTCGGGGGAAGGTGCCCCGGGCCATTGTTATCCAGCGTTTGGGACAAAGCTATATCAAGGCCACGGCCATTGAAGAGTTGATCGACGACAGCATTAAAGCCGCGGTTAAGCAAGAAGAACTACCCATCATTGGCAATTTTTCCCTGCGCTCGGACATGGAAAACCTAATTCAAATCTTTGACCCTGAAGCGCCCCTCACCATTAAGGTGGCAGCGGATGTGTTCCCCGAAGCGGAATATGAACCGGAGAGCTATAAAAAAATCACTGCCCAGGCGGAAGAAATCGAATACAGTGCCGATGCCGTTGACCAGTGGCTCAAGGGAGAACAGGAAAAACGGGCTACCCTTGTCCCGGTGGAGGACCGTCCTGCGGCCCTGGGAGATCTGGCCATTGTGGACTACGCCGCTTTTCAGGTGGCAGAAGATGGTCAAGCTGGAGAGGCGATCGCCGAAGTGAAGGGGTCTGATTTTGAGGTGACCCTAGAAGACGGTCGTTTTGTGGCTGGTATTGTGGACGGTATTGTCGGAATGGCGGTTGATGAAACCAAACTGATTCCGGTTACTTTTCCGGAGGACTATCCCTTGGAAGCTGTGGCGGGGGAAGATGTGTTGTTTGAAATTAAGCTCAAAGAAATTAAATTCCGGGAACTGCCTGAATTGGACGATGACTTCGCCGAAGATGTGAGCGAGTTTGAGACCATGGCAGAGCTCAAGGCGGATCTGGAGAAACAATTCCAGGAACAGGCCAAACAGCGCACCGATGACAACATCAAGGCTGCCATTAAGAAAAAATTGGGGGAACTGTTCACCGGGGATTTACCGGAAACCATGATCAAACAGGAGTGCGATCGCCTAGTGGCCCAAACCGCCATGGAACTAGAACGCATGGGACTAGATGTTTCCCAACTGTTCCGTCAGGGGGATGATATGCTCCAAACCCTCAAGGACAATTCCCGCCCAGAGGCGATCGCCAACCTTAAAACCGACCTGATGATAGGAGCCATTGCCAAAGAAGAAAAAATTCAGCCCACCGAAGCAGAAGTTAAGGAACGCTGTGACGAGCTTCGTCAGGAATTCAAGGGAGAAAAAATCGACGAATCCCGGCTGGTGAACTTTGTGGAAAGTTCCCTCACAGAAAGTAAAGTGCTGGATCTGCTCAAAGAATGGGCTGACGTTGAACTGTTGCCGGAGGGTAGCCTCAGCCAGACTGAGGAAGATACTCCCGACGACGATGCAGAGGAAGAAGCCATCGTGGATGTGGAAGCAACCTCCGACGAAGAGTAACCCGTTGGCCCAAATTACCCTTGGGGTGTCAGAGGCATACCGGGCCTCCGCAAACTAGAGGAGAAATCTCCGGAATAGGTAAATTGACAGGGCAGATTAACCTCCTGCCCTCCCTGTCCTAGGGCGTTAGTCCCCCAAGGCTCAAGTAAATCTAGGTAAGATGAGACCATGTCGGCAACAAAGTTGAGTTAACCTAAAGCAAAGTAAAGGAAAAGTTTTTTTTCCCCACTCCTTGGACGCCGGCTTGATCCCTGTCCGCCTTTTTCTTAATTTTCCCTACCTTTCCCCGTACCTAACCCATGGTCAACTCCCGTTCTCCCTACCGTTCTCCCCTCAGTACCCTAGGGGGCAATAACATCCAAAGCGTTGTTCCCATGGTGGTGGAACAGTCTGGCATGGGCGAGCGAGCCTTCGACATTTACTCCCGTCTGCTAAGGGAAAGAATCATCTTTTTGGGCACCCCTGTGGACGACCAAGTGGCAGATTCCATTGTGGCCCAGCTACTATTTTTGGACGCAGAGGACCCGGAAAAAGACATCCAACTCTACATCAACTCCCCGGGGGGCTCCGTTTATGCCGGCCTGGCCATCTATGACACCATGCAACAGATTCGTCCCGATGTGGTCACCATCTGTTTTGGTCTGGCTGCCAGCATGGGGGCTTTTTTGCTTTCCGGTGGCTGTAAGGGAAAACGTATGGCTTTGCCTAGTTCTCGCATCATGATTCACCAACCCCTCGGGGGAGCCCAGGGTCAAGCGGTGGAAATTGAAATTCAGGCCAGGGAAATCCTGTACATCAAGGATCGCCTCAATACCATGTTGGTGGAACACACCGGCCAACCCATGGAAAAACTCCAGGAAGATACGGAAAGAGATTTCTTTATGTCTGCGGAGGAAGCAAAGGAGTATGGCCTCATTGACCAGGTAATTTCCCGCCCTAATCTTCCCGACCCCACTACCCCCGTCACCTCCCTCGGTTAGTTTTATGCCCAAATACGACTCCCATCTGAAATGTTCTTTTTGTGGCAAATCCCAGGAGCAAGTCCGTAAATTAATTGCTGGCCCTGGCGTGTACATTTGTGATGAATGTGTAGAACTCTGTAACGACATTTTGGATGAGGAGTTGTTGGATGTACCCCCTGCCTCAACCGGGGAAAGGGATGGGACAGGTCAAAAACAAAAAAAATCTGGTCAGCCCCGTCGCCGTCTTACCCTAGAAGAATTACCCAAACCAACGGCAATCAAACAGTACCTGGATGAATATGTAATTGGCCAAGATGAGGCTAAAAAGGTGCTTTCCGTCGCTGTTTATAACCACTACAAAAGATTAAACCTGCTGGAGCGCAATCAAGAGATTGATCCCGGCGATGCAGTGGAATTACAAAAATCGAATATTCTTCTAGTGGGCCCCACGGGGTCTGGGAAAACCCTACTTGCCCAAACCCTGGCGAAAATTTTAGAAGTGCCCTTCGCTGTGGCCGATGCCACTACCCTGACGGAAGCGGGCTACGTGGGGGAAGATGTGGAAAATATTTTGTTGAGACTGCTCCAGGTAGCGGATTTGGATGTGGAAGAAGCCCAGCGAGGCATTATTTACATTGATGAAATTGATAAAATTGCCCGCAAAAGTGAGAATCCTTCCATTACTAGAGATGTGTCCGGGGAAGGAGTACAGCAGGCTTTGTTAAAAATGTTGGAAGGAACGGTGGCCAATGTGCCGCCCCAGGGAGGCAGAAAACATCCTTACCAAGACTGTATTCAAATTGATACCAGTAATATTCTCTTCATCTGTGGTGGTGCTTTTGTCGGCTTAGAAAAGGTAATCGAACAAAGGTTTGGCAAAAAATCCATGGGCTTTGTGCGGCCGGGAGAGGGGCCAAGTAAGGAAAAAAGAACTGCCGATGTGCTCCGTCAGGCAGAGCCCGATGACTTAGTCAAATTTGGTCTGATTCCCGAATTTATTGGTCGTATTCCCGTGATGGCCTGCCTTAACCCCTTGGATGAGGATGCTTTAATTGCTATTCTGACCCAGCCCCGCAATGCCATTGTTAAACAGTATCAAACCCTATTGGGTATGGACCATGTGGAGTTGGATTTTCAACCCGATGCGGTGCGGGCGATCGCCACGGAGGCCCACCGTCGTAAAACCGGAGCTAGGGCGTTACGGGGCATTGTGGAGGAATTAATGCTGGATGTGATGTATGAGTTGCCTTCCCGGGAAGATTTAACCCACTGCTTGATCACTAGGGAAATGGTGGAAAAACGCTCCACAGCAGAATTATTGCTCCATCCTTCTTCCTTACCTAAACCGGAATCTGCTTAGGTTCACCCCATTGTTTTTCAGTAATCAAAGACTGGTTGGAATTGCCATAACCCAAAACTGCCATATCAAATGAATACAGGCTGAGTTCGTGAGTTTAATGTGAAGATAGTTAGTAATTGAAAGTAGGGCTAAATTGCCGCCGAGATTTGCATTTTTTCATAATTTTGTCTGGAGTTGGCGAATTGGGAATTTAGTGTCCTTCGCCACAATTTTCTAAATTAGGGTTGATAAACTGCCTATACGGACGGTGTTTTTCCATTCTTGGGCTTTGCCGATCGCCGTTTAGTCCGTTTAACTATGCAGGATTCCAATCAACGGCTCAAGCTGGGGGTACTGTTTTTCGTTGTTACCTTGGTGTTGGCCACTTTGGGCTATATCTGCTTTGGTTGGACAACGACGGAAGCGGTGTACATGGTAGTCATTACCGTTTTTGGGGTGGGCTATGGGGAAGTGCGGCCTCTTACCACCACGGCGGAAAGAGTTTTTACTATGGGGGTAATTCTAGCGGGCACCACCTCAGCGGTTTATATTGTCGGAGCATTTGTGCAAATGGTGACGGAGGGAGAAATCCATCGGGCTTTGGGTAATCAGCAACGGCAACGGCAAATTGCTAATTTAACGGACCACACAATTATTTGCGGTTTTGGCCGCATGGGTCAGGTTTTGGCCAAGCAATTAAAACAGTCTGGCTTGCCCTTTAGCATCATTGATAATCAACCCAGCCAAGTGGCGATCGCCGAAGAATTAGGTTATCTGGCCCATTGCGGGGATGCCACCAGGGAAGAACAATTGCAAATGTTGGGGGTAATGAGGGCAAAGACCTTGGCCACGGTTTTGCCGGAGGATGCCACCAATGTCTTTATTACCCTGACTGCGAGGGAACTCAACTCCCGCTTGACCATTTTGGCCCGGGGAGAAATTCCCGAAACAGAGAGAAAACTCAGGCTTGCAGGAGCGGATCAGGTGATTTTACCCCTGACGGTGGGGGCAGTTCAGATGGCGGATTTAATCACCCAATCGAACCGGCGGGATTTTCTCAATCGCCCCGATGAACGGGGTTTTTTAAATGACCTGTTGGCCAGCGTGGAAGTACAAATGGATGAACTAATTGTGGCACCGGATTCCCCCGCCATGGGTCGCACCATTATGGAAATGGAAGTTCGCAGTAAGGGAGCCTTTATTGTCATTGCCCTACGCCGAGCGGATGGCAGTACTATTCTCCATCCCCACCCTTCGCAAATCTTGAACGAGAACGACACCATCATTGTCATTGGTCACCGCTCGGAAATTCCCCGCTTTGCTGAACAGTACCAGTTCAAGCGCAAACAACTCAAAGCCCGTTGGCAAGAGGCCGCCCTAACCCCATGACCTCCATCGATACACTCTGGCTGTTGCTCTGTGCTGGCTTAGTATTTTTTATGCAAGCCGGTTTTATGTGTTTGGAGTCGGGGCTAACCCGTTCTAAAAACAGCATTAACGTTGCCATTAAAAATTTTGCTGACTTTGGCATTTCTGTGGCTCTTTTTTGGTCCTTTGGCTTCAGCATTATGTTTGGACTGTCCCAGGGAGGCTGGTGGGGCACAGGTTATAGCTTTGTTGACGTAGGGGGAGAACCCACCCTAGCGGTGTTTTTCCTGTTTCAGGCTATGTTCTGCGGCACCGCTACTACAATTATTTCCGGAGCGGCGGCGGAACGGTTAAAGTTTTCTGCCTACTTATTGGTGGCGGGGCTAGCTTCTGGGCTCATTTATCCCCTCTTTGGAGATTGGGCTTGGAATGGCTTAGCAACAGTGGCAGGCATAGAAACTACAGGGGGCTGGTTAGAAAATTTGGGCTTTCGGGATTTTGCCGGGTCAACGGTGGTGCATAGCGTCGGGGCTTGGATCGGTTTAGCCACTATTCTCGTTGTTGGCCCCCGCCAAGGTCGTTTTCCCAAAACCGGTAAAACCTTAAAAATTCAGGGTTCCAATATGCCCTTTTCCGTTCTAGGCACTTTGATTCTCTGGTTTGGTTGGTTGGGCTTCAATGGTGGCAGTACCTTTGGCTTGACACCGGAGGTGCCGGGCATTATGGTCAACACTGTCCTAGCCGGGGTGGGGGGCATGTTGATGGCGGGGTTGATTAGCCTCCTACAGGACAAAATGATCCAAGTGGAACCCCTGATGAATGGTTCCCTGGCCGGTTTGGTGGCCATTACTGCCAGCGCCAATGTGGTTATGACACCGATCGCCATGGTGATTGGAGCTACGGGGTCGGCGATCGCCTATCTGGTGGGAAAAAAAATGTTGCACTGGGGGGTAGATGATGCGGTGGATGCGGTGGCAGTCCATGGTGGGGCAGGAGTCTGGGGCACTCTCTGTGTGGGATTATTCGGTCAATTGCCGTTGGTGGATACGGGGCTAAATCGTTGGCAACAATGCGGGGTACAACTGCTGGGTATTGGAGTTTGTACGCTGTGGGCCTTTGGGTTGGCTTGGGTATTTTTAACGTTGCTAAATCGGGTGTTTGCCTTGCGGATTTCCCCCGAAGATGAGGAAATTGGGCTTAATGTGTCGGAACATCAAGCCACCACAGAAACTTATGAACTTTTTCAGGTAATGGACCGCCAAGCCAAAACCCATGATTTAAGTTTGCGGGTGCCCGTTAACCCTTTTACCGAAGTGGGGCACATTGCCGGTCGCTACAACCAAGTGATGGATGCCTTTGAAGCCCGGCACCACCGTAGCGTGGAGGATCTAGCCCAAATTTATTACGTCACAGCGGCGATCGCCGCCGCCATTGAAAATAACAGTTTTAAAGCCGACCAGTTGGGTTTGGAGGAAGTGACCAATCGGGCCGATGAACTGGGGGCCTTAGCGAGAACTATTCAACAAATGGCGGAAATGCTCCAGCAACGGGACCAAGAATTAATTGCTGTCAAACAACAATTGGTACTCCAACAGCAAAAACAGCACCATGGCAATGGCGAATCGGTGGATTTATCCCCATAGTTGAGTTGCTACTGCGCCAATTAAACTTCACCGTATAAAGCGGCGATCGCCTGTTGGGGATCTGGTTGTTTGACCAGGGATTCGCCGACTAAAACGGCCCGGGCCCCAGCCTGCTGTAATCTTTGCAAATCAGCCAATTCATAAATGCCGGATTCGCTCACTAAAGTAATGTCCCCTTGGGTTAATTGCTCCCGTCGTTGGGCAAAAAGATCCTCTGTGGTTTGCAGATCAACGGTGAAGGTTTGCAAATTACGGTTATTAACTCCGATTAGTTGCACCCCGTCCAAAGCCAAAACCCGGTCCATTTCCTCCAGGGTATGGACTTCCACCAACGCCGCCATGCCCAAACCTTCAATAATTTTGAGGAAATAACGCAAATCCTTATCGCTGAGGATAGCGGCAATTAACAGCACCGCATCGGCCCCCCGACTCCGGGCTAGATAGATTTGATAGGGGTAAATAATAAATTCCTTGCACAGCAAGGGTAATTGCACCGCTGAGCGTACCAGTTGCAAATTTTCAAAACTACCCTGGAAAAATTTCTCGTCCGTCAACACCGATAAACAGTTAGCCCCTCCCGCTTCATAGGCCTTGGCGATCGCCACTGGGTCAAAATCCGCCCGAATAATGCCCTTACTAGGGGAAGCCTTTTTCACTTCAGCAATTAAGGCCGGTTGCCGGGGACTCTGGCGCAATGCCCCCACAAAATCCAATGGGGGAGTCATGTCCTTGACTAAACTTTGGAGTTTGACCAGGGGGACTAATTCTCGCCGTTGGGCCACTTCCTTTTCCTTATGCCAAACAATTTCCTCCAGAATGTGACGGGGAGCCGCTTCTGGATGCTTAATTTGATACTGAAGAATGTCAACTTTGATGGGGGGGTTAGGAGGCCGGCGGCGAATTTCCATAAATTGACGGTCAATGCAAGGGATATTTTTGCGGCTAAGAGGTGAAATTAGCTCATTCCAATTTTAAATAGTAGGATGGAATCGTTAATTTTGTTGCCCAAGCTCCTCCGGCCAGCCACTCTAACTAGTCTGAATGGATTGTTCAAAAGTGAAAAAATTTCCCCGTGAATCCACTGTGGAGTGATTACGAAAAAGTACTTTTGCGCATTGTACTCACCAGCTTGACAGCCCTGATTGTCTTGTTCTGCCTTTGTCTGGGCTACCATTTGGTGCGCTTTACTCTGTTGGGATTTTGAGCGATATTACTGCCAATGACCAATGGGACTTAGGCATTTGGCTCCAATGCCTAAACACAATCTTACCCAGCCCAACGCCTGGAGTGGTTGAATTAGAATCGCCCCTTTAATTTTCGATGCCACTGCATTTATTCCTATGGTCATAAGCGAGCTTTTACCCAACCTAGATTCCGGCTTAACTACTCTCCGCACCGCCGGCTGGGGCGCAATGGAAATTCTTCAGTCCTACTACAGTGGCCAGAATCAGACCAATTTAAATGCCAACGAAGATAAACAGGATGGCCCCGTAACAGCGGCGGATTTGGCGGCCAATCAATATATTTTGGCTACTTTGCAAGCTACCTTTAACCCGGAAGAATTTGGCTATCTAAGCGAAGAAACCCACCAGGGCAACGAACCATTACCCCAGGATTGGGTTTGGATTATTGACCCCCTCGATGGCACCAGGGACTTCATTGATAAAACCGGGGAATATGCCCTGCATATTGCTTTGACCTATCGCCAGCGGCCGGTGTTGGCCCTAGTGGGCATGCCGGAAGCCCAAAAGCTTTACTATGCCATCCAAGGTCAGGGCTGTTTTCGAGAAACCAAAGCCGGGGCAATAACCCCAGTGAAGGTGAAGCCTAAAACTGAATTAGAATCTTTAACCCTAGTAGTGAGCCGTAGCCATCGGGACCAACGTTTCCAAGATTTGATTGACCGTTTACCCTTTGGCGATCGCCATTATGTGGGCAGTGTGGGCTGTAAAATCGTCACGATTTTGGAGGGACAGAGCGATGTGTACATTTCCCTCTCCGGTAAATCCGCCGCTAAGGATTGGGACTTTGCGGCCCCGGAGTTGATTCTCACCGAAGCGGGGGGAGAGTTTACCTATTTTGACCAGACCCCTGTGTTGTATAACCGGGGCGACGTGCGGCAATGGGGCGGTATCCTGGCTAGCAATGGTTCCCACCATGGAGCTTTGTGTGAGCAAGCCGTGGAAATTTTAGCTGAACTAGATCAAAATAATTAACCTAATGGATCAAACTGAAGCGGCCCAACGCTGGTTGGGCATTGACCCCGGTTTAGCCATTATTGGTTGGGCTATTCTCGACGGTCAGCCGGATCTATCGGCTCACTTGGTGGACTATGGCATTATCGAAACATCTAAAAATCTCAGCACCCCAGAAAGATTGGTGGAAATTGAGCAGGATATCCACGTCCTACTAGAAGAATTTTCCCCCCAGGCGATCGCCATGGAAATGCCTTTTTTTAGTCGGCAAATCAAAGCGGCCGGAGGCGTAATGCAGGCCTTGGGGGTGATAAACCTCGTTATTTACCGGGAAAAGAGCATTCAGCCCGTCTTTTTGCACCAATCCAGTTGGAAATGCCATCTGGGCAACGGTAAAGCCAATAAAGCCGAGGTGGCCGCCATGGTGCAGAATTTTTTTGGTCTAGAAGACCTACCCATCGACGATAGTGTAGATGCCATTGCCATTGCCCTGGCTGGTCTGAACGGAGTCCGCAACGACATTGGTTAAGATGCGGAGGTGGGGATTTCTGGGCAACCATCTGGGGGCGAGAGTTTGCTACAGTAAACACTACAGAAGCCTTGTCAATTATTGTTAAGCAAAACATCGACGCATTATGCCTGGGGATTATTACCAAACGCTTGGAGTGACGCGGGATGCTGATAAAGATGAAATCAAACGAGCCTACCGTCGGTTAGCCCGGAAATATCATCCTGACGTTAATAAAGAACCAGGAGCAGAGGAAAAATTCAAAGAAATTAACCGAGCCTACGAAGTGCTATCGGAGCCAGAAATTCGTCAACGCTACGATCAATTTGGTGAAGCGGGGGTCAGCGGTGGCGGTGCCCAGGGCTTCGATGTGGGCAATATGGGCGATTTTGCCGACATTTTTGAAACCATTTTTGGTGGCTTTGGCGGTGGCATGGGCGGCCAGCAGCGGGGTCGTCGTCGAGCCAATGGTCCCACCAGGGGGGATGATCTACGGCTAGATTTACAGTTAACTTTCCAGGAAGCTATTTTTGGCGGCGAAAAAGAAATTCGCATTCCCCACCTGGAATCCTGTCAGGTCTGTGAGGGCACTGGGGCCAAGCCCGGCACTGGGGTTAAAACCTGTGGCACCTGTAATGGCGCTGGACAAGTCCGTCGGGCCACCCGCACCCCCTTTGGTAGTTTTGCCCAAGTTTCCGCCTGTCCTACCTGTAACGGCAGCGGCGAAGTCATTGAACAGAAATGTGAAGCCTGTAACGGGGTCGGCCGCAAACAGGAAACGAAAAAGCTGAAAATTACCATTCCCGCCGGAGTGGATGATGGTACCCGTTTGCGGGTGGGTAAAGAAGGAGATGCTGGTTTACGGGGTGGTCCCGCAGGGGATCTGTACGTCTTCCTGATGGTGGAAACGGATAAGCATTTTGTCCGGGAAGGGATGAATATTCGTTCCAATTTGGAAGTGAGCTATCTCCAAGCCATCCTTGGTTGTCGTCTGGAAGTGGACACAGTGGACGGTAAAGCAGAATTGACTATCCCCGCCGGCACCCAACCCAACACCGTCTTAACCCTGGAAAATAAAGGGGTGCCCAAATTAGGCAACGCCACCATTCGGGGCGACCATCTAATCACGGTTAAGGTACAAATTCCCACCCGGATTAACTCGGAAGAGCGGGAGCTATTGGAACGATTGGCCACTATCAAAGGAGAAAGCCACGGCAAAGGTGGATTAGAAGGATTTTTAGGGGGATTATTCCATAAATGAGCCTGGATAATGAATCAATCTTGCTAGATCTGCGGGGCACTCCCTGTCCGATTAATTTTGTTCGCACTAAGCTCAAATTGGCCCAGATGGCCCCAGGACAATGCCTGGAAGTCTGGCTAGATGAGGGAGAACCAGTGGAGCAGGTACCCCATAGCTTGGAATTGGAAGGCTATACGGAGCAATCCCTACGAGCACTGGAAGGAGAATCGGCCTATTGTTTAACCATTACCGTTCCGGCGACAGTTCCCTAGGGGACTAGGGGTTAACCAATGACCAAAGCTACGGATGAAGGTACGGTTATTGCCGTTCAAGCTAACTACTATTGGGTGCGGCTACGGAATGTGACGTCTCAACCACTACTCTGCACCCGCCGTACCCGTCTGAAAAAAGTGGGGCAAAAGGTCATGGTGGGGGATCAAGTCCGGGTGGAATTACCTCCTTCTTTGTTGTTGCATGGTCGTAGCAATACTGCACCAGTGCCCATGGTGGCCGAGGGGGATCTAGGGGCGATCGCCAAAGTTTATCCCCGCCGCACTGTGTTGGAGCGGCCACCGGTGGCCAATGCCGAACAAATTTGTTTAGTTTTTGCCCTCACCGATCCTCCCCTGGAAGAATGGCAGTTAAGTCGATTTTTGGTGCAAGCAGAAGCCACGGGACTGGAAATTAGCCTTTGCTTCAATAAACAGGATTTGGTGCAGGAAACCGATGTTAAATTCTGGGGCGATCGCCTGGCGGCCTGGGGTTACGCACCGATCATTATCAGCGTGGAAAATCGCTGGGGCGTGGAAAAATTACAGGAAAAACTAAGGAGCCGCATTAGCTTAATGGCCGGCCCCTCCGGAGTGGGCAAATCCAGTCTGATCAACCTGCTGGTGCCAGGGGTAGAACAACAGGTCAAAAATGTGTCGGGCAAACTGCGAAAAGGGCGCCACACCACTCGCCATGTGGAACTATTTGACCTTCCCCACGGGGGGCTACTAGCCGATACTCCAGGCTTCAACCAACCAGACCTGGCCGTTGAACCGGCCCAACTAATTCATCTTTTTCCCGAAGCCCGACAACAGTTAACAGGGCAGGAATGTTTTTTTAAAGACTGTTTGCACCGGGGAGAACCGGACTGTGCAGTGGGGCAGGATTGGGAAAGGTACGAACATTACCTAACCTTTCTGGAGGAAGTTTTGGCCCAGCAAAACCCGGAAAATTCTAGGGAAACGGACACAGGCTTGAAAACTAAAACCGGCAGTGATGGCCAGGAGTACGATGAACCAAAATTAGAAACTAAAAAATATCGCCGTCATTCCCGTCGTCAGGAGCATCAAGAACTCCAAAGTTTTTGTGAGCAAACGGATTTAGATAATTTACAGGAGGACTGGGAATAGACCGGAACGTTAGACTTAGAACAAACGAAATAACTAAGTTAAAAGTTATAACCAAAACTAATCAGTTAATCATTTTCCCAATATTCACAGGACATCAAGTCACCAATCTGATCCCGCAGTAAATAGTCATTCCTTTCCAATTCACATTCCACACAGACCCATTCCCGGGCAGGAATATACTGACAGAGGACATAAATGGGCTGGTGACGACTTACTGTGCCCTGCTCCACTAACAAGCGAGCCTCATCCTTGAGCATATTAATGTCGTAACCGGAGGAAGGAAGGGGTGTTAAAGTTGCAGTACTCATAAAAGCCACCAAAGTTGAAACTCATACACAACTATAACCTAACCCCAAATACAAACAAAGGGGGGCTTTGCTGTATTATCGATTACAATTCTTTGCACTTCCGTATAAATACTTAATTTTCTAGACTTTGGGCAACTCTAAACTTTTTGTTAAGGTTTTGCCAACGGTGACTGGCTGGTAGTTTTCCCCCTGAATTTGCCTTGCCCCAATCACGATATACTCAATGGCGACGATCAGGACAGAAAACCATTATGGTGGCGGTTGCAGTATTAGCGGCGGGGAAAGGCACCCGCATGAAATCAGATTTACCCAAGGTGCTCCACCAATTGGGGGGCTACAGTTTGGTGGAAAGGGTATTACAAAGTTGCCGTCCCCTGGCCCCGGAAAGACAGATATTGATTGTGGGCTACCAGGCCGCCGCCGTGGAATCTTCTTTGGCCGGGCGATCGGACGTGGAATTTGTTGAGCAAAGGGAACAGTTGGGGACTGGCCACGCTATTCAGCAGTTACTGCCTTGCCTCCAGGATTACCAGGGGGATTTGTTGGTGTTGAATGGGGATGCCCCTCTGCTCCGGTCAGAAACCTTGGAAAATTTGCTTGCTACCCACCAACGCCATGGCAATGCGGCCACCCTGCTCACAGCCCATTTGCCAGATCCGAAGGGTTACGGCCGGGTATTTTGCAACGGGGATAATCGGGTTACGCAAATTGTCGAGGACCGGGATTGTAATGCGGCCCAACGGCAAAACCATCGAGTCAATGGCGGTATTTATTGCTTCCACTGGCCTCGATTAGCGGCCGCTTTGCCTAAATTATCAGCCAACAATGATCAAAAGGAATATTACCTAACGGAAGTAGTGGACTACCTGGACCAGGTGATGGCGGTGGATGTGGACGATTATTTAGAAATTAACGGCATCAATGACCGCAAACAGTTGGCGGCGGCCAATGATATTTTGCAAAATCGCATCAAGGATGACTGGATGGCCCAGGGCATTACTTTGATCAACCCCGATAGCATCACTATTGACGACACAGTAGTACTAGAAGCGGATGTGATCATTGAACCCAACACTCACCTGCGGGGTAAAACTGTGATTGGTCGGGGTAGTCGCATTGGCCCCGGTAGTCTGATCGAGGATAGTATTGTCGGATCTGATGCATCAGTTCTATTTTCCGTGGTTAGCCAAAGTCAGATTGGGGACGGTTGTCGCCTTGGACCCTATAGCCACGTTCGAGGGGAGGCGGATATTCAAGCCAACTGTCGCATTGGCAATTTTGTCGAAGTGAAAAAATCTGTCATTGGTGCCCAATCTAATGTGGCCCATTTAAGTTACCTGGGGGACGCGATGCTGGGACAGCGGGTCAATGTGGGGGCCGGTACCATTACGGCTAATTATGACGGGGTGAGCAAGCATGCAACCGTAATTGGTAGTGGCACTAAAACCGGTGCCAATAGTGTGTTTGTGGCCCCAGTGCAGGTGGGGGAAGGGGTAACGGTGGCGGCGGGGTCGGTGATCAATCGGGATGTGCCCGCAGGATCTTTGGCGATCGCCAGGCCACGGCAACGTATTATTGATAATTGGCAAGTGCCCCCAGCCCCGCAGTCGGGTCAACCTTAAATTGTTATGCTCACCATTGCTTTACCGAAAGGCTCGTTGTTGCGGGATAGTATTGACCGTTTTCAGCAAATTGGCCTAGATTTTTCTGCTTTCCTCGAACCGAAAAACCGTCAGTTACAAATTCTGGACCCCACCCATCGGGCTAAGGCTTTACTGGTGAGGGCCTGGGATGTGCCGGTGTATGTGGAATATGGCCAGGCCCAGTTGGGCATTGTGGGCTACGACATTCTGCGGGAAAAGAAACCAGCGGTGGCCCAGTTGGCGGATTTAAATTTTGGTGGCTGTCGTCTTTCGGTGGCCGTGCCCCAGGCCAGTCCCTATCGGCGATCGGTGGATTTACCGCCCCATGGTCGGGTGGCTTCTAAGTTTGTCCATTGTGCCCTGGAGCATTTCCGACGTTTGGATTTGCCGGTGGAAATTATTCCCCTTTATGGCTCGGTGGAGTTGGGGCCCATTACGGGCATGTCGGAAGCCATTGTGGATTTAGTTTCCACTGGTCGCACTCTCCAAGAGAATGGCTTGATGGAAATCGAAGTTTTGTTCGACAGTAGCGCCCGCCTCATTGCCCATCCCCTCAGTTACCGGGTTAATGGCGATCGCCTGCTGGACTGGGTGGAAAAATTGCGATCGGTGATCTAATCTTCTTGGTTAGGCCAAAGTAAACGCAGGGCCATGATGGTAAACCCCAAGGCGGCCAATGCTTTGAGTAATTTAGTCGGCAAAAATTGAGCTAAACTGCCCCCAGCCAAAACCCCAAGGAAACTGGCTAAAATTAATGCCGTCACGGAACCGAAAAATACGGCCCGGGGAGATTTGGCACTTCCCCCCAAGGCGATCGCCGCCAACTGGCTTTTGTCGCCAATTTCCGCTAGAAAAACGGTGATGAAACTTAGACCAAACAGTTGCCAATCCATAGTGATGTTAAAACGAAAAATGTTAAGGGGAAGTCAAACCCTGCTCGCCGATTAAATAATCCACAAATTGCCTCGCTGTGCGGCCTGATCGCCCATTATGCCTGGTGGCCCATTGTTTAGCCCGGAAATCTAACTCCGTTTCCGATAAATTAATCTGCGCCTGTTTAGCCAAGTGGTGTACTATCATCAAATACGTGTCCTGGTTAGCCGGCGGAAAAGTTAGGGTTAAACCAAAACGGTCACTAAAGGATAATTTTTCCTGCACCGTGTCCCAAGCCTGTACTTCGTCAGCATCCTGGGGCGAAGGGCGATCGCCAAAAAATTCGCGAATTAAATGACGGCGGTTACTGGTGGCATAAATGACCACATTAGCGGGGCGGGCGACCAAATCCCCTTCTAAGACAACCTTTAAACTTTTAAAACGCTCATCCTCCTCTTCAAAGGAGAGGTCATCAACAAAAATGATAAATTTCTGAGGATAGGTACGTAGTTTTCCCACCAATAAAGGCAGGGTAATCAAATCCCGGGGAGATACTTCCACTAGGCGCAAACCCCGATCGCCGTACTGATTAACCAAGGCTTTCACCAAAGAAGATTTACCACTGCCTCGACTGCCATAGAGCAACACATTCAGCGCCGGCAGTCCCTGCAAAAGGCATTGCGTATTTTGACAGAGGATCTTTTGGGGATCATCGTAGCCCACCAAGTCTGCCAATCGAACGCCATCGATTTGGGGTACCCCCTGTAAGTTTTTCCCCCGCCAACGAAAAGCCCGGTAATGGGCCACGGCTCCCACGCCTTTTTGTCGATAATGGGCCACCAGATAAGCCAAATTTTCGCCCCAGTTTTGGCCGCCTTCTGCAGGAAACTCTAGTTGGTTGGGCACTTGCCAAGCCTTTAACGCCACTGGAGTTTGGGAAGCAATGATTACCCACTGCAAAATCTGTTCCGGTGGGCATTGATACACCATTTGGATCAAATTCAGGTCATGGCGAGCCGCATCCTGCAAACTGGTTGGTAATTGGGCCAATTCTTCCCTTTGCACCCGCACACTAAATGGATTCTCATCCTCCAACAGGCGATCGAGTAAAAAGTCCTGCCAACTCTGACCCGCCTCGGCCAAATGGCGAAACCACACCCCATAGGCTTGCAAACAAACCGTAGCTTCCGGCTTTTGATTCGTGCCATTGTGGTGCAAACAGCGCAACAAATCTAAAAAAGCTTCCCCAATGGGATTGTCGAAAATACCTTGATACAGTAACAGGCTGGAAACCTGATGGTACAAAGCTTTGCTGGATGTAGCTAGTAGGGGAGTAGGGTAGGGAACCGTCATCAAATATTGTGCCAAAGTCTAGGGTAAAATTTCCCGGCCCACCGCCTTATAGCGCCCCCAGGCCAAATGGGAACGGGGATCAACGTAATCTCGAATAATTACCCCCGACTGGGAAGCCCGCTCAAAGGCCACCAATAGGGGAATTTCCGTTGTGAACAGAGGTAAATTTTCCGCCTGTAATAATTGCCTTGCTTCGCGACCACTACGGGTACGGGCATCTACCTTGGTTAACAAAATTTTGTAGTTAACCTTGAGGGAGGCCAATTGCTCCGCCGCCTTTAAAGTGGCATCTAAATCCAAATGGTTGGGAGTGGTGGGAATAATCAATAAATCGCTCCCCTCTGCCAAATCCCGAAATTCATCCAACTCTGGCATGGCTCTAGTGTCCACCACAATGTGGGGATACTTACGGATTAATGCGGTGGAGCCCGCTTGGGAAGCAACGTAGAAGGGTAATTTTTCTTCCCTCGCCCAGATTAATGCCGAACGGTTACGGTCCGCATCAATCAGCAATGTTTGATCCTTTTGTTGCAGATAGGCTGCCAGGTGGACAGCGGTGGTGGTTTTCCCAACGCCCCCTTTGAGGGCAGTGATGGCAATAATCATCGGCTAGGGCAAAAGAAAAAGGAGAGCTGTAACACTCTCCCAACTTTAGCTAATTGATGATGTTTTGCTCAATTAGTTTTGTTTTTTAGTCATTTCTTCGAGTGATAACTGTTTTGCAAAACCTTTAGAGAGCATTACCCCGGGGCAGTACTTCCTCAGGGAAGATAAAGTTTTCATGGGGTTGATCTTGGGGAGCCATCCAGGCGCGCATCCCTTCGTTCAACAAAATGTTTTTCGTATAAAACGTTTCAAATTCCGGATCTTCAGCAGCCCGCAGTTCCTGGGAAACGAAGTCATAAGCCCGTAGGTTCAACGCCAAACCGACGATACCCACAGAACTCATCCACAAACCAGTTACGGGAACGAACAACATGAAGAAGTGCAGCCACCGTTTGTTGGAGAAAGCAATACCGAAAATCTGAGACCAGAAACGGTTGGCAGTCACCATGGAGTAGGTTTCTTCCGCTTGGGTAGGTTCAAACGCCCGGAAGGTGTTGGAATCTTCACCGTCTTCAAACAGGGTGTTTTCCACCGTGGCACCGTGGATGGCACACAGTAGGGCACCACCGAGAATACCGGCTACTCCCATCATGTGGAAGGGGTTCAGGGTCCAGTTGTGGAAACCTTGTAGGAACAAAATAAACCGGAAGATTCCCGCTACCCCAAAGCTGGGAGCAAAGAACCAACTCGATTGACCCAAGGGGTACATCAGAAAGACGCTGACAAATACCGCAATGGGACCAGAGAAAGCGATGGCGTTGTAGGGACGAATGCCTACCAGACGGGAAATTTCGAACTGACGCAGCATGAAGCCAATCAATCCAAAGGCACCGTGGAGGGCAACGAAGGGCCACAAACCACCAATTTGGAACCAGCGGGTCAGGTTACCTTGAGCTTCCGGTCCCCACAGGAACAGGAGGGAATGGCCGAAGGCATCGGCGGGGGAAGAGACCGCCACGGTCAAAAAGTTAGCCCCTTCCAGGTAGGAACTGGCTAGACCGTGGGTGTACCAGGAAGTAACGAAGGTGGTGCCGGTTAACCATCCCCCCAGGGCCATGAAGGCGCAGGGGAAGAGTAGCAAACCAGACCAACCGATAAATACGAAACGATCACGCTTTAGCCAATCGTCGAGGACATCAAACCATCCTCTTTCGACTGGGGCGCGTCCGACTGCAATGGTCATGGCGCAAAATCTCCAAAATAATAATTACGAAGGAAAATTTTCTCTCCCGATCGCCGACCCATGGTTTTGCCCGTTGTTGGGACAAAAATGAGAAAGAACCGGGAAATCTTAATTTTTCTTAATGTTATCCATTGTAAAGGAAATTCTGGGAATCTGCCAGTGCGAAAGGGATTGGAGCATAGTTACATGTCAAAGCCAGCCCAGTAACATTCCAGCTAGTAACACAAAGCCAATGATGACGTTTTGTCCAAAAATTTGACCGTATAGTTTCGGTTCCGGCGTGGGGGCACTGAGTTGGATGTATTGGATCACCCAACCCACAATGGCGATCGCCAAGCTGAGCCAATAGAGGGGATTGAGCATTAGAATCATGCCCAAATAAAATAAACAGCCAATGGTGAGGGCGAAAAATATCCCCACCGCTTCCCCGACGTACTGGCCAAAAAACAGGGCACTGGAGTTAACCCCAATGCGGCGGTCATCTTCTCGATCCGCCATGGCGTAAACAGTGTCAAAACCGAGGGTCCAAAACACGGTGGCCCCCCACAGCACCCAGGTGGCATCGGTCAAATCCCCCGTGACTGCACTCCAACTAATTAGCACAGCAAAACCCCAAGCAATTGACAGTACTAACTGGGGTACAGGGAAAACCCTTTTCGCACCAGGGTAAGCAACAATGACCGGCACCGCCGCCACACAAAGCCAGAAACTGAGGGGAGTGAGGTAAAAGGCTAGCCCCGCCGCACACAGTAGGGCTACTAACGCCACTCCAATGCCCACTTGCACCGAGAGAGCCCGGGCCGCCAGAGGCCGTTGCTTAGTGCGCTCTACCTGGGGATCAATATCCCGGTCCCATAGGTCATTGACCACACAGCCTAAACCACTGGTGGCCAAAGTTCCCAAAGCAATGGTGCCTAGTAGGGGTAGGGGTGGTAGACCTTGGGCCGCTAAACACACTGCCCACAGCGCCGGAATCATTAAAATCAGTCGGCCGGCGGGTTTATGCCAGCGCAACAGGTAAATGATTGTTAACCAGAGGGGCGGGGAAGATGGGGTTTGGGCAACCATAGAAAAATTAAAGGACTACTAGGGGGAAGGGGGGCGGTCACTGCTCCAGGCCCACCAACCCTGACCACATTCACACTGGTAAAATTCCTGCCATTTGCGCCGTCGATCATCCCCCAACACTGGCGATCGCCGATTGATCCAAGCCCGGAGGGCCTGACGGGGGCCAGCTTGGCATTGGGGACAACAAAAACCCCTGGCATGAACAGTATCCTCAACCCAAGGGGGAGGAGTGGGGTCAAAGACTTCCATGGGGTTCTGGCATGGGTAAGGGATGGAAAAATTCGGCTAGCAATGGCGATCGCCGTAGTTTACCAATGGGGTGAATGGGGCCGATGATTAGAACTCTTCGGGGTAATTATTCATGGTGGCTTCGGCGTTGTCCCGCTTAGAGCCGAGTAAATCCAAATTATTGACCCGGATCACTGGCTTGGAACGAGGAGTACCGGAGTTCCGGTCTTCCCAATGGTCAAACTTTAACGATCCTTGGATACCAATCAAACTGCCTTTTTTGACGTAGTTACCGGCTATTTCAGCAGTTTTACCCCAAATTTCCAGGTCAAACCAATCGGGGGGTTCATCCTTTTTGCTTGTGCGTCGATTCACCGCCAGGGTGAAGTTACAAACTACATTACCGGACTCAAAATATTTAACTTCAGGGTCACGGCCGGCCCTTCCCACCAAATGGATGCTGTTCACTGACATAAAAATCTTTCCTTGGGATCTTGAAGATTTTCCGATACGCTATTAGCGGTTAGCCTCAGTTTAAAGTCAAACCTCCATCTTCGTCATCTCAATTTAATTTATGACTTCCCCCTCTCCCCTGGTCGGCATCATCATGGGAAGCGATTCCGATCTCCCCACCATGGCAGCGGCGATCGCCGTCTGTGAAGAATTTGCCGTACCAACGGAGGTGGCCATTATCTCTGCCCATCGCACCCCGGAAAGAATGGTGGAGTATGCCCAAACTGCCCACCAGCGGGGCTTGCGGATAATTATTGCCGGGGCTGGGGGAGCGGCCCATTTACCGGGCATGGTGGCGGCCCTGACCCCTTTACCAGTCATCGGTGTGCCGGTGCAGACTAAAACCTTACAGGGAGTGGATTCCCTCTATTCCATTGTGCAAATGCCGGGGGGAATACCTGTAGCTACCGTGGCGATCGGTAATGCCAAAAATGCGGGGTTATTGGCGGTGCAAATACTGGCTAGCCATAATCCCGTGCTGTTGGAAAAAGTACAGCAATATCGCCAAAGTCTAGAAACCATGGTTTTGGACAAACAAGCGGAGTTGGAGCGACTGGGCTACAGGGCCTATCTGGACCAGCAAAATCAGTGATTTCTGACATCACTGCCATCCCCCCAAGACCATTAACCGAGTATGGCAAAATGGGGCTTAATTCGATCGATGTTAATTCGACCACCACATTGGACAATCGGGGATAACGGCTATGGGCATTAAGGCGTTGGCGGGCAGGGATCTATTGGCGATCGCCGATTTGACCATCGAAGAGATGAAATCACTCTTGCAGTTGGCGGCGGATCTTAAATCCGGTGTGCTCAAGCCCCACTGTCGGAAAATTCTCGGTTTACTGTTTTACAAAGCCTCCACCCGTACCAGGGTTTCCTTCACCGCGGCCATGTATCAACTGGGAGGGCAGGTATTGGATTTAAACCCCAGCGTGACCCAAGTGGGTCGGGGAGAGCCGATTCAGGATACCGCTAGGGTATTAGACCGCTACATTGATATCCTGGCGGTGCGGACTTTCAAACAGACAGATCTGCAAACCTTTGCTGACCATGCCAAAATGCCCATCATCAATGCCCTGAGCGACTTGGAGCATCCCTGCCAAATTTTGGCCGATTTACAAACCATCAAGGAATGTTTCGGCAAATTGGAAGGCTTAACGGTGACTTATCTAGGGGACGGCAACAATGTCGCCCATTCCCTCATTCTCGGTGGGGTAATGATGGGCATGACGGTGCGGGTGGCTACCCCGAAGAACTATGAACCCTTGGCAGAAATTGTTCAACAAGCCCAACAAATTGCGGCTCCAGGGGGAAAAGTGGAACTAACCGACGATCCCAAAGCCGCCGCCCAGGGAAGTCATATCCTCTACACCGATGTGTGGGCCAGCATGGGCCAGGAAGATTTAGCCGACAGTCGCATTCCCATTTTCCAGCCCTACCAGATTAACCAAGAACTCCTTGCCTTGGCCGATCCCGAAGCCATTGTGCTCCACTGTCTGCCGGCTCACCGGGGGGAAGAAATTACTGACGCTGTTATGGAAGGCCCGCAATCCCGACTGTGGGACCAAGCGGAAAATCGCATGCACGCCCAAAAAGCCCTCATGGTGGCCCTTTTGGGTTTAGTTTAATGCCGCTCAATTCAGAAGAAAATTAATGAAAACTAGTCATTTTCTCAGTTTAATTCGCCAGGAAAAACGGCAATTTGCGGTGATTGGCCTGGGTCGGTTTGGTCGGGCAGTGTGCGAAACTCTCCATGTCAATGGCTATGAGGTGTTGGGCATTGACCAAGATCCCAAACTGGTGGCGGAAGTGTTGGCGGATCGGGTGGTGGGTAACGCCATTAGTCTCGATTCCACCGATGATACGGCCCTACGGGAGGCTGGCATTTTTGAGATTGAAACGGTGATTGTGGCGATTGGTAATTACCTCAAAGAAAGTATCATTACCTGTCTTAACCTCAAGGAAGGGGGCGTAAAATCGGTTGTAGCTAAGGTTTCTTCCGACACCCACGAAAAAATCCTCAAGCGCCTGGGGGTTGATTTAATTATTTTTCCCGAGCACAAAGCCGGCCAAGATTTAGCCTATACTCTCACCACCCCGGCGATCGTTGACCGGTTTAAGTTAGATCCCAACAACAGCATTGTAGAAATTCTCGTCCCCGAAGAATTTTGTGATAAAACCTTGGCCGAACTGCAACTGCGCAAAAACCATGGCGTCAGTGTTCTGGCAGTGGGCCATGAAGAAAAATTTAAAATTAACCCCCCTCCTCAGGAACGATTACACCGGGGGATGATTCTAGTCCTCCTAGGTTCTAACGAAGACATCGGCCGCCTAGTTTAGTTTTTAGGTATTGCTTTTGCGATGACAAATTTCTTTCAACTGAGAATAAATAAAAAATTAAATTAGAAACTCATGAAATCTATAGATGCCTATGCAATTTTCTATTTTCGAGTTAGAAGAATTGGAAAAATCTCGCCGATATTAGTAGATTTTTAGTAATAAGACTTAGCGAGAAATCATCATTTTACTGGTGAACTTTCAGTTATTTAATCGCAGCTTTGAAGATTTTATTTTTTCTTGGCTATAACTTCAATCAATGGGAGGATAACATTTTTTTTGTTACTAACGTAAAAATGGTAGCAAGAGCTATTTTGCTGCAATTAATTCTTTTGTTATTTTCAAATAACTTAATACATGCACAGGAAATAGATCTTGAAGAAAATAACTCTTCAGATCAAGATATTCCAGTGACTGTAAGCAATCTACCTATTAATCAACATTCAAAACCGGTGTTAATCCAGGAAAATACTCTAATCGATCCGAGCAATTTAGAATATGAAGAAAAAATCATTCATCTTGAAACTAATTTTGAATTAAGCTCCAATTCATCCCTAACATTAAGCTCTTTCATTTCACCTATATTAATAAAAGAAGATTATCTTGTTGTATCAAATGAAAGCCCTCACTCAAATCTAGAACTAAGTCTTGCTTCACAAGGTTATCAGCAGACGAATGAGCAGAATATTCTCCATGACTTGGATCATAATGAAACAATCATTGACTCTCCTGTAAACTGGTGGAATTTAACTGACAAATATTTAGCTCTTTCTCCTTTTTCTTGGCATATAGACTACACAGAACCGGATGTTAATAATTTTCCTATGGGGGCTGGAGCTGCCTACGATTTTGAAATTATCAATCCTAATTATGGTTTTTTCAATCACCTAGTCCAAGATTCCATCGTTAGTTTAGAGTTTAATATTTTTAGAGATTCTGATTTTGGCTATCCAGCGGGCTACGTTGGTCTTAGTTTAAGAAGAAATATTTTTGCCAGTCCCATTCAGGTGGGCTCTGCCATTGGATTGCTCCATACAACCCAACTCCAAGAATTATCGGGCAGTCCGGTGCTTCCTTTTATGTTGCCCTTCCTACAAACTGACTTTGATATTCCAGTCAATTTACGAATAGTTTATATTCCATCTTTTGCGGACTACAATAGCCAACAAGTTTTCTTTACTTTAATGATCAAAGTTAATTAATATTAAACCTGTAGTTCCGATAAAACTATGGGAGTATTTTACTCTATCGAAACTCTCCCTCTTGGGCAAGCCGAGTGGAATGGGGAAATTTCATCTGATTATTAGACCCCAGTACGATAATGGCAACCCACAGTGAAAACCAATAGTGATAACTAAACGATCGCCGATCGCCGTTTAGCCATCGAACAGACTTGATAGTCGAGTTTAGAAAGCCCTTGACGAGGATTGAACTCGTGACCTCACCCTTACCAAGGGTGTGCTCTACCACTGAGCTACAAGGGCAAAAGGGATGGGCCGAGCTGGATTTGAACCAGCGTAGGCATAGCCAGCGGATTTACAGTCCGCCCCCATTAACCACTCGGGCATCGACCCATTGCTTTCACGATTAGCCATCATAACACCTTATTGTTGATGGTCAAAATATTTTTTTCTGGGTTGGTCAGATTTTTGTCTGGTTTGCTGGGAATCGCTTCCTGTGTCGGGATTGGTTACCCTAGGATTGGCTCGGTGCCGTGGTTTAATAGTGGCACCCACTGTCCCTCTCTCTCTAGTTCTTTGGGGTTTATGAACAAACGCCGCATTATTGAAGTTCTCCGCCACGGTCAGGCCGATGACCAAGTAATGGTTCAGGGATGGTTACGCACTAAACGAACCCTCAAGGATTTTAGTTTTGTAGAAGTTAATGATGGCTCTAGTTTGGCTAACCTCCAAGTGGTGCTGGATGGAAGTTTAGCGGATTACGATCGCCTATTATCCCAATTACAGACAGGGGCAGCGCTGGTGGTGGAGGGAAAATTGGCCCCTTCGCCGGGAAAAGGACAACGGGTGGAGTTAAAAGCAACCAAACTCGAATTGTTGGGGGGAGCAGACCCTGGCAGTTATCCCCTCCAGAAAAAACGTCACAGCTTTGAATTTTTGCGGACCATTGGCCACCTGCGCCCCCGCACCAATACCATCGGTGCAGTTATGAGGGTGCGTAACGCTTGTGCCACCGCCATTCACCAATTTTTCCAGGAAAGGGGTTTCCTCTGGGTCCACACCCCGATCATTACCGCCAGTGATTGTGAAGGGGCAGGGGATTTGTTCAAGGTCACCACATTGGATTTACAAAGGGTGCCCAAAAATGGCGAGGGCATTGATTACAGTCAGGACTTTTTTGGTAAACAGGCCTATCTAACGGTGAGTGGCCAACTGGAAGCGGAGGTGATGGCCCTAGCGTTTCAGAATGTTTACACTTTTGGTCCCACTTTTCGGGCGGAAAATTCCAATACGTCCCGGCACCTGGCGGAATTTTGGATGGTGGAACCAGAAATGGCCTTTTGTGACCTAGAAGGCGATCGCCAATGGGCAGAGGAATTTCTGAAGTACATTTTTAAATTTGTGCTGGAAAAATGCCCAGAGGATATGGAATTCTTTGACCAACGCATTGACAATACAGTGTTAGCCACCGCGGACAATATTATTAATAATGAATTTGCTTGGTTGACCTACAGCGAAGCAATTAAATTACTGGAAAAGGCGGATCAAAAGTTTGAATATCCCGTTGCCTGGGGAGTAGATTTACAGTCGGAACATGAGCGCTATTTAGCAGAAACCGTGTTCAAAAGACCAACTATTGTGACGGATTATCCTAAAGATATTAAAGCTTTCTATATGCGCTTAAATGATGATGGCAAAACCGTCGCTGCTATGGACATTTTAGCCCCCAAAATTGGTGAAATTATCGGCGGTTCCCAACGGGAAGAACGACTAGATATATTAACTCAACGAATGCAGGAACAAGGGGTCCCAGAAGAAGATCTATGGTGGTATCTTGACCTACGTCGTTATGGTTCTGTACCCCATGCAGGATTTGGTCTGGGCTTTGAGCGCATTGTCCAGTTCATGACCGGCATGGCTAATATTCGGGATGTGATTCCTTTTCCCCGCACTCCCATGAATGCAGAATTTTAAAGATTTGAGGAATTTTAGTCATTGAAAAGCTTGAAAATCTGTGATGTTCTTGTCTAAAACCTTGACCAGCTTGGGGCAGTGGCCCCATTCTTTGCCTCGCATTTCCCTCATGGACCGCTATGTGGCCAGGCAACTGATTCCCCCATTTTTATTTAGCGTCGGGGTGGTGGCCAGTTTAGGGCTGGCGATCGGTAATTTGTCCGATTTAGGCAACAAAATTGTTGAAAAGAATCTCCCAGTGGCCAAGGCGGCAGAAGTACTACTGCTTAAAGTTCCGGAGTTCCTCGCTTACTCTTTACCTGTGGCGGTGATGCTAGCTACGATGATGACCTTTGGTCGCCTTAGTGGAGATTGTGAAATCATTGCCATTCGTAGTTGTGGCGTAAGTTTGTACCGTCTGATCCTGCCGGCGGTGGTATTGAGTCTGCTGGTAACGGGCTGGGCCTTTGTGTTGACTGAATGGGTAGTGCCGGTGGCTAACTATCGAGCTACCAGTATCCTCATTGAATCCATCGATGAGGAGCATCCTTTTTGGCAAAATCGGGATGTTTTTTACCCTGAATTTGAAGAAATTAAGCTCGATAATGGTCAAACGGCACGGCGGTTAAAAAGTTTAGTTTATGCAGAAAAATTTGACGGCAAAGAAATGCAAAACTTAACAGTATTGCAATGGACAGAAAACCATCTTAAACATATTGTGCTTTCCGATAATGCCACTTGGAATAATGACAATAAACGCTGGGATTTCTTCCATGGTACTGTGTATCGCTTGACGGAAACCGAGGATTATCAAGAGGCGGTTCCCTTCACCAATAAACAGATTGCTTTACCCCAATCGGCCTTTGATTTTGCTCGCCAGGGACGAGATCCCTACGAAATGACCATTGCCGAAGCCCAGGACTATATCAAAATTTTGAAGTTAATTGGCGATGAAAAGAAAACTCAATTTTTTCAGGTTAGGACGGAACAAAAATTAGCTTTTCCCTTTGTTTGCATTGTATTTGCGGTGGTGGGTTCGGCGATCGGAGCTAGGCCCCAAAGGATAAGTCGGGCCACGGGCTTTGGTTTAACCATTGTGATTATTTTTGCCTACTACATACTGGGATTTTTCAGTGGTAGCTTAGGCATTGTTGGGTTAATTTCTCCCACTTTGGCTGCCTGGCTGCCGAATTTTGTCGGTTTGGGAGTGGGAATTTGGCTGTTATATGAGTTTAACCAGGGTTGAAGTTTACTCTAAAAATCTTCTAAGCCAGTAGTTTTGAGGGGGATTGAGTTGAATTTTCAGGGCTTTCTGGTGTCTAATAGGAACAGTTAAGGGAATAAAAAGAAAGGTCAAGACTTGGTTTGCCAACACATTTTTAAATACCTGTTAAATACCTTGGGCAGCACTTCGCAATTGTTCAATTTCCTCTGGGTTTAACTGCCACCCCAAGGCTCCGGCATTCTGTTGAGCTTGGGAAGCATTTTTTGCCCCCGGAATGGGAATAACATTTCCTTGGGCTATGAGCCAATTGAGGGCAATTTGGGCAGGGGTTTTGTCATGTTTATCTGCCAGGGTATCCAAGAGGGTAAGTAAGGGAGCTAATTTTCGCAATCCTTTGGTACTAAAACGGGGGTCAAGACGGCGGGCACCCTGGAGACTGGGAGAATTTTCGGGGCGATATTTGCCGGTGAGTAGCCCCTGAGCTAGGGGACTATAGGCCAAAATAGTGACGTTGAGCTGGCGGGCCTGGGTCAAAATACCGTTGCTTTCAATCTCCCGGTTGAGCAAAGAATAGGGAACTTGATTGCTAGCGAGGGGAATGCCTTGGGCTGCTAAACATTCGTGGGCGATCGCCATTTGCTGGGCGGAATAGTTACTAACTCCTACGGCCTGGATACGACCCTTTTTGACCTCGGCGGCCAACACGGCCATGAAATCCGGTGTTTTGAGCCAAAATTCTAGGGGCCAATGGATTTGATACAAACAAATGGTGTCCATTTGCAAACGTTCCAGACTGGCAGTTAAAGCTTTAGTGATGTCAGAACGCTGCCAACGCCATGGCAAGGGAAAGTATTTAGTCGCAATTTCCACTTTTTGGGTTTTTTCTCGGCAAAAACGGCCAATGAGGCGCTCTGATTCCCCAAAACCATAAATTTCAGCAGTGTCAATTAAGGTAACTCCGGCCTCCAGGGAAGCATGAAAAGCCCCCTCTACTTCTTGCGGGCCAAAGTCCTTACCGTAGGCCCAAAACAGGGTGTCTCCCCAGGACCAAGTACCCAAACCCAGGGGAGCAATGGAGGGGCCGTTGGGGCCAAGGCGAATAGTTTCCATGGGGGGGTTGAAAGAAATCTAGAACTAGCTCGCAAAACTGAGCCATATTTTCCCCGATGATAAACCAGTATTTCTGGAAAAGCTTGCCCACAGAGGGGAGAGGATGGGGAAATGGGAGAATGATTTTAATTGTTTAATTGATCGTTCGAAAACAGCGGAACCAATCACAAGGGCAAATGACCATGGCTAACTGGGAAAACTTTCTCAAAAATTTAGGGGAATGGCAGGGCAGTTTTACCCGCTTATCTCCCCAAGGAGAAATATTGAGCAATACTCCTTCCATACTCACCCTGGAAGGATTGGATGATGACAAGTTAGTCAAGTTTCGCCTGCGGCGCTACGATAATCCCGATTACCAAGACCCTCCCACTCAGGACTATAGCCAGGATTACCGTTCCCTAGGGCGACAAATCATTTTCTTTGGCACCGGTGCTTTTTCCAAAGGGCCATGGCAGTTGGCTCCCTTCAGTGAGTTTGGGGCGGAATTTGGCTTTGTGGATGGCGATCGCCGTATGAGATTCGTGCAATTGTATGACAAAGGATTAAGCTTAGCTAGCCTGACGTTTATCCGAGAATTTCGCCGGGGGAGTGATGCCCAGGAAAGACCAGCATTAAAGGTGGAGCAACTATTGGGCACTTGGCAATGCCAGGTTTATACTGGCTACCCCGACTGGCGAGAACCGGAACTGAGCACTATGGAAATTAGCCTGAGTCAAACGGGGGATTCCGTGGAACAACGGGTGACTGTGCAAGGACAAACTTCAGTGATGCAAGGGAAAGTGATGGGCGATCAGATTCATTTTCTTGGCCCCAACCCCAGCAAGGTTTTACTACTACCAGACGGCGCTTCTTCTTGCACCCCCGATCGCCTGCAATTGGGACAACCCTTTTCGGGGGAAGTGGGCTGGTTGGTGCGCCCCAACGAACGACAAAGGCTGATCCGTTACTATGACAATAGGGGGGCTTGGACCCATTCCGCTTTTGTTGTTGAGCATCGTCAGTAGGTGCCGGTTTCCTTTCACCAGCCGCTATGAAAAATCGCTTTGTTGCCCTAATTTTTGCCCTTTTGTTTGGCAGTTTTGGACTACATAAATTTTATCTAGGCCATATATTTGCGGGCATAGCCTATCTCATCTTTTCTTGGACAGGTATTCCCACAATATTGGGGTTTATTGATGTGATTATCCTTGGCACCATGGATGAGAGAAAGTTCAATGCCATCTACAACCACAAACATTACCTAGCCTCCCCTCCTACTCCGATAGTTACGCCCCCGCCAGTTAACACCACAGAACGGCTGGATGTGCTGATTATTAAAACCTGTGCCGCCAAGGCGATCGGCGCGACAGTCAGTGAATGTATTGTGGCCACTGGCGAAGATCCCCAAAAGGTGAAAGAAACCATTGATGTTCTTTGTCGTAAGGGGTTCCTATTGCCGGATAACCGGGAAGGGGACTATGCAGTGGTGTACCGACCAATTTAGCCAGTGTGGGCTAGAAGTCCAGATTATCCCAACTCTTTGTTACGAAATTCTTCTATCCCGTGGGGAATGGTTTTAATCATCTGATCCCGGAGAATTTGGCCGTCCTGGAAAGAAATGATTCGTTCTCCATGGCTAGCCACATCAGCTTCGTGGGTGACCACCACAATGGTAATGCCCGTGCTATGGAGCTGTTCAAAAATGGCTAACACTTCCTCGGTGGTGTGGGAATCCAATGCTCCAGTGGGTTCGTCGGCCAGCAGCAACAGCGGCTCGTTGACAATGGCCCTGGCGATCGCCACCCGTTGTTGCTGTCCCCCGGACAATTGATTGGGACGGTTATGTAACCGTTGACTCAGACCAACTCTAACCAAGGCGGCAATGGCCTTTTCCTTCCTGGTTTCCGCTGGTATGCCCGCATAGATCATTGGCAACATGACATTTTCCAGGGCGCTCATCTGGGGCAACAGGTAAAATTGCTGAAAAACAAAGCCAATTTTGCGGTTACGAATTTTGGCCAACTGATCGGCACTCAAACCGGATACATCTTCCCCGTCAAGAAAATAGTGCCCCAGGGTAGGACGGTCTAGGCAACCAATAATATTCATCATGGTGGATTTCCCCGATCCGGAAGCCCCCATAATGGCGCAGTAACTCCCCCGTTCGATCGCCAAACTAACATCGGCCAAGGCCCTGACCTCCGTTGGCCCTGCCCCATAAATTTTTGATACTCCCTCTAGGCGTAGTAGTGCATCACTAGGGTGGGAATCCTGGCGATCGCCTTTGCTGTCCGGGGAGTAAATCACTAACGAGTTTGAATCAAGCATGGGAGCTATCTAGAGCGAACGGCAAACAACAAGAATATTAGTTGTGTTTATCATCATAACGACTTTGATGTTCTAGAATTTTCCTGGGGGACTGCCCAGTAACAGGAACAATAGCCTATCAATAACTAGCTAATAATTATAGTTTTTGCTCACTTCCCCTAGCTGATCTCGACTAATTCTGACTTTTGCCTGGAGAAACCACCATGCGCTGCCCTTGGCTATTAATTCTTAGTTTTTTTTTCTTTCCTGCCCTGCCTATAGCCAAGAACAGGTAGAAATTATTGATAGCGCCGTCGGAGAGTTGGAAGCGGGGGATTTAAGTGCGGACAATGGAGTAATTTTTGACCTTTATCCCCTCAAATTAACGGCGGATCAGCCCGTCTTAATTTACCTAGAAAGCCAAGATTTTGATCCTTATTTAATCTTGATGGATGGGGAAGGTAATAAGTTGGCAGAAAATGATGATTTATATGACACTAATGCGGGGATTTTAATCAATCAAATCGATCCCCAAGGGTATGGGGTAGTGGTTACTAGTAATAAATCAGGGGTAACGGGAAAATATAAACTGCAAATTATTCTGCCCGATGCTAACCAACTAGTCGAAATCCAAGGGCATCAATCCTTAATTAAAGCCCAGGCCATGATGGATGAAGGTTCAAAGGAATCCTTACTCCAGGCCATCGAATTATTTACCCAAGGTTTGGAATTTTATCGGCAAATAGGCATTGTTAATCGGGAAACAGTATTTGCTCTCAATCGTTTAGGCACCATCTATTCTGACTTTGGCGAAAAATCCCAAGCTCTGGCCTATTATGAACAAGCGATTCCCTTGGCCCAACAGTTGCAAGATAAGGCCCTAGAGGGAGCTACCCTAAATAATATTGGTAGTATTTATAATGCCTTAGCAGATCGAAAAAAAGCCATTGATTTTTATCAACAGGCTCTGGTTTTAATCCGTCAAGCTGGCGACAAAACCGAAGAAATGACCACCATTAATAACTTGGGAGTAGCCTACGATAACTTAGGAGAAAGTGAAAAAGCTTTGCAATATTACGCTGAAGCCCTAGCCTTAGGAAAAAGCCTCAATGATTTAGAAACCATCGGCACTAGCCTCAGCAATATTGGCTTGGCTTATAACAACTTAGGAGAAAGGGAGAAGGCACTGGAATATTACCAAGAAGCCCTAACCATGTCCCGTTCAGTGGGCGATCGCCAGGGGGAAGCAGTGCGTTTAAATAACATTGCTTTGGTGTACGATGGCTTTGGCGAAAAGGATAAGGCTCTGCAATATTACATCGAATCTTTAATCATTGCGGAGGCGGTGGGGGACCAATCCCTCCAAGGTTCAGTCATTAGTAACATCGCCTTAGTTTTAGATGGATTGGGGCAAAAAGCCCAGGCCCTAGAATATTATCAACAGGCTTTGGAGTTAGCCCGATTGGTAGGTGATCGCTCTGGGGAAGGGATACGACTAAATAATATTGCATTGCTCTATGATAGTGTTGGTGAAAAAGATGAAGCTTTAACCTACTACAAAGAAGCCCTAAAAATATCCCAAGAAACTGGCGATCGCCTGGTGGAAGGAGCAATTTTGAGCAATATTGGTTACGTGTATGACGGCTTGGGTGAACTTAATCAAGCCATGGACTATTATCAACAAGCGTTAGTCCTACGTCGGGAAATTAAAGACCGGGATGGGGAAGCTTTAACCTTAAATAATATTGGGACAATTTACTATGCCCGTGAGGATTATGACCAGGCATTAAATTACTACGAACAGGCTTTGTCCCTCAGTCGAGCAGTTAAAAATGTGGGGCTAGAAGCAACCATTCTCAGCAATATTGGTTACGTCGAATTTGATCAAAGAAAATATGACAAATCTACCTTATTTTTAACCCAAGCTATCGATTTATTTGAATCAATTAACAGCGAAGATTTAAGTGATGAACTAAAAGTTTCCTACTTTGATACCTATCTGTACAATTATTTTCGTTTACAGGAAAGTTTAATTGCCCAAAATGAACCCGCTGTAGCTTTGGAAGTTGCTGAACGGGGCCGGGCCAGGGCCTTAGTAGAACTGCTCAATAAACGTTTTGCCCGAGATGCTAATTTTATCCCCACCGAAAAACCCACCATTGCCGCCCTGAAAAAAATTGCTGGCGATCGCCAAAGTACCCTGGTCACCTACGCTCTGATTCCCACCAAGGATCTCGCTTCCCCAATCAAGCTGTACATCTATGTCATTGCCCCCAACGGCACCATGGAATTCCGCCAGATGGACTTCAACCAAGATTTGCAAGACGTGGATTTTGTGCAGTTACTCCAAACCACTAGACAATCCGTCACCAGGCGATCGCCTTCTGATATCATTGCCCGCCGCACCGCCCAGGAAGCCAGCGCCTCCCTACAACAACTTCACCAAATTCTGATCGACCCCATTGCCGACCTGTTACCCAACAATGCCGATGCCCCTATTATTTTTATTCCTCAGGGAGCCTTATTTGGCATTCCCTTTCCCGCTCTCCAGGACAGTAATGGTCAGTATTTAATTGAGAAACACACCATCCTCACGGCCCCTTCCATCCAGGTACTAGCCCAAACGGCCCAACAAAAACAACGGCTCAAACAGCAGGCATTAAATCTGACCCCGGCCCTAGTGGTGGGCAATCCCTACCCCTATCCCGATAACCTCGATAATTTAACCAATGCCGCTAATGAAGCAAAACAAATTGGTCAACTGTTGGGGGTGCAACCCCTAATCGGTAAACAAGCTAGGGAAGCAGCGGTCTTGGCCCAAATGCCCCGGGCTGAAGTGTTGCATTTTGCCACCCATGCCAGCTTTGACGAGCAAAACGGTTTGGAAAGCGCCATTTACCTGACGGCGGAACCGGACCAAAGCAAAGAAGATTTACTGAGCACCCCGGGGCGCATCACAGCGGCGGAGATTTTTGACCATTTTGAAACTAACCCCCTCCATGCGGACATTGCCATCCTTAGTGCCTGTGACACAGGCCAGGGAGAAATCACCGGCGATGGGGTAATCGGCCTTTCCCGTTCCCTAATTGCGGCGGGGGTACCAAGTATTTTGGTTAGCCTCTGGAGTGTGGATGATGCTTCCACAGAAAAACTGATGACCGAGTTTTACCAAAAATGGCAACAGCAGGGATTAGGCAAAGCCGCTGCCCTCCGCCAAGCCATGCTCCAACTCAAGGAAGAGTATCCGGAGCCCTATTATTGGGGCGCTTTTACCCTAATCGGGGAAGCAGAGTAATTATTCTTTTTCCCTGGGCCTGGGGAAATTAATCCATTGTCAAAGCCACTTTTAAGGAAAATTTGACCGGTTAAATTTCCATCTGGAGATATTTAGCCACCGTTTGTACGTCCTTATCCCCGCGGCCGGAGCAGTTGATCACAATCCGCTCGCCATTTTTCAGTTGCGGGCAGAGAGTCTCTAGGTAGGCAAAGGCATGGGCAGTTTCCAGAGCAGGAATAATTCCTTCCAATTGCGATAATCTCTGCAAAGCGGTGATCGCCTCTTGGTCGGTGACACTGTAATATTCTGCCCGTCCCGCATCCTTGAGATAGCTATGTTCTGGGCCCACACCGGGATAATCTAAACCAGCACTAATGGAATGGGCTTCCGTTACTTGACCCTCCTTATCCTGGAGTAAATAACTCATGGCCCCATGTAACACCCCCGGTTTACCCATGGTTAAAGTGGCCGCATGCTTACCGGAGACAATGCTTTCCCCTGCCGCTTCGATACCAATTAACCGCACTGCTGGCTCATCAATGAAATCGTAGAACAGCCCCATGGCGTTGGAGCCGCCCCCCACACAAGCCAGCAAGATATCCGGCAGACCGCCCCATTTTTTCAATGCCTGTTGGCGAGTTTCCTGGCCAATGACCCGGTGGAAGTCCCGCACCATCATGGGGTAAGGATGGGGTCCGGCCACAGAGCCAAGAATGTAATGGGTAGTTTCCACATTGGTGACCCAATCCCGGATTGCTTCAGAGGTAGCATCCTTGAGGGTTCCAGTGCCCGCTGTGACTGGTTGCACCCTGGCCCCCAGCAAATTCATGCGAAAGACATTCAGCTTTTGCCGCTCCATATCCTGCACCCCCATGTAGATGATGCATTCCAAGCCAAAGCGAGCACACACCGTAGCCGTTGCCACCCCGTGTTGACCAGCACCAGTTTCGGCAATGATCCGCTTTTTCCCCATGCGTTTGGCAAGGAGAACCTGGCCCAGGGCGTTATTAATTTTGTGGGCCCCCGTATGGTTTAAATCTTCTCGTTTGAGGTAAATCAAAGGATAGGTTCCGTCGGGACGGGCGTAATGGGCGCTTAATCTTTCCGCAAAATATAGGGGAGAGGAACGGCCCACATAGTCTTTTAATAACCCCGCTAACTCTTCCTGAAAGGAACTCTCCGCCCGGTAGCGATAGTAAGCTTCCTCCAACTCCGTCAGAGCCGGCATTAAAGTTTCAGGCACATATTTGCCGCCATAATTGCCAAAACGACCCAGGGCGTCGGGATACTGATGACTAGGGGCAGAAAGAGGGGAAGTAATGTTCACGGACAGTCAGGAAGGGAATTGGGAAAGTTTTATGGTCGGGTCAATTTGTAACAGCTATTGGGGAGCTAATACAGCGGTTAAATAGGGTCACTGGCGGAAGGACGACGGTTAATTACCTGGTCAATCAAGCCATATTCCTTCGATTCCTCAGCGGACATAAAGAAATCCCGTTCCGTATCGGCGGTAATTTCCTCTAGGGATTTGCCAGTGTGGTTGGCCAAATGTTGGTTAAGTAGTGCTTTAAGATAAAGAATCTCTTTGGCTTGAATTTCAATATCCGTGGCTTGGCCCTGGGCTCCCCCTAGGGGTTGGTGAATCATGATGCGGGAGTTGGGCAAACTCATGCGCTTACCTTTGGCTCCAGCACTAAGGAGAAAAGCCCCCATGCTGGCCGCTAAACCGATGCAGATGGTACACACATCGGGGCGGATCTGGTTCATGGTGTCGAAAATTCCTAGTCCTGCCGACACCGAGCCTCCGGGGGAGTTGATGTAAAGATAAATGTCTTTTTCCGGATCTTCCGCTTCCAAAAACAGCAGTTGGGCAACAACTAAATTGGCGTTCTCATCCCGGACTTCTTGCCCCAGGAAGACAATCCGCTCCCGGAGTAGGCGGGAATAAATATCAAAGGCGCGATCGCCACGCCCAGACGTTTCAATGACGGTTGGAATCATGGGGAGATGGTGTTGTTACCGTAGTATTCTCCCTAGATTGTGCCATATTCTCCGCTTCTAGGGATTGGGAGCCAGGGGATTAGGCAGGGGTAATAACTTGATGGTGTAGATATTCCAGCAATTGGACTAGAACTGCGCCCATGGTGGCAAATCTAGCTTGGTTATCGGCCAAAATAGTGGTGGCATCCTGCACAAAGGGGCCAAGGATCAATTCATCAGCACAATTGTCTACTAAAGCCTGGGCCGCTGTGGGGGTAGTTTCCAAATGGCATTGCAGACCGATCGCCGATCGCCCAATTTGGAAAGCCTGATGCTGACAAGCTTGGCTGGAGGCAATTAACTCTGCCCCTGGGGGTAAATCAAAGGTTTCACCGTGCCAGTGGAAAACTTCAAGGCTGGGGGGAAACTGGAATGAACCTGACTGTGATTTACCTTCTTGCCCCATGATGGGAAACCAGCCAATTTCCTTGACAGCGTTGGGATAAACTTTTGCCCCTAGGGCATTGGCCATGAGTTGGGCCCCCAGGCAAATACCTAATATCGGTTTCCCAACGGCGATCGCCTGACGGATGAATTCCTTTTCCTGCACCAACCAGGGATATTGCGCCTCATCGTTGACACTCATGGGGCCGCCCAGGACAATCAACAGGTCAATGGCGTCCAAAGAAGGAAGGCTAAAAGATGGCTGAAAAAAAGCGGTTTGACTGATGGCGTAACCTTTAGCCCTGAGCCAACGTTCAATGGCACCAAGATTTTCAAAGGGAACGTGCTGGAAAAAGTGAGCTTGCATATGGTAATTTTCTGGAAATATTCTGGAAATGCTACGGAATTACCCAAGCCAGTGCCGAGGAACGAAATTATTTATAGACCACTGGCGATCGGCATGGTAACAGTAGGTTCCATTAACCAACTGCATTGATTCTAACTAGATCACTCCATTGGGCAACGGCGTTAATGCACTGACTAAATTGACAGGAAATAAGTTACATCTATGACCATTGAACTGTCTATTGTGATTCCAATGTACAACGAGGAAGATAACCTTGAGCATTTATTTGCCCGTTTGCTGGAGGTGCTGACTCCCCTCAAAATTACCTACGAAATTATTTGTGTTAACGACGGTAGTAAGGATAAAACCCTCAAACAATTAATTGATTGCTATCAAAGTAATCGCCAAATTAAGATTGTTAATCTGTCTCGTAACTTTGGCAAAGAAATTGCCCTTTCCGCTGGCATTGATTACGCCCAAGGCAACGCTGTTATTCCCATCGACGCCGACCTGCAAGATCCACCGGAATTGATCCATGAGTTAGTTGATAAATGGCGGGAAGGTTATGATATTGTCTATGCCACCCGTCGTTCACGGCAGGGGGAAACGTGGGTAAAACAATTCACCGCCAAAATGTTTTACAAAGTGATTGGGCGCATGACGGAAATTAAAATTCCTCCCAATACTGGCGATTTTCGTTTAATGGACCGCAAGGTGGTTAATGCGATTAAGCAGCTACCGGAAAGAACTCGCTTTATGAAAGGTTTATTTGCCTGGGTGGGTTACCGCCAAACTTTCGTTTTATTTGATCGGGAACCCCGCTTCCAAGGACAAACAAAATGGAACTATTGGAAACTCTGGAATTTTGCTTTGGACGGCATTTTTTCTTTTAGTTTACTTCCCCTCAAAGTCTGGACTTACCTTGGATCAATCATTTCACTGTTATCCTTAGCCTACGCTAGCTTTTTGATTTTGAAAACCATAACCCTTGGTGTTGATGTGCCAGGCTACGCCTCCCTAATGGTGGCTATCTTATTTCTTGGGGGAGTGCAGTTAATTAGTTTAGGCGTGATTGGGGAATATTTAGGTCGGGTTTATGAAGAAGTAAAAGCTAGACCTTTATATTTAGTTAGTGATCTTTGGGGACTAGAATATTTGCCATTGGAAAAACTTAATTAGGCGGAAATATGGCATTTTTATGGCCATTGATTACCCTGGAAGTTAGTGTTGATAGTCGATAAATTCTATTGTATAAATCACTTAGGGCAACTAATCTAATATACTGGTTACATCGGGGCTTATCATGGGGCATTATTGTCCAGCCCAGCCCTTAGTTTTTGATTATTTAACGTTCACTTCCCCTAACATCATCGTCCATGGTATCGATTCTGACCCAACTTAATGATCACTTTGCCCAAGCTCTGGAAGGTCAGTTTCCATCTGATGTTACCCTACCCACTCCCCTAGTGGTACCGGCTTCCAATCCTAAATTTGGTGATTTTCAATGCAACATTGCCCTGCCCTTAGCTAAGCAGTTGGGTCAACCGCCCCGGGCGATCGCCATGGAGATTGTGGATAAAGTTAATTTAAGCGAAATTTGTGAACCGTTAACCATTGCTGGGCCAGGTTTTATTAACATCAAGTTATTGCCTGATTATCTGGGGGAACAATTAATTAAACTTCAGCAAAATCAACAGTTAGGAGTGTCATTAGTTAAAGGCGAAGAACGGATAGTGGTAGATTTTTCAAGTCCCAATATTGCGAAGGAAATGCATGTGGGTCATCTCCGGTCTACCATTATTGGGGATTGTTTAGCTCGGGTACTGGAATTCCGAGGCTATGATGTTTTGCGCCTCAACCACGTGGGAGACTGGGGCACCCAATTTGGTATGTTAATTACCTATTTAAAAGAGGTTTATCCAGAGGCATTAGTGACTGCGGATGCGCTGGATATTGGCGATCTAGTCACCTTTTATAAGCAAGCTAAACAAAGATTTGACCAAGATGAACAATTTCGGGAAACTTCCCGTCAAGCGGTGGTTGCGCTCCAGGCAGGGGATGCGAAAAGTATTAAAGCTTGGCAATTACTTTGTGAGCAATCTCGACGGGAATTTCAACTGATTTATGACTGCTTAGATATCACCATTGAGGAACGGGGAGAATCATTTTATAATCCCTTTTTGCCCGGTGTGGTGGAACTATTGCAGGAAAAAGATTTGCTGGTGGAAGATAACGGTGCTCAATGCGTTTTCCTCGATGGCTTTACTAATAAGGACGGCGATCGCCTACCGTTAATAGTGCAAAAATCCGACGGGGGTTATAACTATGCCACCACGGACTTGGCCGCATTGAATTATCGCTTAAACACCGATGGCGCTGAGAAGATCATTTATGTCACCGATGCGGGGCAAGCTAATCATTTTGCTCAATTTTTCCAGGTAGCTGAAAAAGCTGGCATTCTGACTGACCCGACTCAAGTAGTCCATGTGCCGTTTGGTTTGGTCAAGGGGGAAGATGGCAAAAAACTAAAAACTAGGGCGGGGGACACCATTCGTTTAAAGGATTTGCTAACGGAAGCCGTAACTCGAGCAAGACAGGATTTAGAAACCCGTTTAACAGCAGAAGAACGATCAGAAACTGAAGAATTTAAGACGGAAGTTGCCCAACGGGTGGGCATTGGGGCAGTGAAATATGCCGACCTTAGCCAAAATCGCACCAGTGATTATGTGTTTAGTTTTGACAAAATGTTGGCTCTCCAGGGCAATACGGCTCCCTATATGCTCTATGCCTACGCCCGCATTCAAAGTATTAGTCGGGAAGGGGGCATTGATTTTGCTCAGATGGACAGCGGTGAAATTGTGTTGACTGAACCAACCGAGTTAGTTTTGGCTAAAAATCTTTTACAATTTGCTGACGTAATTGAAACGGTGGAAATTAGTTTATTACCCAATCGCCTTTGTGATTATCTTTACGAATTAAGCAAAGTTTTCAACCGTTTTTACGAAAATTGTCCAGTATTGAAGGCAAGCGATCCCCAGCGCGGTTCCCGTTTATTGCTCTGTGATCTCACAGCCAGAACGCTGAAATTGGGTCTGTCTTTATTGGGCATTCCGGTTTTAGACAGGATGTAGCATGAATAATAATTCCTTGACTGATTTAGACCAAACTTTAGATATTATTAGCGCGATTCAAGAAGATTTAAATTATCAGCAAGCCCAGGCTAGTTTGACGGCGATCGTTGAACAAATTGATCTCGATACTACGGAAAAACAGGGACTGGAAAAGGAAATTAGCCACCTCTGTACCATGCTAGAAAATTTAAACCAAGGAGTAGTGCAAATTGCGGCTTTTGGTTTAGTGGGAAGGGGGAAATCTTCCCTGCTCAATGCTCTTTTAGGTGAGCAAGTTTTCACCACTGGGCCAGTCCATGGTGTTACCCAGACCCAACAATCTGCTTCCTGGCAACTGAACCAAGCTGACGGATTGTCCACCGTTACCATTTCTGGTTGGGGCAATGCCCAATTACAATTAATTGATACACCGGGCATTGATGAAGTAAAGGGTCAAGAACGGGAACAATTGGCGATCGCCGTGGCCCAACAGGTAGATTTAATTTTGTTTGTCATTGCCGGGGATATGTCCCAAGTGGAATTCCAAGCCTTGTCCCGATTGCGGGCGGTGGGCAAACCCATGTTGCTAGTATTTAATAAAATTGATCAATATCCGGCGACGGATCAGCAATTAATTTATGAAAAAATTCGCGATGAACGGGTGAAAGAATTATTGTCTCCAGAAGAAATTGTCTTAGTTTCTGCCAGTCCCTTGGTGACAGAATTGAGGGAAAATACCCAGGGAAAATTGGAGCGTTACCAATATCGGGGGGAAGCAAAAGTTGATAATTTGCGCTTAAAAATCATTGATTTATTGCAACGGGAAGGGAAATCTTTAGTAGCTTTAAATACTTTACTTTGTGCTGATAATCTGAATGATAAATTAGTGCAACAAAAAATGCGTTTGCGGGACAGCCAAGCCAATACCATTCTCCAAAAAGCAGTAATGGTCAAGGCGACGGCCATTGCTCTCAATCCGGTGACCGTGCTGGATTTATTCAGCGGAGCAGTGGTGGATGTGGCTCTGATTATTTCCCTTTCCAAGCTGTATGGTTTGCCCATGACCCAAACGGCGGCGATCGCCCTGTTGCAAAAAATTGGGGTGAGTATGGGGGGCATCACTGCCAGCGAATTTTTGGCGGGGTTGGGCCTTAGTTCCCTCAAGGGTTTACTCGGTTTGACGGTGCCCTTAACCGGGGGATTGGCCTTGGCCCCCTATATTTCCGTTGCCCTCACCCAAGCTAGTGTGGCCGGAGTGTCCACCTTGGCGATCGGTCAAGTGACCAAAACCTATTTAGCCAATGGGGCCGCCTGGGGAGAAACGGGGCCAAGGACAGTGGTGCGGGATATTCTCAACTCTTTGGATCAAAATTCCGTTATGGCCCGCATTAAGCAAGAACTGCAGGAAAAATTAACTCCAGAAAGAATTGTGTCCCCCTCTCCTTGACCATAGTTACAGCCAAAAAAGAAGGAAAACAATCATCCCTAAGATTGATAAACTGGGATATTACAAGAGTTATTGATACTTTTAGGGTTTTGCTTTGCCCCCGGTTGTTGTAGCTCCGATGTCCGACCAGTCCGACTAAATTTTATCTGTATTAAAAATCCCCCTGCCATGCTCTCCACTGAAATGCCCCTTCCAACCACCGGAAGCACCTTATTAAAAACCCCGGCCTCCCCCTCCCCCAACCAAAATCTTTTACCGTTGACGGCCGTTATTAATAAAAACGGTGAACTAGAAATTGGTGGTTGCTCCGTCCCAGCCTTGGTGGAACAGTTTGGTTCTCCCCTCTACATTTTGGATGAAACCACCCTGCGGCAAGCGGCCCAGCAGTATCGTCAATCCTTCCAAGCCCACTATCCGGGTTCCAGTCAAGTAATCTACGCTTCCAAAGCCTGGAGTTGTTTAGCCGTAGTGGCGATCGCCGCCCAGGAAGGGTTGGGATTTGATGTCGTATCCGGCGGGGAATTATTCACCACGGTTTCAGCCCTGAAGCAATTAGGCTGGGACGAAGCTGAGATTGCAGAAAAAATTTACTTCCACGGCAATAACAAATCGGTGCAGGAACTCCAAGAGGCGATCGCCATTAACTGCACCATCATTGTCGATAACTGGTTGGAACTGGAAACCCTGACCAAACTAGCGGCCGACTCAGGGGCACCGGTAAAGATTATGTTGCGCCTCACCCCAGGCATCGAATGCCACACCCATGAATATATTAAAACGGGGCATCTGGACAGCAAATTTGGCTTTGATCCCAACCAACTAGAAGCGGTTTTCACCTACATTGCCCAACAACCCTCACTCCATTGTCTCGGACTCCATGCCCACATCGGCTCCCAAATTTTTGAGCGTCAACCCCACAAAGATTTAGGGGAAGTGTTAGTGCAATGGTTTACCAAAGGCTTGACCTACGGCTTGCCCCTGACGGAATTGAACATCGGCGGTGGCCTAGGGATTTGCTACACCGAAAGTGATGATCCCCCCAGTATCGAAGAATGGGCCCAAGTGGCGGCCATCTCCGTTGCCAAAGCCTGCGATCGCCAGAACATCCCCTACCCCAAACTGATTGCTGAGCCGGGACGTTCCCTGGTGGGGTCTGCCTGTGTAACGGCCTATCGGGTGGGAGGGCGTAAAGTTGTGCCCAATATTCGCACCTATATTTCCGTCGATGGCGGCATGTCCGACAATCCCCGCCCCATCACCTACCAATCGGTGTATCGCGTTGCCCTAGCCAACCGGATGAACGACGAAATTACCGAAACTGTCACCGTGGCCGGGAAACATTGTGAGTCCGGCGATATTCTCGTTAAGGATGTGGCCCTACCCGCCGCCGAACCAGGGGACATTATGGTAGTGGCTGCCACTGGTGCTTATAACCACAGCATGGCTTCCAACTACAACCGTTTAGGTCGCCCCGCCGCTGTACTAGTAAACCAAGGACAAGCAAACCTGATTCTGCAACGGGAAACCTACACCGACCTATTGCGCCAGGATTGTCTACCCAACCGTCTACTGTCCTAAACCTTTCCCTACCCCCACCCTAACGACCATCTCCCCTTACCCATGTCGGGCTTTCCCCCGGATCTTACTTCCCTGCTCCCCTTTTTCCATGGCGCCCTCGATCTTGGTTTAGTCATCGGTTTGTTTTACCTACTAAGCCGGGTCTTTGGCGAAAATCAAATCCTGTGGATTATGCGGGGACTGTTGGTGTTGATGGTGGCTCAACTGGTGAGCGATCGCCTGCATTTAGAATTGTTGAAATTTGTGCTGGAAAAATTTGTCTTGGGTACAGCAGTGGCCTTGGCAGTGATCTTCCAGGCAGAACTGAGGCGATTTTTAGAACTGCTTGGCCAGGGGAGATTTTTAGAATTACTGCGGCGGCGTAGTTCTAGCCCCCCCAGCACCGATGCCATTGACGAAATTGTCGATGCGGTCAAGGAACTGTCCCAAAATCGGATTGGCGCCCTCATGGTGATGGAAGCCCAGGGCATTCTAGACAGCCGTATTTTCCTCAATCGGGGAGTCGCCATTGACAGTAAGCTGTCGAAGGAATTGTTACAAACCATTTTCCAGCCCAAAACCTTGCTCCACGATGGGGCCATTTTTATCAGGGGCTCCCGCTTAGTAGCCGCCGGGGTTATTTTGCCCCTCTCAGAACGCAGTGCATCCCGCCAGTTGGGCACCAGGCACCGGGCCGCCATGGGCATTACCGAAAAAAGTGAAAATTGTCTTTGTATTGTCGTTTCCGAGGAAACCGGCTCCATTACCCTGGCCCAGGGGGGAAATCTCAACCGTCCCCTCACTAGCAGTAAACTAAAGGAATTGCTAGAAACTGAATATGCCCCCCCCACGGAGCGGGAGTCCGTTACCCCCCAACTTAGCCGCCTGAGCCGTAGCCTGAGTAACCAAAGTTGGGGAATACTCAGGCGTTTGCTTTGGCTGCCTTCCTCAACTGCCCAAAACGACAAAAAATGACTATTAAACCTGTCATCTTAGAAACATTACCGCCGGATTTGGACCAGCAACGGTTACCCCAACATGTGGCGGTCATCATGGATGGGAATGGCCGCTGGGCAAAACAAAGGGGTATGCCAAGGATTATGGGCCATCAACGGGGGGTGGACTCCCTAAAAAATTTGTTGCGTTGTTGCGATGATTGGGGCATTGCGGCCCTGACGGCCTATGCTTTTTCTACCGAAAATTGGGGCCGTCCCCTGGAAGAAGTGGAATTTTTGATGACCCTGTTTGAGCGGGTGCTACGGCGGGAATTAAAGGAAATGATGGCGGAAAACGTCCGCATTCGTTTTGTCGGTAATCTGACTTCCCTGCCCCGTTCCCTCCAGGATGAAATTGCCCGCTCCATGGAAGATACCAAAAACAATACGGGGATCCGCTTCACTGTGGCCACCAACTACGGCGGCCGCCAAGAAATTGTCCATGTCTGCCAGGCGATCGCCAGGGAAGTACAATCGGGGAAATTAGACCCAGAAACCATTGATGAAGGGGTGGTGGAAAAATATCTCTATACCGAAGGTTTATCCCATCCCGACCTGCTTATCCGCACCAGTGGAGAATTGAGAATCAGCAACTTTTTGCTCTGGCAAATGGCCTACGCCGAAATTTACGTCACCTCCACCCTCTGGCCCGACTTCGATCGCCAAGCATTCCATTTAGCCCTACGAGACTATCAACAAAGACACCGTCGCTTTGGTAAGGTTTAGATTCACTGCCCAGAAATTAAATTTGACTGGTTCCACTGGCCCATCAGGCCGGCCAAAATCGTAAAGTGTAAAGGTTAAACAAACTTTAAACCGCCTGCGATAAAATCAACTAGTTTTCTTGAGCCTTTGCCATGCCCCAAACCCAACCCGGCATTGAGGATTTTCTCCTGCGCCAACTGCGTCATCCCCAAGAAGAAGAGGAAGAAGAAGATTATTTTGACTACTTCTATGACGAGCCGGGTAGTGAACCGGGTACCCTCAGCATTGAACCCGATGCGCCCCCTTCCCGCATTGTGTTGGTGGATTATAGCCCCAGCCATGCCGTGCGAAAGTCGGATATTAGTCCCAATGCCCTGAGACCTTATTTAGGTACAAATACTGTTTCTTGGATGGATATTGAAGGTTTAGGCAGTGAAGAAGTGCTTAAGGAAGTGGGGGAAATTTTTAAATTACACCCCCTACTTTTAGAAGATATTGTTAACGTCCCCCAGCGAGCAAAGGTAGAAGATTATAACGACCATGTGATGGTTATTGCCCATCGGGTGCGTCCTAATCGGGAAGAAGATGGCTTTGAAAGTGAGCAGGTTAGTTTTGTGTTGGGCAAACGTTACCTATTAACTTTCCAGGAAGGGCACATTATTGATTGTTTTAATCCCCTAAGGGAAAGAATTCGCACCAATCAAGGTAAAGTTTGCCAACAAGGAGCGGATTATCTTTGCTATTTGTTAATTGATATGTTAATTGATGAATATTTTCCCCTCTTGGAAGATTATGAAGAACGCATTGAAGCCCTAGAAGACACCATTATTCGTAATCCCAACAGCTCATTAATGGAGGAAATTTACCATATTCGCCGGGAACTTTTAGCCCTGAGAAGGTTGATTTGGCCCCTGCGCCATGTGATGAATGTGCTGCTGCGGGACACCACCAATTCCATCGTAACAGCAGACGTAAGAATTTACTTTCGAGATTGCTACGATCACATTATTCAGGTGTTAGATATTATCGAAGCTTACCGGGAATTAGCTTCTAGTTTAATGGAGGTTTATATGACTGCCATGAGCAATAAAATGAATGAAGTAATGAAATTTTTGACCGTCATTTCTACCATTTTTATTCCCCTAACTTTTATTGCCGGGGTTTACGGTATGAACTTCAAAGAAATGCCAGAACTAAACAGCCGCTGGGGCTACTATATTACTTGGATAGTGATGCTCTTAATTGCCGGAGGATCCCTCTATTTCTTCTGGCGTAAGGGCTGGCTTAGTCCCTCCTATGATTTGGGAGAAAAGTAGCTTTTTGTTCTAAACTGCTTGAACAGACTGTAAAATCTCTTGCAGAATTTCTGTGTCTAGGCGGGGACCATAACAGGTAACTACTTTGGCGGCTGTTTCCGAAGCCAATTGCCCAGCTTTTTCATAGTCCATGCCATGGGTTAGGCCATATAAAAATCCCCCAGCGTACATATCCCCCGCTCCCACCGTATCGATGGGTTGGACTTTGGGGGTGCCAATGGTCAATAAATTCTCACCATCAAAAATTAGTGAGCCTGCTCCGCCCCTGGTCAGGGCAAAGTTTTTGGCAATACTTTTACAGTAGGCGATCGCCTGGTTGAGGTCTGAAGTACCGGCCATTTCCAGGGCTTCCGCTTCATTGGCGAATAGTAGATCTACCCCTGACCCCAGCATTTCCTTTAAACCGTCTTGAAAAAATTTGGCCATGTTGGGATCGGATAGGGATAGACAGGTTTTCACCCCGGATTGTTCGGCGATCGCCTTGGCTTCAATGCAGGCCGCTTTGGCACTGGGGGAAGTGACCAGATAGCCTTCCAGGTAAAGGTATTGGGACTGTTTTAAAGCAGACCAATCCATTTCGGTTACGGACAAACTGCCACTAATGCCCAAAAAAGCATTCATGGTGCGGTCAGCATCGGGGGTGACAAACACTAAGCATTTGCCCGTAATGCCTTCGCCAGCGGTTTCATGGTGGGGATTGGTATCGAGGCCGCAATCGTTCAAATCCTGGAGGTAAAAGGCTCCCGCTTCATCCTTACCCACTTTGCAGGCATAAAAACCCGTACCCCCCAGTTGGGCCAGGGACACCAGAGTATTGGCCGCTGATCCGCCACTGCTTTGCTTGCCACGCTGTTGGGCCAATTGGGCAATTAATTCATTTTCCCTGGCCTCTTCCACCAAGGTCATCACCCCTTTATCAATGCCTAGGCTGGCCAACTGCTCTGGGGTAACCTCAAATTCCATATCCACCAGGGCATTTCCCATGCCATAGACATCGTATTTGTGACCCATTGCAACCTCACGGATTCCACTTTATAACGAATGTTATCCTAGGGCAGAATGGCTTGACTGACAATGGTTAGATTAATTTACCGGATGGAAACGACGTTTATTATGGTCAGTTTGCGCCAAAATAATAGCAATATCACTGCTTAATTAGCACTGGCATTAATTAGTAGCGATGACGAGAGGATTGCTAAAATAAACAATAGTTAATCGAGGTTTGAGTGTAATTTTTGGTGACAATATGCCCACATCTATGTCGGAATGGAATCAATTTTTAGCCTATTTTCCCCTCGATAAAGCCAATTGGAATTTCAAAGCTTCTCAAAATTTAACTGCCCCTTTAATTTTGTACTATTCTGGTGTCCTTGCTGCCACTCCTAACCTAAGGCATTTACTGTTAGTTTCCCAGCTTAAGGGCACAGATACGGAAAGTTTTGGCAACCAGTCCATGCCCAGACCGAAAATGTTTGATCATCATGCTAGTCACGATTTCACGATGCTCTATGCCCAGGGCTCTGCGCCCCAACGGCGGGATTTATTGTTTCACTTTCAAATTAGTGGTTCTGATATTACAGCCAAGCAATTAGCCTATTTCTTGGTGGAAGCCTGTAGCAAAGCCAAAGATGAGGACCATGTTTACCTAGGCGATCGCCGCCACCGTAATTTCTGGGCCGATCTGGGCCGGACCAAATTGAGCCAATTGAATGTGGATTCTCGCATTTGGGAAGATGAGCAATCCTTGCAAATTATTTGACGGGTAGTGCTCTCCACCCCTCGGTGTAGGATCAAGGGACGGCTCAAGTAAAACCCAGCCCCTGGCCGTATTTTCGGTGGACATAATCAGGGGTTGCTTTAATGGGTAATGTTGTTGCCCGGTGCCAAGAACGTAGTTACCTGTTTGCCCTCACCATGGCTGAATCCTATCTCCTACCCGGTCAATTGTGGCCTCGTTTACTGGCCCAGAGTGACCATGCTCTCAAAACCGGTGCCCTCCAACCCATCACTACGGCGGTAACGACCCTGGAGGTGGGAGAAATAAACTTTGTGGTGCGGATTTTGACCCAAATTCATCGCAAAAAAATCATTACCGAACACCAACATCGCCAGAAAATTAATCCTTTTTTACCCTACGACGCCGATCTATTTGTGGGGCATTTTTCCCCAACCCATTTGGGATTGCTGAATAAATTTAAGGTAGTGGACCAACATTTATTAATTGTCACCCGGGAGTTTGAAGATCAACAAAGTCCTTTGACCTTGGGGGATTTTGGAGTGGCAGTACAAGTTTTAGAAGAAAAAGAAGGTTTAGTATTTTATAACAGCGGTCCCAAAGCAGGGGCCAGCCAACCCCACCGCCATTTACAATGGATACCCTTTCCCTTAGTGGAAAATGGTCAAAAATTCCCCCTGGCTGATCATTTTATTCAGGCAAAAAATCTGCCTTTTAAAACGGCGATCGCCCCCTTAACCATGGATGTGATTAACGATGCTGATGGAGGTAAAATTTGTTATCAGATTTATCAGGATCTGTTGCAGCAATTGGGATTACAAACTGCAGGGGGAGCAAAGCCCCATCCCTATAATTTACTAATGACCAGGGAGTTTTTGGCGATCGTGCCCCGTTCCCAGGAATCCTACCAAGACATTGAAGTTAATGCCCTAGGTTTTGCCGGTGGCTTATTGGTGAGAAATCAACAACAGTTAGAACTTTTACAACAATTGGGGCCGTGGCAACTATTGCAAAAAGTAGGGATAGCGCAATAGTTTCCCAAAGTTTTTCCCTAGGTTAGAGTGTGTTTAAAAAGCCCCCTGGTCCCCAAGTTTGGGGGGACGCATTCAAAGTTTCTCAGTATTGCCGGAGCGTTACTGAGGAGATTTAGGGGGCAGAATAAAACTTTTCCAACAAGCTCTTACAGTAATTGATCCACTTGCTTAGCTGTTTCAAAGAAGAAGCGGACGTTATCTTCCGGGGTGCCCACCAAAACACCGTGGCCGAGGTTGAAAATATGCCCCCCCTGCCCTGCTTTCCGCACCGTGTCTAAAATCCGTTCTTTGATGAAGTCCTGGGAACCAAATAGTACGCCGGGGTCCATATTGCCTTGGACTTTCATCTCTTTGCCCAGGCGTTGGCGGGCGTCGGCCATGTCCACCGTCCAGTCCACACTGACAATGTCCACCCCGGATTTACCCATGCGTTCCAAAATTCCGGCACTGCCGCTGATGTAAAGAATTAACGGTGTATCGGGATGGATTTCTTTGACCAGTTTGACCACTTTTTGCTGGTAGGGCAGGGCAAAGGTGTCGTAATCTTGGGGGCTTAATTGGCCGGCCCAAGAATCGAATAATTGCACCACTTGGGCACCACAGTCGATTTGGTAACGGACATAAACGGCGATCGCCTCGGCAATTTTATCGAGGAAACTGTGGAGAATGGCCGGTTCAGAAAAGGCCATTTGCTTAATTACTTTATAATCTTTGGAGCTTTTCCCTTCAATGGCATAGGCCGCTAGGGTCCAGGGAGCACCCACAAAACCCAACACAGTGGATTGGTTGCCTACTTCTTTCCGTAGCGTTCCCAAAATAGTTTTGATGAAGGGCAGACTTGATTCCGGATCTAGGGCATGGAGTTGATCCACCTGGGCTTGGGTACGGATGGGAGGGTCGATGATGGGCCCTTTACTTTCGATGATGTCGAAGGGAATGCCAATACCGGGCAGAGGAGTTAAAATGTCCGAAAACATGATCACCCCATCGGGTTGGAACGCTTGCCAGGGCTGGAGGGAAATTTCGATGGCCAAGTCTGGGTTTTCCGACCGCTCCCGGAAACTCGGATATTTATCCCGCAGATCTCGATAAACTTTCATATAACGGCCGGCTTGGCGCATCATCCACACGGGGGGACGTTTAACCACTTCGCCCCTGGCTACCCGCAGAAGGTAGGGCAAATCATTTGCTTCTGTCATTATTACTCCTAGATAAATTTTTTTTGTAAAATTACGCCTTTGCTAGCTTATCATTTCCCCCGGTGCCCCCAATCCTTGAGGATCAGGGGATTTAGTCTTTATCAGACTAATGTTCTCCCTTAGCGGCCAAAGACCCAAGACCCAAGCAGATTAGGGCGTTAACCACCAAAAAGGCGATCGCCGTGGAGCCGGTGCCAATGAGCCAAAGGGGAGTGCCCAGAAAAGCGGAGATTAAAAGAAAAACAGTGACCCCAAAACAAACTCCCAAAGACCACTGTTTCCCACTGGGGTTGCCCAGGAGCAGTAGTAGTAAGACAATGGGAATGAGGGCGCTGGCAAAAAAAGGATTTAACAAACCTGTGCCAGGGAGACTGTTACCCAACTCCGGTAAAGAACTACCCATGGCGCGGAAGGGCCATTGGGGCAAGTCAAAAATGTATAGACCCTGTAGAAAGAATAAGCCCGAGCTACCGAAAATTAATCCCCAGTTGAACGGCCAGGTAAATTGCAACGGTAGATAGATCCGCAACAGTAACACCAACAGGTATGACCCCAACACCATGGCTAATTTGGGTAGGAACGCTACGGCTCCCCCGTCGAACCAAAAGATGGGATTGAGATAACCGTTATCCCGCAACCAACGCATGAAATCCCGGAAGGAAATCTCTCCTTGTTGGGCCTGTTTGACGGCTTCCCCGGCGTTGACATGGCCAGCACCGTAGTAATTCAGACTATCGTTGGGCACAGAGCGGGCAGAGGCTTTGAGAATTTTTAATACCATTTCTGGTTCCGACACTTCGGCTATGGTTAAATTTTCTGCCGCCCTTGTCGATAAACCAACTTTTGCCTGTTGCAGTTGCACCGATTGGATCAAAGCGGCTGTGCCGGCCACATGGGGAGCCGCCATGCTAGTGCCCTGAAAACCCATCAATACTGGTTCCCTGGTATCTGGGTCAATGGTTTCTTGGAGAATTTTGCCGTCTTTGCCGTCGGTGCTACCCCCAGGAGCAGCTATGTCCACCCCTGCACCGTAATTGGAATAGTCCGCCTTATTACCCGTGGCATCGGTGGCAGCCACGCTGATTACCTTCGGGTACCGACCGGGATAGGCCGCGGCATTTTGTCCTTCATTACCCGCCGCCGCAATAATTACCACCCCTTTGCTGTAGGCGTAGTCAATAGCATCGGCCAGGGTTTTACTTTCACCGCCGCCCCCCAAGCTCATATTGATCACGCTGGCCCCATTATCTGCCGCATAGATAATGGCTTCGGCAATGTCCGCCACGGTACCGCCACCGTTGTCCCCCAGCACTTTTAGGGGCATAATTTTAGCCTTGGGGGCAATACCTGCTACCCCATATTCGTTGTTAGTGGCCTGGGCAATGGTTCCCGCCACATGGGTGCCATGGCCGTTGTAGTCGGTGGTGTCACGATTATCGTCCACAAAGTTATAGCCAGTGACAAATTGGGTTTGTCGTAAATCTGGAACCCTGGTTACTCCGGTATCAATCACCGCAACCGTTACCCCTTCCCCCTTACTACCATCCCAGGCCGATTCCATGGCGATCGCCCGGAGATTCCATTGCTTACTGTATTCAGGATCGTTGGGCACTTCTAGGGCTTGGTAAACATAGTTGGGTTCAACGTAGTCCACCTCCTTCATCAAAGGCGATCGCCGCAGCCGTTTTAAATCTTCCCCATCGCCTTTAACGGTGTAAACATAATCTTTGATCGAGAAAATACTATTAAAATCCACCGTTTTTTCTAACTTGCCATCGATGGCTTGGATATCCGCCGTCAGGGTCTGGGTGGGGATATCGTTTCTGAAGTTAATGATCAAGCTGTCGTAATTACCACGGTGGGCCAAACCATGGTGTTGGAGATAGAGATTGAGGGCAAACCACAGACCAGCAAAGAACAGAATGGTGAGGAAAAAACGTTTGATCATAGTAAATGCGGGGAACGGGACCCATTTTTCCGGGCGGAAATCAGTAAATCACACCTTGAGGGATGGATAAAACCTGGCCCGAGTGCCTGACTAATTGCAATTCTAATGGACGAATAAGGGAGATTGGCTATTTTGGTGTTGCCAAAGAAGATTTTTGCTGCGATCCCCAAGCTAACGTCGGCGGCATAAAACTTGCCCGAGATTCCCGGTGCCAAGGCTCTGAGTTAAATAAAAACGAGATTAATTCTTCCCTACCTGCCCCATCAGTTTTTCCACATCGGGGTCATAAATGCGTAGATAATTCCAATAATTACCAAAGACAGACTCCACATAACCTTTCGTTTCCGCAAAGGGAATGCGTTCCACAAATAGATCAGGGTCAGCGTTGTTAAATTCCTGTAACCATTTGGCCACATTGCCCGGCCCGGCATTGTAGCTAGCCACCGCCAGGGCAGAATTGTTGTTATAGGTTTTATGGGTATGGTCAAAATACCAAGTGCCCATATTGACGTTATCGGTGGGATCGGTGAGGGAATATTCCTTCAGACCAATTTGGGGCGCAATCCATTCTGCTGTGGCGGGCATTATCTGCATCAACCCCGTTGCTCCCACGGGAGACTGGATATTCTTCTCAAAGCGGGATTCCTGACGAATTAAGGCAGTGACCAAAAATGGATTGACCTGACGTTTTTCCGACCATTCAAAAATTAATTGTTGGTAGGGAAAAGGAAAGAGGGTTTGCCAATAATCCCTGGTACTCCGTAGTTCTTCCCATTGTTTTCTCTGTTCCGGGTCTTCAGGATTGCGCAAGTTCAGGACTTGGTTGATGCCCTGTAAATACTCCTGTTGGGTCAGCTTGAGTAAAGCTTCTGTAAAACCTTCATTTACCGTTAGCTCCGGTGTGGCTTCCCCTTCTGCCCGGGCCCGAACTTCCGCATTGAAAAGTTCGATCGCCTCTTGATCCTGGGCAAGACGATACAACTCCCGAAAGGTGGGGGAACCGGCCGGGGGTAAGGGGCGCTGATCCGGCACCGTCACCGGGGGGTTGAGGAAACGCACCGAGTTAAAGTCCCCCACCTGCCAACCCAGTAATACCGCCGATCGCCAAGCGTAGTAGGACTGGGGATATTTAGCCAAGACTGTTTCAAAAGCGGCCTTGGAATCAGCCGATCGCCCTAGTTGTTGGGCCCATTTCCCGATCCAAAAAATCGCTTTGGGGGTAACGTCACTCTGGGGATTTTGATTGGCAATTTCCTTGGCCCAGCGCCAAGCTTCAGTGTAATTGCCGGCTTTAGCAAACTCCTGGGCCTGACGCCAACGGTAATCAGCCGCAGCATCGGAATTGGGGTACTTTTGCAGGAGAGCTTGCCGGGCCTGTTGGGCTTGGTTAGCATCAAATTTCGCCAGCAGATCTATGCGGGCCGCCAAGGCAGAGGCCCCTTGGTCAGGAAATTGTTGCTCTAACTGCTGTAAATATTGCACCCCTTCCCTGGGGGGGACCAATTCCGCTAAACGTCGCAGGGCTAAAGCGGTTTCTTCGCTGTCGGGGTAGGTGGCAATTAATTGGCGATAATTTTCCTTTGCTTCATTATCTAGTTTGCTAATCTGTTGGGCCCTGGCTAAACGATAAAGATTACGGGCATTGCTGGGAGCCTTTTCATAAGGGGCGATCGCCTGGTTATAGATGCGGCGGTGCCAAAAGTTGTCCCCCATGGCCTGCCAATCCTCAGGGGTTAACTCTCCTTGGCGATTGGCTGTGAGGGAATTAATCACAGCAGCAGTGCGGCCATCGGTGGGATGATTTTGCAAAATTTGCCGTTGGATTTCTAGAGCATTAGGTTCACTTTCCAACTGCTGGTGGAGAATAGCCAAGGTGCGGGGATGGCCCGGATGGTCGGCGATCGCCTGTTGCCAATAGGTTTCATCCAAACTGCCCAAATTTTCCAGGGCATTGACTACCACAGGGGAATCGGGATATTGGTCTAAAATGTCTTGCCAAGTAGCTTCCGCTTGGTCATTTTCGTTGCTCAATTGATAGCCCCGGCCCCGCATCAGCAAAATGTAGGGCGCTAACACTGGATATTGCACTTCCAATCCTTCTAATACTCGGAGCGCCGGCCCTCCCTCAAATTCCGCCAACAAATCCCCTGCTAGCAAAAACCTAGCCCGACTTCTTTCCAGGGATAATACTTCTTGGTTGGCGATCGCCTCCAACTTACTCCGTCTTTGATCTGGGGGCAATAGAGCCAGCCTGAGCACCTCGGAATCTTGGTGTTGTTCCTGCTCGTAAGCTTTGAGTTGGGCTTCCTGTCGCCAACCGTTCACCATTTCCAAAGCCTTGGGCAGAGTCAGGGCCGTGCCCCCCACCAACAGCACTAAAATCCCTCCCAACCAGAACCAGCGTTTACCGCCGAAAAAATCCCCGGGTTGATCTTCCAATTTCTCTGGGGCAATGTAATCTGAATTTACCGGCGCAACGGCAACATTGGCTTTATTAGCTTGGCCGAATGAATTAGATAAGTAGTCTGACCCAGGTTGCCCTGCACTTTCTAGGTTTTCCGCCTCTGCTGCCAAGGACGGACTAGATAAATTCGGTAAAGATAGCCTTTTTTTCGGATTTTGCGGGGGAGGATTAATATTTTCCTCCGTTTCCCCCTGGATGCCATCCCGGTTGGCCTCCATCTGCTCCGATGAAGCATTCCCTATTGCGGTTAAATCCTTGAAATAATCCTGCAATTGGGCCTTTGATTTCTTGTGCATAATGTTGGAATAATGCCAAACCACAACTCTACCTTATCTTTGTCTGGGTTTGACTGGGGAAGGTAAGCGGGGATTATTCTGGCTGAAAGTGTTACAAACATTTTCCCAGGGGCGATCAGCCTTCAGACCAATGGTAGGGAAAACCTAAACTCACTACCTTGGCCCAGGGTACTCGTGACAGTCAAACTGCCCCCCTGCAATTCCACCAACCGTTTGGCGATCGCCAGCCCCAAACCCGTGCCGCCGGAATAACGGGAACGGGATTTATCAGCCCGCCAAAATCGCTCAAACACGTAGGGTAAATCCCCCTCTGCGATGCCAATGCCCGTATCAGTAACAGTCACCCAGAGTAAATTTTCCTTTTCCATATCTTTCCTATTCGTACAAAGATAGGCGTCGATGGTAATGGCACCGCTGGGGGTATAACGCACCGCATTGCCAATTAAATTGACCAAAATTTGCTCAGCGCGGTCCGGATCCGCCAATACCGTTGGGAGAGGAGGTTGGACAGCGAGGATTAATTCCGGGCCATCTTCCAATAACTGATCCGCAAACCGTTGTTGTAATTTTGCCAACAGGGGATAAAGGTCTAGGGGTTGCCGTTGGATAGATAAATAACCCGCTTCCACCTTGGACAGTTCTTGTAAATCCACCGTTAGCCGTTCCAACCTGCGGGTTTCCCCCACCAGTCGTTGGTATAGTTCCGGATCTCCGGCAATGGTGCCCTCCGCCAATTGTTCCAAATAGCCCCGCACCACCGTTAAAGGGGAACGTAATTCGTGGGTCAGGTCACTCACCAGTTCCCGCCGTTGTTGTTCCACATTTTCCAAGCTATCCGCCATGCGATTAAAACTTTGGCCCAACTCCTCCAATTCAGGAATGTCACTGGGGGGCATCCGGGATTGTAAATCGCCCTCTGCCAAATTTTTCGTGGCTAACTTTAGGCGATCGAGGGGTTGCATAATCCGGTCTGCGGCTAGGAAGCTTAACCCTCCAGCGGCGCTGGCCCCAAAGATAATTGCCCAGAGGGAACTGCGATTCCAGGCGGTTTCAAAACCCCGGATCAGATAGGTTTTGGCGGAACGAACAGTTATAAATCCCTGACTTTCCAACTCCTCTAGGCGCAGAACAAACATGCGGGGGGAAGATATTTTGGCCAGGGAAACGAAACTGCCCAACCCGACTAGCATCACCAGCATATGGGAAAGGAAAAGACGGGAACCAAGACTGAGTTTAGCCATAGGATTGAGGTTGGCGGATCTAAGGAGTGCCCACAATGGGGGATCATTCAGGAAAAGCAATGGCTTACTCCCCCTGGCCCCCATTTGTCTGTAGCACACCCGCAAAGCCGTAATAGAATGGGGTGATTGTTTTGCTCAATTTACCCGGGTCGGGGCATTGGGAGATTTAAAGATCCTAGGATCTGCCAGGTTATGGAGTGACCAAAAACTCGCCTTGGCCCCGCTGGAACCTATTGCCTAGCATTGCAGACCTGAATAGGTAAGTTGAGAGTCCGCTTAAATTTTTGGTGTCAGGAGTTGATCGCATGAGCCTACGTCGTAATGCCCTTAAGGTTTTGCAAGAAACCAGTCGGACATTCTACATTCCCATTAGCATTTTGCCTGATCAGCTTCTCGATGCGGTGGCCTCTGCCTACCTTTGTATGCGGGCGATCGATGAAGTGGAAGACCACCCCGACCTGGATGCTGAGACCAAAGCGAGAATCCTAAATCAGATTAGTCTTAATCTCCAGAGTGCGACGGAAAACTCCCACAGTGAGGACTTTATTCGGGGATTAGACCCCTACCGCAACCTTTTGCCGGAGGTAACTTTAAGGGTGGGAGAATGGGCCCTGCTAGCCCCGGAAAGCATTGCTCCTAGAGTTTGGGATGCCACGGCGGCCATGTCGGATCGGATGGCTTTTTGGGCGCTCCAAAACTGGCAAATCAGAACGGAAAGCGAGTTGGACCAATACACCTTTAGTGTAGCGGGGGCGGTGGGTCTACTGCTTTCGGATTTGTGGGCTTGGCACGATGGCACCCAAACGAATCGCTCCCATGCCATTGGTTTTGGTCGGGGACTCCAGGCGGTGAACATTGTCCGCAACTATAAGGAAGATAAGCGCCGGGGGGTGAGCTTTTTTCCCCAGGGTTGGGAACTGGCGGATATGCACAAGTATGCCCGTTACAATTTGGCGTTGGCAGATCAATACACCAAATCTTTGCCCCACGGTCCGGCCCTCAATTTCTGTAAAATTCCCCTCACCCTTGCCTATGGCACCTTGGATGTTTTGGCCCTGGGTAAGGAAAAACTCAGCCGCAGTGACGTGATGGCTTTGGTTAATCGGGTTATTGCCAGTTAGGATTTAACTGATCCTGCCAGAATGCCTCGCACAAAGTACCGCTGCAAACCAAAGAAAACCATTAGGGGCACAATCATGCTGATGAAAGCTCCAGCGGTTAATAAGTACCAATCCTGTCCCCGGGAGCCGACTAAATTACTCAGTTGGATGGTAACAGGGGCAACATCGGCGGTGCCCCCCAGGTAAACCAGGGCGACCAATAAATCATTCCATACCCAGAGAAATTGAAATACAGCAAAGGAGGCGATCGCCGGCATGGAGAGTGGCACAATTAACTTGGTAAAAATTTTTAAATGGGAAGCACCATCCACCGCCGCCGCTTCAATTAGGTCTTTGGGAAGAGCGCCAATGTAGTTGCGTAACAGGTAAATACCCAGGGGCAGACCATAGGCAGTGTGGGCTAACCAAACCCCAAGGAAAGTGCCCGCTAGGCCCAATTGGGCGTAAACCCTCAAAACAGGAATAAGAGTGGTTTGTAAAGGCACCACCAGTAGGCAGACCACCAAAATAAATAATAATTGTCGTCCCGGAAAGGTCATCCAAGCAAAGGCGTAAGCGGCAAAGGTGGCAATGGCAATGGGAATCACCGTGGCAGGCACAGCAATGGTCAAACTGTTTAAAAAAGCTTCCCCCATGCCGGAGGAGCGTAAAACGTCCCCATAGTTGCCCAGATAAAACTGGGTAATTTCTAGGGGGTGCCAAAATACTGTCCACCAACCAGTGCTGAGCATGTCCCCCCGGGGCCGTAGGGAGCTAATAAATAGACCTAAACTAGGCAATGTCCAAATGAAGGCAATGGTGAGAATTGCTATGTGAATGGGAAGTTTTTGCCAAAATTCTGTTTTTCTATTGGTGTTATTAGTCCTATTAGATTTATTAACGGCTTTGGTCATTAACGTAATTTCTCCTGAGCTTTAAAACGACGAATATTGGTGATCATCACGGGCACAATTAACAGCAACAAAATGACGGCAATGGTACTTCCCCGGCCAAAGTTGCGATAATTAAACATTTCCTTAATCATCAAGCTAGCGATTACTTCCGTGCCCTGGTTACCGCCGGTCATGACAAAAACAATGTCGAATACCTTCAGCACTAAAATCACCATGGTAGTACTGACTACTAACAGGGTAGAGCGGATCATGGGAATGGTAATGCGCCAAAAAATTTGCCAACTGTTAGCTCCGTCAATCCTAGCCGCCTCAATGACATCAGCGGGAATGCCTTTCACTGCGGCGGAAAGAATAACCATACAAAAGCCGGTGTAGAGCCAAATCATGATGGCGATGAGGGCAAAATTGTTCACCGATCGCTCCACTAACCATCCCACTGGGGCAAAGCCCAAGCTAGTTACAATGGCATTGAGCAAACCAATTTGTTCGGCCCCCGCTGGCCTGTAGGCGTAGACAAATTTCCAAATGACGCTGGCCCCCACAAAGGAAATGGCCATGGGCAAAAAGATGATCGACTTGGCGATCGCCTCGTAGCGGACTTTATCCACCAAGACAGCAATAATTAACCCCAAACTAACGCTGATGCCTGTGACCAGTACTAACCATAATAAGTTGTTGCGAAATGCCACCAACATGGTGTGGTCTGTGAAGGCAAAAACGTAATTTTTTAATCCGACAAAATTCCTGGAGCGCCCATCAAAAAAGCTTAAATAGACAGTCTCTAGGGTGGGCAATATTAGATAGGCCGACAGAAAGAGTAAAGCCGGGGTTACATACACCCAGGGCAATATCCTTTTATTCCAAGGTTTGGGCAGAGCATTAATGGCGTAGTTAGCAAGGTAAAACAAACCGATTACCCCGCCACAACCAATGGCGATCGCCAACAGAACATTAACAACGCGATAAAACAAATTTTTCTTTTCCTCCAAATAACAACAGTGCAGCAGTAACTAAGGCATCTAACGGGGCCAACTTCTTTCAATGGTGTTTAAAACTTGAGTACCGTCGGCGCCGCCGATGTAGTCCACCATGCCAGACCAAAACGTCCCCGTGCCCACCGCTCCCGGCATCATATCGGACGCATCAAAACGAATCACCTCCGCCTTGTTCAAAATTTCCGCCTGTTTACGGGTCAGGCGATCGGGATAGAGATTCAGGTCAATGTTTTTGTGGGGAGAAATATAAGCTCCTAAAGTGGCGGCTACTTCATGGGGCCGGGAGCTCGCCAAATATGCCATCAACTGCCTAGCTTCCGGCGTATCGTTAAACATGGCAAAAATATCCCCTGCCACCAGGATGGGTAAGCCATACTCTTCTTCAATGGGGGGCAAAGGGAAAATATCAACCTGGTCATCGTCCACATCCGCCGGCAAAAAAGCGGCAATGAAATTCCCTTGGCGGTGTAGATAACAATGGGGGGGATCGGTAAATAATCCTAAAATAGAGTCTCCAAAAGGCGTGCTCAAAGCCCCCACCTTCCCGCCGTAAATCATTTTTTCGTTCTGGGTAATTTCGCCAAAAATATCCAGGGCATTTTCCACCCGGCGATCGTTGAAGGGAATATCATGGGCTACCCACTGGTCATAGGTTGCCGGACTAGCAGTGCGTAACATAATATCTTCGACCCAATCGGTGCCCACCCAGCCCGTAGCATTGCCACTTTCGATGCCCAGACACCAGGGAGTTTTGCCTTTATCAATCAGCCGTTGACTAAGGGCCATCATTTCTTCCCAAGTGCCAGGAACTTCATAACCATTAGCAGCAAACTCTTGGGGATTAAACCAAACTAGACTTTTGACCGAGGCTCGATACCAAACGCCGTAAACGGTGCCATCCACCGCAGCTAAATCCAACCAAGCCTGGTCATAGGCCTCTGTCATTTCCTCCGGGGTGAGAATTTCCCCCAGGGGAACTAATTTTCCTTCCCTGGCAAAATCCGCCATCAATCCCGGCTGGGGAAACATGGCTAAATCGGGAGCTCGACCGGAGTCGACCCGAATGGGTAAGGTGGTGGCAAAGGTATCAACGCCTTCGTAAACCACTTCAATGCCGGTGGCTTCGGTAAAGGGCGCTAGGGCTTGTTCAATTTTTTCCTGTTGTTCCCCAATCATTACCCCAAGGATGGTCACCTGTTTTCTGTCTTCGTCCCCATTAACCCCTGGGCCCTGGCAACTAGTGAGAACAATCAGGCTAATTATCAGGGTAGTGATTTTAAAAAATTTCATCGCAAAAACCGTAAAGCAACAACCCAATATCGATACAGTCAATATCTTTGGTGTGGGAAAGTTCCACCTATACCATGCCTTGAAAATTGGTATGGGTCAAATCAGATAGTTCTTTTTGACTACTAATTTTGTTGCTAGCAGCGTTGTCAATCCCATCGCTCTGGTCTGGGATGCAAATGGCAGGAAAATTCTGCTCCCCTTGGGGGAAACGAGTTACGATGGGGGCGACGTTTGCTTTGTTTGCGACATAATTCTATGGATGTCAAATTGATTTTGATTGGTCTAACAGCGGTGTTTACCCTGGCATGTCTATTTTTCGGCACCAAAAATGGCTATTACGACACTGACAAGTACGACGGTAATGGTTCTGCCCATTAGTTTTACCCGCCGTTATTGTGATTGATTTTGCTTTGCCCCCAGGGCTGATCGCCAAGCTTCCATGACTTTTTCCGTGCCGACCCAGGGCAAGGCTTTTGCCAATATATCCTTTCTTCCCTATGGAGTGGGTCCCCGGGATGGGGGGATTTGTCTGGAACTGCATTTGGGACCCTATAGGATTCTGCTCGACTGTGGTTTAGAAGACTTAACACCATTGTTGGCAGCGGATCCGGGGACAGTGGATCTGGTTTTTTGTAGCCATGCCCACAGGGATCACGGTTTGGGGTTGTGGCAATTTCACCAACAATTTCCCCACATTCCCATTCTGGCCAGTGAAGTTACCCAACGGTTACTGCCCCTGAATTGGCCCGATGAGTTTGTGCCTCCATTTTGTCGGGTTTTACCCTGGCGATCGCCCCAGGAAGTTTTACCTGGCCTCACGGTGGAATTATTACCGGCAGGGCATTTACCGGGGGCTGCCCTAATTTTGCTCGAATACCATAACGGCGATCGCCTTTACCGGGTGATTTATACCGGGGATTATTGCCTTTCCCATCTCCAGTTAGTAGACGGTCTGGCCTTGACTCCCCTGCGGGGTCTGAAACCGGATGTGCTGATCCTAGAAGGACATTATGGCAACCGCCGTTTACCCCACCGTCGTCAACAGGAAAAACAATTTATCCAGGCGATCGAAACGGTGCTAGCCAAGGGGAGAAATATTCTCCTGCCAGTGCCTCCCTTGGGTTTAGCCCAGGAAATTCTCAAGTTACTAAGGACCCACCATCAGTTCACCGGGCGTCAAGTTAACCTTTGGGCGGGGGAATCCGTGGCCAGAGGTTGTGACGCTTACCAGGGAATAATTGACCATCTCCCCGATAATGTCCGCAATTTCGCCCAACACCAACCCCTATTTTGGGACGATAAAGTTTATCCCCATCTGCGCCCCCTCACCGATGACCAGGGCGAACTATCCCTATCGGCCCCATCCATAGTAATCACCACAACTTGGCCTGCTTTTTGGCCTAGTCCCGCCGCCTTACCGGGATTGTGGACAGTATTTATGCCCCAGTTGCTTACCTTACCCAGTTGTTTGGTGAACTTTGCCTGGCAAGACCTAGAAGAGTTTCCCAAATATGAGCTGGAAGATTATCTGTTGGCAGACCATAGTGATGGCCGCAACACGACCCAGTTGATCCATAATCTCCGTCCCCAACATTTGGTGTTTGTCCATGGGCAACCCTCGGATATTGAAGACTTAACTAGTTTAGAAGAATTACAAAGTCGCTACCAGCTCCATTCCCCCGCCGCCGGCAATGCGGTGGCCCTGCCCATTGGCGATCGATTTGTACAACCCACTCCCCCGCCGCCCCAGATTTATGAAGGAGAAATCCACGAGCTAGAACCGAATAAGCAGATTCATCACCTGGGGGAAGTGGTCATCCATTTAGACGGGCAAATTCTAGAAAATTCCCGTTGGGGCAAATTTGGCGAAACCGGCATTGTGCAAGCCCGTTGGCAGGGAGAAGAACTGGTATTAAGGGGGATCAGCCAAAGGGAATTGCTCAAACAAAATCAAAGCAGTAAGCGCCCGGTAGATTTTGATTGCTGTGCCAACTGCCGACATTTTCAGCATTATCATTGTCGTAATCCCGTTTCTCCCCTGATGGGATTAGAGGTGAGGGCGGATGGCCATTGTCCTGTCTTCGAATCAGTAGCAAGTAGTTGAGGCGTGTTTTAAAAACCGCCCGATGCTCCTAATTTTGGCTGAGGACTATGTAAAAGTCTCCAGCCATTGTGGTCACTTTTTGCGGAGCAAACTGAAACCTGGCCAATAGGTTCTTAGGGGTTGCAATGCTAGCTGTAGCGTAAAATCAACGCTTCCCTGGCCTGTTCCCGGTCATCGAAGTGGATTTTTTCCGTGCCAAGAATCTGGTAGTCTTCGTGGCCTTTGCCGGCAATTAACACCCCGTCCCCCGGTTTTGCTTCCCGGATCGCCTTATGGATAGCGGTGGCCCGATCGCCAATGATCCAGGGTTCGATGTCTAGACTGATGCCTTGCACTACGTCGGCCAAAATTTGTTCGGGGTCTTCGGTACGGGGATTGTCGGAGGTAACCACCGCTAGGTCGGCCAGCTGAGCCGCAATATTGCCCATTAAAGGCCGTTTGGTACGATCCCGATCGCCACCACAACCAAATATACAAATCAAGCGGCCGGGGATAAAGGGGCGGGCGGCCTTGAGGGCATTTTCCAAACTGTCCGGGGTGTGGGCATAGTCCACCATCACAGAAATGTCTTGATCCGGGCGGATTTGTACCTGCTCCATGCGCCCCGGTACCCCAGGAAAATCGAGTAAATCCTTCACCATGGCGGCTGGATCTAGCCCAAGGTGCAGGCCACTGGCGATCGCCGCTAGCACATTGGCCAAGTTAAATTGCCCTACTAAGGGGGACAGGAAAGGAAATTCCCCCTGGGGAGTAACAAACGTGCCCTTAACCCCGGTGGGTTGATAGTCCAAATCCTTGGTGTAAAAGTCCGCAGTGCTATCGTTGACGCTGTAGGTGTAAACCTGATCCAACGGTAGGCGATCGATTAACCTTTGGCCGTAGGGATCATCTTGGTTGATCACCGCCCGACCTTGGAGATATGACTCCTTAAACAACAAAGCCTTGGCAGCAAAATAATTTTCCATGGTGCCGTGGAAGTCCAAATGATCCTGGGTGAGGTTGGTGAACACAGCGCAGGCAAAGCCACATTGCAAAACCCTGCCCTGGGCCAAGGCATGGGAACTAACTTCCATCACGGCGTATTGATTGCCCGCCTGGAGAGCTTCGGCCAATTGTTTCTGTAAATCCGTCGCAAAGGGGGTGGTGTGGGTGGCGGTCTTTTGGTAACCAGGCCAACGGGTGTAGAGGGTTCCCAGCAAAGCACTGGACCGTTGCTGTTGATTGAGGAAATATTCAATCAAATGGCTGGTGGTCGTTTTGCCATTGGTGCCCGTTACTCCCACCAGTTGCAACGTTTGGGCAGGATGTTGGTAAAAGGCCGCCGCAAGGCCGGCACACACCGGCACTAAATCCGGCACCGCAATGACGCATTCTCCATTTTGGGGCGGAAATTTTTGCAACGCCTTCTCACTGACCACAGCGGCGATCGCCCCAGCTTCTAGGGCCCCGGACCAAAACTCCCCTCCGTCAACCCTGGTGCCCGGCATGCCAATGAATAAAGTGCCAGGGGGACAGGCATGGGAATTGGTAGATAAACCAGTCACTATTTTCCCTAGGGCAGGGCAACGATCCGATTCCTGGGCCAACCAAGGGGCGGCGGCCACCACCTCTGGAACCGATGCCAATAACTGCCCTAACTTAACCATGGTTGTTTTTCCCCAATCAAATCTGCCGTCAATGAAGGTCAATATACCCGAGATGTTCCAACGGAGGTTAGCTCCTGGTGTACTGGTTGCAAAGCTTCCTGGCTGACCTTGATTAATGCGAACGGGAATTACCTTTTCTCCGTCCAGCAAGAAGGGGGAGTTCAGTCAACTTTTTCCCTCCAAAGACGGCCCTTGGCACTGGCCAGTTCTGGATGCCCTGCCTCAATTAAAGCCTGATCCCGCAAACGGCAGGAGTCACAGCGACCACAGGGTTCTTCCCCCCCGGCGTAGCAAGACCAGGTTTGGGCAATGGGGACTCCCAATTCCAAAGCTTTATGGACAATGTCAACTTTGCTCAATTCAATCAGGGGAGCCAGCAATTGAATGGGTCTTCCTTCTACCCCGACTTTGGAAGACAGGGCTGCTAATTGTTGATAGGTTGCTAAATATTCGGGGCGGCAATCAGGATAGCCGGAATAGTCGATGGCATTGATGCCCAAAAATACCGCTTCGGCTCCCTTTGCTTCAGCTAGGGATAAACCGAGGGCAATAAATACGGTGTTACGCCCCGGCACATAGGTGGAAGGAATAATATCTGGTTCTACCCCTGTCTGGGGCAAGGTTTGTTGGCGATCGGTCAGGGAAGAGCCTCCCCACTGGGCCAGGTCTAGGTTGATGCTGAAATGTTCTGGGATCCCCAGAGCTTGGACGATGTCTGCCGCCGCTCGCAATTCCCGGTCATGGCGTTGACCGTAGTTAAAGGAAAGGGCAATAACTCGGTACCCTTCCCTTTTGGCGATCGCCGCTACGGTGGCGGAATCTAACCCTCCGGATAGTAAAACAACAGCAGTTTTGGTCATAGATTTTTCGGCAGTCAATCGGTTATGGTCATTGCTGGAGCCTGGGCAGCCTGTTGGCAAAGTTTTAGTTTGTTCCCTAACCCCGCCGGGGAAATTGTCTTTGTCGCACTTCTCCACTGAATTTATGCACTGTTTCCGTAATGGTATGTCGTAAATTCAGATAGGCCGGAGCAAAGGGCGGTTGTTTGACTGTCAAACCGAGTAAATCCGCCGTCACCAAAACCTGGCCGTCACACTGGGGCCCTGCCCCAATGCCAATGGTGGGAATGGGCAACTGCTCAGTGATACTAGCCGCTAGTTCGCTAGGAATATGTTCTAAAACAATGGCAAACACTCCCGCCTCTGCCAAGGCGATCGCCTGATGAAGAATTTTCTCCGCTGTGGCCGGGTCCTGGCCCTGTTGCCGATAACCCAACTGATGGACTGATTGGGGCGTTAAGCCCACATGACCCATCACCGGAATGCCCACCTCCGTTAGTCGAGCTACGGTTTCCACCATGCGGGGGTGACCCCCTTCTAATTTCACTGCCTGGGCACCGGTTTCCTGCAAAACCCTTCCCGCTGACCCCATGGCCTGGGCTGGACTTTCCTGATAGGTCAAAAAGGGCAGGTCACAGACCACCAAGGCTCTTTGTACTCCCCTTTTAACTGCCGCTGTGTGGTGAATCATGGTGTCCAAGCTCACCGGTAGGGTAGTTTCGTAGCCCAAAGCCACCATTCCGAGGGAATCCCCCACCAGAATAATTTCCACTCCCGCCGCATCCAACACCGAGGCGATCGCCGTATCCCAGGCAGTAAGGGCCACAATAGGCCGTTGTTGACGCTTCCAATCCAACAATTGGGTGGGGGTAATGGCCATGGGAACTTAAGAGCGCACCGCCTCTAAAATACGGGAATAGTAGAAACGGGTACTGGTCATGCCGGTACGGGCAATGGAAAAGCCGTTATCTCCCAAAATTTTGCGAATGTCTGCTTCTTTATGTTGATAGGCCCTGGTGGTCTTACTGGGACCGGGAAACAGTCCCCCAATTTTTTTCAACACCGTCAAGCCCAGGGTTTTGGGGGCAAAGCTCAAAATTAAACGGCGATCAGCCAGGGAAGCCAAGTGGCTAATCATCGCTGACGCCTCCTCCGTTGGATAGTGAATCAACACATCCAGACAAATAACTGTGTCATATTTACCCCCCAACTGGGCTAAATCCTGGGTCATAAACGTGGGCTGATTGCCATAGGCCAAAACTTCCTGGGCCTTTTGTTGGGCTTCCCCCACCATTTTTTCGGAAATATCACTGCCATAGACCAATGCCCCCGCTTGGGCCAGGGGAATGCTCAAACTACCTACCCCACATCCCGCATCACAGACTAACAAGCCAGGTAAATTTCCGTCCGCCACTAACCAGGCCACCACCGAGTCAACGGTTTGTTGATGCCCCACCCGGATGTCTTTTTGCACGAAATTGACTTGGCCGTCACCATAGATCCGGCGCCAACGGTCAAAGCCGGTGGAATTAAAATAGTCACGAACGATGGTTTTATCGTCTAGGGCGGCGTTGGTCATGGAAAGCTAAGCTCGAAAATTTGAGTTAGGTAAAGGTTGGTATAAGCTATAGGCACGAGCCGTCTAAGCAATGGTACCATTCTTTTCTGGTTACTCTGGGGGAGGAACTTTCGTGGTTCCATATCAGGAATTCAAGACCTAATATCCCCAGCCGAGGGGAGAACGTGTTACTATGCCCCCATAGAGTAATGATCGGTTGGTAGCATTTGTTTCTAGTATTAACGGTTTTTCGCGTTTTTCCATTGACAGGCATTTCTCCGAAATCACCCTCTACATATCCCTCAGTTTTTGGAGAAAATCCATGTCAATTTATGTAGGCAACCTGTCCTATGACGTTTCAGAAGCCGATTTAACCGCGGTTTTTGCTGAATACGGTTCCGTAAAGCGGGTTCAGCTCCCCACCGACCGGGAAACTGGTCGCATGCGGGGCTTCGGTTTTGTCGAGCTAGAAGCTGACGCCGAAGAAACGGCTGCCATTGAAGCCCTAGACGGTGCAGAATGGATGGGTCGTGACCTTAAAGTTAACAAAGCCAAGCCCCGGGAAAATCGCAGTGGCGGTGGTTCCTTTGGTGGCGGTCGTAAAAGCTATGGTGGTAGCCGCTACTAGGGCTTAGTTTTTGTTCGCCGTCGTTCCACCAGTTTGATTCGGTTAGTGAAACTTTTTTGAGCTACCCGTATTTCTGGTGGGAAATCGGGCTAAATCCTGTTCTCATTGTTAGTTAAATTAGTTCAACCTAGGGGTTCTTGCCGTGTGGCCGGAACCCTTTAGTTTTTCTGGTGACAAGGGCATTTTTGCTTGGCTTTGTCATTTCTCCTCCCCTTGCCTTGGAGGTAATTGTCACTCATACTAATTCAGACACTGGATTCAGTGTTTACCGAGCGTCCAAGATTGTTAATACTATGCAACCCACCCCCCCGAAGCCGCCCAAAAAGACCCCCGAGACTGACCTTTTAGAAACCAATGTGGCCGCGGCAGATGATCTAATTCCCGAAGCCCCAGCTAACACTACCCTAGATACCACTGCCAAAAACTATTATCAGGCGATCGGTTGGTTGCGGGGGGTGGTAAAAAAAGGGGAAGAACGATATTACGTACAGATTCGGGATGCCAATTTTACCTTATATTTGCCTAGGCGAGCCATTGCGGTGGCGGCGGCGTTGGAAGGAAAGTTAGCCTGGATCAAGTGCTATCCCCAGTCCAAAGGAGAAGGGTTAAGCTTTAAAGTGGTCTGGATGGGCACAGAACAGCATGAGAAAAGCGATCCTGGTATTTTTGTTTTGCGGGGAGTGTGGCAATTTATTCCCCAATGTCGCCGGCCTGTTTTTAGTGTCTATCGCAATGAGCTGAAAAGCTATGAAAATCGCCCCAACAATCAGCATTTGCCCTTAATTTGGAGCGATCAACCCCCCTACCGTTTTCGCAAGGATTCGGAGGAGCGGCCGAAGTTTTATCAGATTTTGGCTCGCTTGATTCCCCAACGCAATTGTTTTGGTTTTGTGGAACAGATTGCCGAGCCGGTTGAACAAACCCCCCGTCGGGTTAAAAAGACTCCCTTTAACCCCGATAGTTCTGAGAAAAAGCCTGAGTATGGCCATAAGGGGGAGAAGCAAGAGAATGCCCTAGAGTCTCCAGAAAACCTAGATCTGGACCAGGGACAGACTGAGCCATTGCTGGCAGAGAAGCTTGATGGTCTTGATACTGACAACGGCGATCGCCAACTGTCTTCTGGGGCGACCTCTTTGACAGAAGAACCAAGCAATGGATCAACAGAAGCGGTAGTTGAATCGGAGCCATCCCTAGAGCCGGAATTACCAGTGGAGTCGAAAGCAAAAACAACGACTTCCACGGGTAAGACCAAAACTACGAAAACGCCCAAGGCCACCAAAACTACTAAGACTAAAACTAAGGGGAAAACACCTCCACCGGAGGCCTAGACATTGTTGCTCCTTGGGGTCTGGAAAAACCGCAATGGGGGTCAAAATGGGCCTCCCAATCAACTTTGGCAATCCACAAAGCCGGGGTTTACCTATAGAGTTAAACGGGGGTAATAAAACCTCCCCCAGACCGACAACGGCGATCGCCAAAGTCAGAATTGAGGCAGCGATAGCGTAAAATCTGATCACAAATTGCCTATTTTCTGCGAACCCTAGGCGAAAATTCCTCGCAATCCCAAGCTCAATGTCCGATTTTCTTTTACAAAGTAGTTGGTTTATTCCTTTTTATGGTCTGATTGGGTCGATCCTTAGCCTGCCTTGGTCATTTCGCCTGATTAAACAAACGGGCCCTAGACCGGCGGCCTACTTCAATGTTTTCATGACTTTGGTTTCTGCCATCCATGGCATGGTTGCCCTCTCAGCCATTTGGCAAACACCGAGTGAGCAAATTGTTTTCCATTGGCTCCAGGTGGCGGATTTAGACCTCACCTTGGCGGTGGAGATTTCCCCGGTTAGTTTGGGGGCCCTATCGGTGGTGACTGGCATCAGTTTTTTAGTCCAGATTTTTGGTCTGGGCTACATGGAGAAGGACTGGTCCTTAGCTCGGTTCTATGGACTACTGGGATTTTTCGAAGCGGCCCTGGGGGGCATTGCCCTGAGTGATTCCCTATTTTTAAGCTATGGCCTGTTGGAAATGCTAACCCTTTCCACCTATCTTTTGGTGGGTTTTTGGTATGCCCAGCCCCTGGTGGTTACCGCCGCCCGGGATGCTTTTTTAACCAAAAGGGTGGGGGATATTATTCTCCTCATGGGGGTAGTGGCCCTCTCTAGCTATGGTCAGGGTTTAACTTTTTCCCAGTTGGACAACTGGGCTAGTACGGTGCCAGTGACCGGCATCACCGCTACTTTGTTGGGACTATCTCTAATTGCTGGCCCCACCGGCAAATGCGCTCAATTTCCCCTCAATCTTTGGTTGGACGAAGCCATGGAGGGCCCGAATCCGGCGGGCATTATGCGTAATTCGGTGGTGGTGTCAGCCGGTGCCTATGTGTTGATTAAGTTACAGCCGGTGTTTACCCTCTCCCCGATCGCCTCCAAGACCTTGATTGTACTGGGGACATTGACGGTGGTGATGACGTCGTTGATTGCCATTGCCCAGATTGACATTAAGCGTACCCTTTCCCATTCGACCAGCGTTTACCTGGGATTGGTATTTATTGCGGTGGGTTTAGGGCAGGTAGACATTGCCTTTCTGTTGCTCTTCGCCCATGCGATCGCCAAAGCTTTGTTATTTATGAGCATTGGTTCGATTATTTTCACCACCAGCGGTCAAAATATCACTGAAATGGGGGGATTATGGAATCGTATGCCCGTGACCACAACTTCCTTTGTGGTGGGTTCTGCGGGATTGTTGGCGGTTTTTCCCCTAGGCATGTTTTGGACTTGGCAAAAATGGTTTAGTGGAGACTGGTTGGTAAGCTGGCCCCTATTGGCTTTATTGATCTTTGTTAACCTCTTTTCTGCCCTCAATTTAACCAGGGTGTTTCGTTTAGTATTTCTGGGTAAACCCCAGCCCAAAACCCGCCGGGCCCCGGAAGTACCCTGGCCCATGGCGGTGCCCATGGTGAGTTTGATCATTGTGACTCTGCTGGTGCCCATTGCCCCCTTGCAGTGGTCTTTTTGGTTATCAGCCACCTATCCCCTCGGTTTAACTTCCCCCGTTACCCAATGGGCCATGCCTCTCCTGATGGTGGCGGGAATTACAGGAATTTTGTTGGGTAGTCTTATGCCTTTACGACGGAATCTCTCTCGCTCAAGTCGACTGCCGGTGCGTTTCCTGCAGGATTTGTTCGCCTACGATGTTTATTTGGATAAAATTTATGGCGCTACGGTAGTGGCAGCGGTGGCGGCGATCGCCAAAATCAGCACTTGGTTTGATCGTTACGTCATCGACGGCATAGTCAACCTAGTCAGTTTGGTAACTATTTTCAGCGGCAGTGCCCTCAAATATAATGTCACCGGGCAGTCACAATTTTATCTGCTCACCATCTTGGTGGGGGTAGCCCTGCTGATCTGGTTTTCCCTCAGCGGTCAATGGATGGCGATCAGGCAGTTTTGGTCCAGTTGGTTGTCCCTAATTCTTCCTTAATTGAGGGAAGATCAAAACTAATTAATCTTGATTTAAAACTAACTTTTTCTGATTTGCTTGATGTTAACCTAATTTTTATCAAATTTTTTTAGCTTGATAGTATCTAATTAAATTTTTACCAAGCCAACTTAAATTTAACTAACTTTACATAAGTCTTAATTCCCATGCTCAGTGCTCTCATCTGGGGCCCCATTTTTGGAGCTATTCTCATTGCTATTATTCCGAACCCTGACCATGATTGTTACTCCCGCAAAATTGCCTTAGGCATTATGGTGGCCATGGCTGGGCTGAGCGTTTTATTAGCTGGGCAATTTAACATCAGTGATCCCCAGATGCAGTTTGTGGAATATTATCCCTGGTTGCCAAGTTTGGGTTTGAATTATCACCTAGGGGTTGATGGGCTATCTCTGCCCTTATTGTTGCTGAACAGTGCTTTGGTGGTAATTGCCATTTTTAGTACCAATACCGAGATAGAAAGACCGAGATTTTACTATGCCTTATTGTTGCTTCTCAGTGGTGGGGTAGCAGGGGCATTTTTAGCCCAAGATTTGCTCTTATTTTTCCTCTTTTTTGAGCTGGAAATTATTCCTCTTTATTTTCTCATTGCCATTTGGGGAGGACAACGGCGGGGTTATGCAGCTATGAAGTTTTTGCTTTACACTGCCCTGTCCGGTTTTCTGGTACTAGTGTCTTTCTTGGGTTGGTTCTGGTTGACCAAGGCGCCCAACTTTGACTACAATCCCAGCTTGGCCGATGCCCTTCCAGTAAAAACCCAAATGTTGCTCTTGTTGCCCCTACTGCTCGGTTTGGGCATTAAAATTCCCATTTTCCCCTTCCACACCTGGCTACCGGATGCCCACGTGGAAGCTTCCACTCCCGTTTCTGTCTTGTTGGCAGGGGTTTTACTTAAACTAGGCACCTATGGCTTACTGCGTTTTGGATTGGGGCTTTACCTGGAGGCCTGGGTGGAATTTGCCCCCTATTTAGCAACCCTAGCGGCTATTAGCGCCCTTTATGGTGCTTCCTGTGCGATCGCTCAAAAGGATATGAAAAAAGTGGTGGCCTATTCTTCCATTGCCCACATGGGTTATATTCTCTTGGCTGCTGCCGCCGCTACCCGCTTGAGTGTGACCGCCGCTTCGGCTCAGATGGTGAGCCATGGCATCATTTCTGCCCTGCTGTTTCTGTTGGTGGGGGTAGTGTATAAAAAAACCGGCAGTCGGGACGTGGATAAATTGCAAGGACTGTTAACTCCCGAACGGGGTTTACCCATCACCGGCAGTTTGATGATTCTCGGTGTCATGGCCAGCGCTGGCATTCCAGGCATGGTGGGCTTTATTGCTGAATTTTTGGTATTCCGGGGCAGTTTTCCGATTTTCCCTACCCAAACCCTCCTGTGCTTAATTGGTAGCGGTTTAACGGCAGTTTATTTCCTGTTAATGATTAATCGGGTTTTCTTTGGCCGTCTCACCATGGAACTGTCCCATTTACCTAAGGTGCGTTGGCAGGAACAAATTCCGGCGATCGCCTTGGCGGTGGTCATCATTGCTTTGGGCATTCAACCCCATTGGTTAACCCAGTGGAGTGAGCCCCAAACGGCGGTTTTGTTGACAGGGCACCCAGATTTAGTCAGTGTGCCAGCCCCGCCCCGCATCGAAATTGAAGTCAAGGAATTGGGGGAAGTGTAGGGCTCCAGCAAACCGAAGTGAGTTTAACCCACAATGATAGAAGAGCAATAATTCCCTGATCGCCAGAGCTTTTCCGTATATCATCCGCAAAAGTGTGTTACGCCGATTAGCATACCCTTAAATGAACTATATGTTCCCCATGTTCCCCCGGAAAGTTCTTGGATGTAGTACGAGCAACTATTCGTCTCAAGAACTACTCCTAGCGCACTGTTGGAATCAATTTCTCCCAAAAAGCAGGGAATTAGCCTAAACAATTTGGGAGTAGTATCTTGGCTATAACTTTCTAAGCCACGTCGTCATGGGCAAAGCGGTTATAGAGGAAGTCGAGGGCGTAGTTACGTAGCTGGTAATAGGTGGGGTCTTCCATAATCCTGTCCCGGTCCCGGGGGCGAGAAAAGGGTATGGTCATAATTTCGCCAATGTTGGCGTGGGGGCCATTGGTCATCATCACAAGGCGATCGGCCAGGAAGAGGGCTTCATCAATGTCGTGGGTGATCATCAACACGGTGCAGCGGTGGTCATTCCAGATTTGTAGTAACTCTTCCTGTAATTCCTCCTTGGTGATAGCATCCAAGGCTCCAAATGGTTCATCAAGGATTAGCACTTCTGGACGAATGGCCAGGGCCCGGGCAATGGAGACCCTTTGCTTCATGCCGCCAGAAATTTGCCCCGGTTTTTTATCCATGGAATCGGTTAGGCCCACCATGGCTAAATGGTCTTTGGCGATCGCCCGTTTTTCCGCTTCTGTTTTTTGGGAATGGACAGCATCTACGGCAATGTACACATTTTCCAGGGCAGTTAACCAAGGCAGTAGGGCATAGTTTTGGAATACCACCATGCGATCGGGGCCAGGCTCAGTGATGATTTTTCCTCCCACCTGCACAGAGCCGTCTGTGGGACTGGCAAAACCGGACACCATATTGAGCAGAGTTGATTTACCACAACCGGAGTGGCCAATGACGCAAATAAATTCCCCTTCGTTAACGGTGAGGTTGACATTTTCCAACACCGTGTAAGGACCCTTGGCGGTGGGGTACACCTTGGAAACGTTTTCGATGGTTAAAAAGGCAGTGGTTTTTTGATCCGATGGAGTTGCAGTAGGCATGGCGCGCTGGGATTTTAAGGTTTGCATATCGGTGAGCGGGAAATAGTTTCGGTTTGAGTTTTATCGGTTTGGTTCCAAAACCCTGTTAGGTAAGGGAATTTAGGCAAAAACTGGGGCTGGGGTGGGGTTATCAAGATGTACTTCAGCAATGGTGAAATTGCGATGAATGACAGTTTGATTCAGGTAGGCAATGGGGTCATCGGCGTTAAATACTTTCCCGTCAAAAAGGGCGATCGGTTGCCGCTGATAGTTCACGTCGTAGCCCAATTCCCGGGCGGCGGTACTAAATACCCCGACTCGACAAACCCGCTCTAAAATTTCCACCCAGTTGCGGGGAAAGGGAATATCTCCCCAGCGGGCCATTTGGGTCATCATCCAAAGATGTTCGGTACGACTGGGACGGTTAAATTGATCGCCAAAGAAAAGATGGTGGGAATATTCCACGGGATTGCCTAGGCGGCAGGTGCGGCCTTCGGGATCACCCAGGTGAATATAGTCAATGTTGGTGCTGAGGTATTGACGGGTGGCCAACAGTTCCCGAATTTCCATTTCGTGGTTGGGGTCAGCGCAGTAGGCACAGGCTTCCAACAGAGCTTTCACCAAGGCCACATGAGTATTGGGATGGGCGATCGCCCAATCTTCCCGCACTCCTAAAACTTTACCGGGGTGATTTTGCCAAATTTCCAAATCGGTGGCAATGCTAAACCCAGCCCCTTCCATGGAAGCCCGTAAATTCCAGGGTTCGCTGACACAATAGCCGTCAATGGTGCCTGCCTTCAGATCGGCTACCATCTGGGCCGGGGGAATGGTTTTCAGATGCACATCCCGGTCTGGGTTGATGTTGTGGGCCGCCAGCCAATAGCGCAACAGGAGGTTATGCATGGAGGAAGGGTGGACCATGCCCAGGGTGTGGCGATCGCCGTCCGAGGCCAATAGAAGCTGGCGAAAATCCTCGGCGGTGTAAATGCCTTGGTCGTAGAGTTTTTTACTGAGGGTAATGGCGTTGCCGTTGCGGGTCATGGTCAAAGCGCTGACCACGGGAATGGATTGTTCCCGATAACCCCCTGCGGTTAGCCAAGTGGGCATCCCCGCTGGCATTTGAGCCCCATCTAGGTAACCCCCAGCGATGCCGTCCACAATGCCCCGCCAACTGGTTTCCCGCACCAAGCTCACTTCATCTAAGCCATGCTTGGCAAAAAAGCCTTTTTCCTGGGCCACCACCAGGGGCGCACAGGCCACCAGGGGCACATAGCCCAATTCCAGATTGACTTTTTCTAGGCCATGTCTGGCGATCGCCGTGGTTTTTTTCGCCCGTAATTTTTTGATCCGTTTTTGTTGGTTGAGGAAGTAAATAATCTCGCTGCGGAGGCTGTAGTAACTAGGGTGTTCTACCACTTCCATGCGTTTACGGGGGCGGGGAATATCCACTTCCAAAATACCGCCAATGTTGGAACCGGGGCCATTGGTTAGCATCACAATCCGATCTGATAATAAAACCGCTTCATCCACGTCGTGGGTAACCATCACCGCTGTGACTTGATACTGTTCACAAATGCGCATTAATTGCTCTTGTAAATTGCCCCTGGTCAAAGCATCCAACGCGCCAAAGGGTTCATCCAGTAACAATAATTTTGGTCGAATGGCCAACGCCCTGGCGATCGCCACCCGTTGTTTCATTCCCCCGGATAATTCACCGGGCCGCTTATCCACTGCATGGCCTAGGCCCACTAAATTAATGTGTTCTTCAACAATGGCCTTGCGTTCCGCCGCCGATGCCCCCTTCATCACCTCATCCACAGCGAGGGCAATATTTTGCTTCACCGTTAACCAAGGCAGTAGGGAGTAATTTTGGAAAATCACCATTTTGTCCGGGCCGGGCTGCTTGATCCGCTGACCTTCCAGGGTAACAATGCCTTCACTTGGTAAATCTAACCCCGCAATCATATTTAGCAAAGTTGACTTACCACAGCCGGAGTGGCCAATCAGGGAAACAAATTCCCCCTTTTTAATTTCCAAGTTAATCCCCTTGAGGGCGATGTATTCACCTCCATCGGTGAGGGAAAAAACCTTATCGATATTATCAACAGCAACAAAAAGACTCATGGTGGGTCAGAAGATTGATTAAATGGATAAGATACTAGGCCAATAATGCCTAAGAATGTGTTTGGAAAGTTTTATTCCGCCCTCTAAATCGACCTGCTAAAGCTCCAGAAATACTGGGGAACTTTCACTCGGTTTCCCCCCAAATTTGGGGGGGCAGGGGGGCTTTTAAACAGGCTCTAAAATGTGAACGTCGTCCGTAGGGCAAAGACCCCTGTTGTACTATTGTTAGAGTCGCCTTCCGGATTAAAAATTACAAACGCACCGGGAGTAATGCTGAGATTGTTGTTGATCTTGTAGTTATAAAACGCTTCGATTTGGTAGGGCGTGGCACGGTTGCTGATATTGGCGGGTGTTAAAGTTGCCCCATTACCGGCCCCAACCCTAGTGAGGGGTTGACCAAACATCAAACCGGCCGTATTACCTTCCACAAAGGCATCCGGGAAATAAAGCCCAGCCATCCAACTAGCAAGATCGGTAAAAGCCGAACCGCCATTGGCCTGATCCACCATGAAGTAAGCACCATAGCCGGTGAAGTAAATGCTGGAATTAATACGCCAAGTTAAGGTCGCCCCCACCGAATTAACGTTAACTGGGGTTGTCAACGGTAGGCCGCCTAGGGTTCCCGCCGCTGCCCCGGTTAGTCCCGTACCTAAAATATTGAGCTGGTGGTAGCTATAGGCATAGTTGAAACCAAGATCGAGATTTTCGGTGGGATAGAGGGTTAATTGGGTTGCCGCCACAAAACTGCCGTTGAATAAGCCCGCTCCGAGGGGAGTGCCGGGAAAGCCTTCATTTTGGGGAATAGCAGCGTTGACAGAGCCGTAAAGGGCGCGCCAATCGACCACATCGTTAGGCTTGTAAATGAAGCCGGCAGCCGAGGCTAAACCCGTTTCCGTTGTTCCCCCCGAGACCCGTAGTACCGGGTTAATGGCAAAAGCCCGGGAAAGAGTGCCCTGACCTTCACTGGCAAAGGGGACAATGGTGGGAAAAGCATCGGTGACTTCCGCTTTCGGTCCAACAAAAACGGTGAAATTATCTGCTACCGGTGTGACATAGAGCAATTTATACAGACATACGCTGTTATTGCCACAACTGGGTTGGAGATTTTGGGGATTAAAACCAGCAAACTGGGGTTCATAGTTAAAACTGGTCATGCCTTCACCCAAAATTGAGGCATCGTTGGGAAAAAGAGTTTCCGCCACACTTCCCGTGCCGGTAATGGGTTTTCCAGCAGTAAAGTTATAGGCCTGCAAACCCGTAATTAAGGCATCTTTACCGGTAAAGCTAGTGGTGAGGTTTAAGCGCACCCGATCGTTAAAAACTATCTGGGCATTATCCGAATCCGGTTCTCCCCCGGTGGCACCACTAATGGAAAAAATCACTTCCCCATTCAGTTTGGTGGTGGTGGAAAATTGATTGTCTTCCAGGTAGGCTGTACGGGTTTCCAGGTTATCAACCCTGGCCCCCAAAGCAGCCAGTTCTGCTTCAAATTCCCTTGCCAGCCGTTGGAGCTTGTCAATATCGGCCCGAATGACGGCCACATTTTCCTGTATTAACCGCTCCATCACGTTCATACAGGCATTGAGACCAGCGGCAAATTCCCAACGACTGAGGGCACGATCGCCGCGGAAAGTGCGATCGGGGTAACCCACAATGCAACCGTAACGCTCTACTAAACTTTTTAAGGCTTCATAGGCCCAATCCGTTGGTTGCACATCCCGCAACTCCGAAACCGATGTCACTTGGCCCATGGGCTGGTCCAGCAAGGTAGTCAGTTCCTGCACCGGAGTAATTACCATGGGATCGACATCCTCATACAGCATCTGAGCCCCAGCGGAACCAGGGAATGTGGTTAGGCTAGTAACGGTAGCAAATCCTGCGAGCCAAGTGAATCGATATTGTTTCATTGCGATGAATTCCTCTAATTTTGATCGTTTATGGTTAGCGGTGAAAAAAAGTCCGTGGTCTCCTTTTTTCTCCAAGGCAAATTGTTAACCTCCTGAGGTCGGTGAGTTTGTTATTGTCCTGGGGCAATTAACTTTTGGAGATAGGCAATGCCTCGGTCTAGGAGTAAACCCACCGCACCGATGTAAAACACTGCCAAGATAATTTCGCTGATGTAATTCTGTTGATAGGCATCCCAGATAAAAAAGCCGATGCCGACAATACCTGACATGACAATTTCTGCTGCAATAATTGCCAACCAAGCTAAACCAATGGCAATTCGTAAGCCGGTAAAAATATAGGGTAGTGCTGAGGGAATAAGAATTTTAAAGAAGAACTTTTGGGGAGACAAGCGTAACACTTTACGCACATTAATATAATCCTGCGGAATCTGTTTTACCCCTTCCGTTGTATTAATTAAAATCGGCCACACCGAGGTAATGAAAATAACGAAAATTGCCGCTGGTTGATTTTGCTGGAGAGCCACCAAAGCAATGGGAACCCATGCCAAGGGAGCGACCATCCGTAGAAATTGAAAAATTGGATCAAGAGCCTTATCTAGCAAGGGTTGAGTACCTACCAAAATCCCCGTGCTAATGCCAACAATGGCGGCGAGGGAATAACCTTGAGCAACCCGCCCTAAACTAGCGAGGGTTTGCCAAAATAACCCCTTATCCAAACCGCCCTGGTCGTAAAAGGGATACATCAACAGGGTGCGGGTACGGGGATCGGTCCACAAACTGCTGGGGGGGGGAAGTTTAATCAGACCTGCGCTGGAAATTAACTGCCACAACAATAAAAAGCCTAAGATTCCGAATATAGGGGGCAAAATGTCACCCCGACGCTTACGCCAAAACTTTTGTAGGGGATTGGCCCCCGCCGCCCGATTTTTCCTTTGGGAAATGGTAGTGGTCATTATTGTCTCCTTGATAGTAATGGATTAATCATCAACAATGAAATGGCTTAATTAATAGCTAGTTAGACTTTTTTGATTGCCAAACTTTGCAGATAAGCCGATGGATTAGCAGGGTCAAAGGTAATGCCATCAAAGAACGTTTCTACGCCCCGGGAAGTGCTGCTAGGAATGTCGGCAGTAAATCCAGCTTCCGTTGCTGCTTCTCGCCACAAATCTTCGCGATTAACTTTGTCAATAATTTTTTGAGCTGTATCTAAATCGGGGATGGCGTTTTTATGGAAACCCCAACGAATACTTTCTGTGAGGAACCATAAATCATGGCTCTTATAGGGGTAGGAAACATTGCCAATGCCGTCCTTCCAGTAGAGGGGACCTTTTTGGAAATCATCAATGGCAGGCTGACCATCTCCCATGGTGTATTGACCTTTAAAGGGAGACTCTAAAATGGTGGTGGGAACATTGAAATAATTTCTACCGGACACAATCTGTACAACTTCAGGACGATTTTTGGGGTCATCAATCCACTGTTGGGCTTCCATAATTCCCTTCAGTAATGCCTTGGTTGCCTTGGGATTTTTATCTACCCAATCCGCTCGAATGGCGAGGTACTCTTCCGGGTGATAGGGCCAAATTTGGGCAGTTAAACCGGCCATGTAGCCAATGTTTTCTGTCACGATGCGATAGGGCCAAGGATCTCCAGTGCTAAAAGCATCCATGGTACCGTTGCGCATGCCCTGGACTGTTTCAGCGGGAGGCACAGCCAGTAGGTCAATATCGGTGTCAGGATCAACGCCTCCGGCCGCAAACCAGTAACGAATCCAAAAATCTTGGTTAACGTTAGGGAAGGTGTGGGCTGCCTTAAATTTGCGGCCATTGGTTTTGTTAAAGCCCTTGATATAGTCCGCCGCTTTGGTGATATCCAGGTTTACCCCTTTGCCTTCATGCATTGGTGCTACGGCAATACCATTTCCCTGGGTAATCAATTGGGCCAATACATACATGGGCACCTTGTTGCCATTGGTAATGATCCCTTCCGTAATCAGGTGAGGCATGGGCATTTGCCATTGGCCGCCATCGATGCCGCCTCCCTGGGAACCAATGGTGACGTTATCTCTAGCGGAGGCCCAGTTGGCTTGTTTGGAGACTTCCACACCGGTCATGCCATATTTGGCAAAGAAACCTTTTTCTTGAGCAATGATCAATGGGGCAGCTTCCACAATGGGAATGTAGCCTAGTTTGATATTGGCGGTTTCGGGCATCATTTCTGGGCTAATATCCCCGGCCGCTTGGGGAGAAGGGTTAGTACCGGTGCTGGCGGCGTTGGGATCGGGGGGATTGCCGGCACAACCCTTCAGAAATAAAGCCCCTGTGGCAGTGGCGGCGGAGGTGAGCAAAAATTTACGTCGATTGAATGAACCCATAACTTTGATTGATTTTTTCTATGAAAAAAGGCAGACAGAAAAATTAAATAAGCGCCATGGATATCCCCGGTTTACGGAAGAGCACTGGGGCTCCTAGGCTAGGTAAACCAGGGGACGCTTTAAACTGCCTGCCCGAGGACAATGACTAATCCAAGGGGACTTGAATGATCTGATTATTAAGGAAAGCTAAAAATAGATAAATATCCAATTTTTTATGTAATTTATAGAAGTAGTCTATAAAATTAATCCACTATGAAAAATGCCACCCTCCACCAATTTGAGGTTTTTGCGGCGATCGCCAGGACGGGGAGTTTCACCAAGGCGGCGGAGGAATTGTTTCTGACCCAGCCCACGGTTTCCCAGCAGATGAAGCAACTCACCAAGGCGATCGGGGTGCCGCTTTATGAACAAATTGGCCGAAAAATCTATTTAACCGAAGCAGGACAAGCGGTTTTAGACGCTAGCAAAAACATTACCTCTTGCCTGGATCAATTGCAGGAAGTGATTGCTGACCTCCAGGGCTTAAAAAAAGGTAACCTGCGCCTAGCAACTATTACCACAGGCAAATATTTTGTGCCACGACTTTTGGGGGAATTTCGTCAACAATATCCAGGCATTTCCATCTCTCTACAAATTGGCAATCGTCAACAAATTTTGGAGCGTTTGGCGAATAATTTAGACGATTTATACTTTTTGGGTAAACCGCCCTCAAATCTTGATATTAATATCCGCCACTTTTTAGAAAATCCCCTCGTGGTAATTGCGTCTCGCCAGCACCCATTAGTCAAGGAAAAGAAAATTTCTTTGGAAAGACTAGTCAATGAACCCTTGATTATGAGGGAATCAGGCTCTGGAACCAGAATGGCAGTGGAAGAATTTTTCAGCGAAAACCGCCTAAAAATGAATGTAGAGATGGAGATTAGTAGTAATGAAGCCATTAAACAGGCAGTTTATGGTGGGCTGGGAATCTCAATTTTATCGCTGTATTCTTTGGCATTGGAGGGAATCAATGGCCCCCTAGCGGTGCTAGACGTGGAAGGATTTCCCTTACAAAAACACTGGTATATTATTTATCAAAAATCGAAGCAATTATCCATTGTGGCCCAAACTTTTTTAGATTATTTGTTTGCCCATGATGAAGCAGTTTCCATTGCCCAAATTTTTTAAAAACCATCGTTGCCGAAAGCTCCGGCTGACAGAGATCAACGCTGCCCATTAGCCCATTGATAATCGGGAAACTTTGCCGACCACTACGCCTCAAAGATTGTTTTCAACGCCCCCCGGTTCTCCAAAGCTTGGGGGAAAATTGGAGAACAGCCCTTTATTGTGGGGAGATCTAGGGATGAACTAAAGATAATGGGAGATAAGTCAGGCTAACCCTTAGCCATGATTTCCTGAAAGGCTTGGAGATCAAAATGGGTGGCAATCAACTGTTGGATACATTGCACCTTGACTGGTTCTTGCAGGCGTACATTACCAAAGGCCTGATCAACAATTTCCACGGTGGTTAGGGTGTCTTGGTCCACAGAGAGGATGGGAATTTCTAAATCCTGGGCTCGGCTGATAATCAGGGGTTGAGGTCCGGCGTGGCCAGTCAAAATTAAGCAACTGGTGGAGGTTTCTAGGGCAGCTAGTTGTAAATCGGTACGATCGCCGCCGGTGACCACAGCTTTATTTTCCCCTTGACGGAAATATTCCAGGGCAGAGTTAACGTTCATAGCCCCAATGGTGAGACTCTCCACCATCAAATCCAGATGCTCTTCACTACAGAGGACTTTGGCATTTAGTTGATGGGCTAGTTCCCGCACACTAACGCTTCTGAGCAAACGGTCTTCCGCCAACAGACCAAGCACCGCAATACCATGGCTTTCCAAAAAAGGCTTGACCAAATCTTTGGTCTCCGGCAAGGCCTCCAGGGGAATGTCATTGATCACCACCCCTTTGAGGCTATCCCCCAGGGTTTGTCGAGCTTTGAGGAGGCCATCCACCACCAAGGGGGAATGGTAGCGACCCACCAACAGCACTGCAGCGTTAATTTTGGCCGCTAATTCAGAAAAGGAAAGCCCGAATAAACTACCTTCCCAGAGATTGCCTGGACCTTCCAACAAAACTAAATCCGCCGTTAGACCTTGGATGGATGCCTCTAGGGCTTCGGCATAATTAGTTTGATCCTGGCCTTGGAGGCGTCGGGTAATGGTCTTTTCGTCCAAAAATACCAGGGGTTTACGCACCTGGGCTGGTGCCAACTCCAAACTCTGGCTAATAAATTCAATGTCTGCTTCTTCCAGGGCTGCCGCCGCCTTATTCATGGCCGTACCAATGGGCTTGCCGTAGGCGATCGCCATGCCCTGTTGTTGCAAAAGCCGGGCCAAACCGAGAATAATCCCCGATTTGCCGCTGTAGGGCTCCAAAGACCCGACTAATAAACATTGGGGTGAATTGGCCACTGGAACGCTCCTGACTAGATGGACTAGGTAAAAAAATTTGACTGCTGGGCTATTTTGATTAATTTAGCGACGGCATTGGTGAAAAACTGGCTTGATAGATACCCCTGCATGACCAAAGCTCAGTTTCCTCTGATTAATGATAGGCACTCTGGGACGAGCTAAAGGGTAGAAACATCGTCTAACCGCAAAAGCTTACGGTAAAAATTTTGCGGAAAGTCAATATTCTTACTCTCCTCGTATCCCGCAATTAGATCAATCAAATAGTCCATAAACTCTGAATTGAGCACAGTCATTTCATAACTCAAATCCGCCTGCCCATCGAATTGCATCCGGCAGCGAGTCAGTTCCGAGGGTAAACGGGACACAAACCAAGTGGCCACAAAGGAAAGATTTTCCCCCCCCTCAATGCGCCGGGCCCCTTCCACTTGCCCCAATTGGTAAAGAGCAAGGGCCAACGGCAACAACTTTTGTTTATTTTTATCCGGGTAGTAAGGTTGGTAAACGATTACCTCCCTTTTATCGGCGGGCTGGAGCTGGCTAATGGCAGTGCTAGACATGGGCAAAATGGCAAAACTAAGGACAGGGTGGACTTCTCTGTGCTCCCATGGAAAAACCGTGGCATAACCCAGTTTCCTAGGGCGGTTCCGGTTGTTACAGCAATGGCCAAATCAAATTAGACTCACTCAAGTTTGAGGCGTGGAAAAAATTTCCCGCAAGCAACTTTACCCAATGTCGGAACAAGAAGACTGTTTGTGCCGCCCCTGGGACTGTGGACGCTCCCCCTCCAAGCCAATCGGCAGGGACGGAGATTCCTGTCTCTACTCCTCTTAACTGGGTTTAGACTCCTGATGGGTTAACCCTAAGTCAGACCGAATCCACAGGCATTTTGTTTTTGCTTCCACTATCCGCCCGACAGCAGAAGGTTCTCGAACTTGGTTGTAGGATATAGTTTACCCTAAACCTTTCCGTGAATTGCTCTGGGCATTGTTGACGTGTCGGGGAGTGCTTTGGTTCTGTGACAAGTAGCGAAATTTCACTTATCTCCGGGAAAACAGACAATTTCCCTGGCCACCAATACCATGGCCCCAGGCAATCCCTGGAGCGGGGACGCTGGGTGAAATTAATTTGTGGAGCTAGCTATCAGGATTTAACTGCCATTCGAAATTTAGTCTTGGTCTACACGTTGGCAGGGGTAGACTGTATTGACTTGGCAGCGGATCCGGCGGTGGTGCGGGTGGCCCAGGAAGGCATCAAAGTTGCTTTATCTTTAGCCAATTCCTCTCACTATGAAGTTGAAACATTTGACTATTCGATCCAACCCCCTTGGTTGATGGTGAGCCTCAATGATGGGGAAGATCCCCATTTTCGCAAAGCCCAGTTTGATCCCCAAAAGTGTCCTCCGGATTGTCCCCGACCCTGTGCTCAGGTTTGTCCAGCTTGGGCGATCACCAGTGATGCTGATGAAGTTGTCCCCACAGGAGTGTGGGCGGAAAAATGTTACGGTTGTGGCCGCTGTTTACCCATCTGTCCCCAGGGAATTATTACTACTTATTCTCATCAAGCAACGGTGACTAGTCTGGTCCCTTGGTTGGAGTTGGGACAAATCGCTGCCCTGGAAATCCATACCCAGGTGGGACATGAAGAACGGTTTCAGCAACTCTGGCGTAGTCTGGCTCCGGTATTGACTCAACTCCAGGCGATCGCCATTAGTTGCCCCTACCATGCCGAGGCGGTGGAGTATCTGCAAACCATCTCTGGCTGGCTGGGGCCATTAGCAATGCCGACAATTTGGCAAACCGATGGCAGGCCCATGAGTGGGGACATTGGCCGGGGTACTACCCATCTTTGTCTCCACTACGCTGATCAGGTGCTGCAATCTTCCCTATCGGGGTTTGTGCAGTTGGCCGGGGGCACCAATTGCCACACTATCACCAAGTTAAGCTCCCAAGACTTTTCTGTTCACCAATCAAAACGAATGGTTAATGGCGTTGCTTTTGGCAGTTGCGCTCGCACCCTCATTGCCCCGGTGTTGCAGGCGGCAGAAGCTAGACAGCAGAATCCCCTTGCCCCACTCCATTTGGAAGATTATCCCGATTTACTCCAGCAGGCGATCGCCTTGGCCCAGTCTTTGGTGCAACCCTGGAAGGAACGTCGGACATTTTCGGAGAATGTCTCCAACAATATTGACAATAATTTGCAGTAATCTGTATAGTGATTTCACAGTGTTCTCTTCTCAAGGATTCAGTAGGGGGTGGCTCGGCGATCGAGTGCTCCCTGTTTTTTTGGCGGCAAAACCTTAAACTGATTAGTTGGATTGCTCCGTGTCCGTTGTTAACTTTTTGCCCTAACCAGACCAAGAAACCATGACTGTTTCCCCTTCCTACGACGCAATAGTAATCGGCTCCGGCATTGGGGGATTGGTCACCGCCACCCAGTTGGTATCCAAGGGTTTGAAAGTATTGGTACTAGAGCGTTACCTCATCCCCGGCGGCAGTGCTGGTTATTTTGAGCGGGAAGGTTATCGCTTTGATGTGGGGGCCTCAATGATTTTTGGTTTCGGCGATCGGGGTACTACTAACTTATTAACCAGGGCCTTAGCCGCTGTGGGACAGGCATTGGAAACTCTCCCCGACCCAGTGCAAATTCATTACCATTTGCCGGGGGGGCTAGACCCCAAAGTTCATCGGGAGTACGAAGCTTTTTTACAGGAGTTAATCGCCAAATTTCCTCAGGAAGCCCAGGGTATCCGCCGCTTCTATGATGAATGTTGGCAAGTATTTAACTGCCTCAACACCATGGAATTGCTCTCCCTGGAGGAACCCCGTTACCTGATGCGGGTATTTTTTCAGCATCCGGGGGCATGTCTGGGTTTAGTGAAATATTTACCCCAAAATGTGGGGGACATTGCCCGCCGCCATATCCAAGACCCGGATTTACTGAAATTTATCGATATGGAATGCTATTGCTGGTCCGTAGTGCCGGCGGACTTAACCCCCATGATCAATGCCGGCATGGTCTTTTCCGATCGCCATTACGGGGGCATTAACTATCCCAAGGGGGGCGTGGGACAAATTGCCGAAAGTCTAGTAGCTGGGCTAGAAAAATTCGGTGGCAAAATTCGTTACGGAGCCAGGGTAACCAAAATTATTCAGGAAAATAACCAGGCGATCGGGGTGGAACTGGCCAACGGTGAAAAAATTTATGGCCGGCGCATCGTCTCCAATGCTACCCGCTGGGATACCTTCGGGGCGTTAACGGGAGATCAGCCCCTACCTGGGAAGGAAAAACGGTGGCGCAGAAATTATCAACAGTCCCCCAGTTTCCTCAGCTTGCATCTGGGGGTAGAAGCGGATCTATTACCAGAAGGAACAGAATGTCACCACATTTTGCTGGAGGACTGGGATGATTTAGAAAAGGAACAGGGCACCATTTTTGTCTCCATTCCCACCCTCCTCGACCCCAGCTTGGCTCCCGACGGTTACCACATCATCCACACCTTCACCCCCAGTTGGCTCGAATCCTGGCAAAATCTTTCCCCCCAGGAATACGAAGCCAAAAAAGAAGCCGATTCTGGTAAATTAATCGACCGCCTGGAAGCCATTTTTCCCGGACTTGATCGGGCACTGGATTATATGGAAATCGGCACCCCCCGTAGTCACCGCCGCTTTTTAGGGCGACAAAATGGCACCTATGGCCCCATCCCCCGCCGTCGCTTACCGGGTTTACTGCCCATGCCTTTCAACCGCACCGCCATACCGGGCCTATATTGCGTTGGCGATAGTACTTTTCCAGGCCAGGGTTTGAACGCCGTCGCTTTTTCTGGTTTTGCCTGTGCCCATCGCCTAGCGGTAGATTTGGGGGTACGGTGATGACCGCCAACATTCTCTGGCACAATGGGGCCAAGCAATGAGCTGCAACGATCGCCAACTGCATGGGTAAAAAACCAAAATCTTCCTTTAACGTCAACCAGGATGACATCCCGGAAGTAATTCGGGACAATCCAGCGGGGTCGCCCCAGTCCCAACCCTTGTCCCCCATACCGCTGAAATTAATCGCGGCCGGCTTGGGGATAATTATTCTGGCTTTATTGACGTTGTTGGCCCTGTGGCCCAGGCCCGAGCCCGCACCGGAAGTGGTGACAGAACCAAGTCCCACCCCCACGGCAACCCCCATTGATAACCTGTTGGGGCACTTGCCCTATGAAGAGGCTCCCCTGGGGGAGTTGAAAAATATTACCCCCGACGGCCGTTTAAAGTTACGCCAGGCCGCCGCTGACCAATTTTTGCTTATGCAACGGGATGCCAAGGCCCAGGGCATTTCCCTTGTCCCCATTTCCGCCTTTCGCACTGTGACCGAGCAGGAACAACTTTTTTTTGACATCAAACAACAGCGCAATCAAGAGGCTCGACAGCGGGCCGAAGTCAGTGCCCCCCCCGGTTACAGCGAACATCACACCGGCTATGCGGTGGATATTGGCGATGGCAGTGCCCAGGCTACTCATTTAAGTGCAAGTTTTGCCCAAACGAAAGCCTTTAATTGGCTCCAAAATAATGCGGCCAAATACAGTTTTGAATTGTCTTTTCCCCCGGATAATCCCCAGGGCATTGCCTACGAACCCTGGCATTGGCGTTACGTCGGCGATCGCCAAAGTTTAGAACTGTTCTACAAAGCAAGAAACTTACCGCAAAAAAACGAGAATAATCCTTAAACCTGAACTAAATCAACAGATACTTTTTAGACCCTGCTCCAGTCTGGCAATGGCAACGCTAGCCGTGGCCTGCCGCAGAGCACCATAGGCAATACGGAGATAGCAACCCGAATCCACGCCAAAGGTGGAACCTGGTAGCACCGCCACCTTAAATTCATCAATTAACCTTTTCACTAGCTCTAAATCCGTCAAGGGGCTATTAACTTCCAGCAAACAGTAAAAAGCCCCCTGGGGCACCACTAAACGACAATAGTCAGACAATTGACCTAGGGTTTCTAATAGTTGCTGGCGACAGGCAGCCATCTCCGGTAAAAATTGGGCTGAATAATTCTTGCCCACCCGTAAGCAAGCAAGGGCGGCATATTGGGAAACCACCACCGGGCAGATCAGATTGGTATCCTGAATTTTTTTGACCGCTAGCAATAGTTCCAGGGGAATGACCATATAGCCGACCCGCCAACCGGCCATGCCATAGGCCTTCGAAAAGCTGTAGAGGGAAATGGTATGGCCTCCACTATCCCCCATGGCCTCAGGGGAGAAAATCGGAGTCTGGTCGTAGGCAAAATAATCGTAGGCCTCGTCGTGGATGTGGTAGATACCCCGCTCCTGGCACAGTTGGTTCACCGCCCGCAAATCTGCCTCTGGATAAATGGCCCCGGTGGGATTATTAGGCGAAATGGTCACCACCGCCCTAGTCCGGGGGGCGATCGCCTGGGCAATGAGGTCCAGTTGGAGTTGATATTGATCATCAGTGGGCACCAACACCGGCTGACACCCCGCAATTCTGACCGCCATTTCATGGTTGAAGTAGTACGGCGTATTGAGAATGATTTCATCTCCCACCTCCGTAATGGCTAGCACTGCATTTAAAAAACCCATATTGGCCCCAGCCGTTACTACCACAGCTTGGTCGGAAGACAGGTTAATATCGTTATCCCGTCGCAACTTTTCCGTTAAAGCAGAAATTAGGCTTGGTATGCCCGCCACTGGCTGATACTGATGCAGAGGAGTTTGCTCCAGACTTTCCCGCACCGCCACGGCCACCTCGTTAGGGGGAGGATAAAAAGCCACCCCTTGGCCCAGGGAAATCGTACCGGGGGAATCGACAATCCACTGTCCAACCACGGGAATAACCGGAGACTGAACCAAATCCATACGGCTAAAGGCTGTTTCCATTACCATTGTGAATCTGAACCTGTGAATTTAAGGTAACGCTTCAACTCTCCACTCCACCATCTGGAAACACCATGGCTGCCCATATAGCCCTTATCGCCCACGACAACAAAAAAGACGCTCTGGTTAATTTTGTCCAACAGCATAAATCCCTTTTCTCTCGCTATGACCTCATCGCCACCGGTCAAACAGGGGAATTAGTGAGGAACAAAACCGGCTTGGCCGTGGATACTGTTTTTTCTGGCCCCCTGGGGGGGGACACCCAAATTGCCACCCAAATCATCGATGGGACCATTGCTGCCGTCATTTTTTTGATTGACCCTCTCTATGCTCAACCCCACGAGCCGGACATCCGGACCCTGTTAAGGCTTTGTGAAGTGTACAACGTTCCCCTAGCTATTAATTTAGCCACCGCCAAAGCAGTGATTAAACTATTGGGTAAAACTAAAACTGGCCATCTAATTTTTAATCCCGTGGCAGGCCAGGGCAATGTGGAGCGGGAGCTAGATTTAATCAAAGAGCATTTACAGTCGGAAATTAATCTCAAAATTACTTTCACCAGTGCCGAAGTCAACGTCACCGACCAAGCCAAGGAAATTGTTAAGCGAATCAAGCAGGCCAACGAACAATCGGACGGGGAAGGAGATAGCTTTATCATTGCCTCCGGCGGTGATGGCACCGTATCCGGCGTAGCGGCGGCCCTCGTCAACACCGGCATTCCCTTGGGCATTATCCCCCGGGGTACCGCCAATGCTTTTTCCGTTGCCCTGGGCATTCCCACCCAAATCCCTGGAGCCTGCCAAACCATCAACCGGGGCATCACCAAAGTGGTGGATACGGCCCTGTGTAACGACATTCCCATGCTCCTGTTGGCCGGGGTCGGCTTTGAGGCGGAAATGGTGGAAAAAGCAGACCGGGAACTGAAAAATAATCTGGGGGTGATGGCCTACATTTTTGCTGGCATTCAACAGGCCAGGGAACAGGAGTTGTTTGAAGCCCACATCGAAATTGACTCAGAAACCACCACCATGGAAGCTAGCGCCATTACGATCGCCAATGCGGCCCCTCCCACTTCTGTGTTTGCCCAGGGAGCAGGGCAGGTATCCTTCACCGATGGGTTGCTCGACATCACCGTGGCCAGTAGTCAAACGGCATTACAGGGTCTGCAGGTAGTAACTAACCTGTTCACTTCTGCCCTGTCGAAAAATCCCAGCGATAATGAAAACGTGCTGCATCTCTATGGAGAAAGCATTAAAGTGACCACCAGTCCCCCGCAAAAAATTGTCGTTGACGGTGAAATCATTGGTACTACTCCAGTGGAGGTTAAATGCCTGCCCAAAAGCTTAAACATCTTTGCTCCAGTGGAAAACAGTTGAGCTTAGCGGTGCTGATGCTCTCCCTGGGCATAGTCCAGTACCAAGCAACCCTGGCATAATGAGCCATGGCTGGGGTCAAATCCGCCCAATCAACTTACCGCAATTTCTATGTCGGCGGTCTAGTCTAGGTCTGGATGTTATCCGTTGTGGTCCTTCTCCAGCAATCCCCTGAACTGCCTTGGATTCAGTGGGCCTAGCTCGATTTTTTTGTTATTTATCAGTCCATCATTCTAATGACCTTAACCAGTGTGCCCGCCCCTGTTTCCCTTTTTCCTGAACTTGAGCTTCCCCCCCTTCCCTATCACAGACCCCTACTGATGATTGGCCATGGCACTAGGGACGAAGACGGTCGCCAAACATTTTTAGATTTTGTGGCCCAGTACCAAGCATTAGACCATTCCCGCCCGGTGATCCCCTGTTTTTTGGAGTTGACGGAACCCAATATCCAGGCCGGGGTGCAGCAATGTGTAGACCAGGGCTTTGAGGAAATTTCCGCTCTGCCCATTTTGCTCTTTGCGGCCCGCCATAACAAATTCGATGTCACCAATGAGTTAGACCGCAGTCGCCAAGCCCATCCCCAGATCAATTTTTTCTACGGTCGTCATTTTGGCATTACCCCAGCCATTCTTGATTTGTGGAAAGCACGGTTGAATCAATTGGATAGTCCCGAAGCCAATCCCCAGGGCATTGACCGCCAAGATACGGTGCTGTTGTTTGTGGGTCGGGGTTCCAGTGATCCCGATGCCAACGGTGATGTGTATAAAATGGCCCGCATGCTCTGGGAAGGCAGTGGCTACCAAACTGTAGAAACCTGTTTCATTGGCATTAGCCATCCCCGCTTAGAAGAAGGGTTCCGTCGGGCGAGGTTATATCAACCCAAGCGGATTATTGTTTTGCCCTACTTTTTGTTTATGGGTGCCTTGGTGAAGAAAATTTTCACCATCACTGAGGAGCAACGGGCCACTTTTCCCGAGATTGAAATTCAATCCCTGTCGGAAATGGGCATTCAACCGGAGTTATTGGCGTTGGTGCGGGAACGGGAAATTGAAACCCAATTGGGACAGGTGGCGATGAATTGTGAGGCCTGTAAGTTTCGCCTCGCTTTTAAAAATCAGGGCCATGGTCATGATCACGGCCACGGACATCACCATCATGGTCACGACCACGGCCACAGTCACGGGGAATGGGTCGATACTTACATCGAGCCCACGGCCTACCACGAAAAAATTTGGCAGGCTCCCTAGACAAGTTGATCAACCAACGGGAAAAAAAGTTAATCTCCACCTGGTGACTAGACTAAATTAAGCTTCGTCACCGCCCATAATACGGGGGACTCGAAAAAAGTCTCCCTCCGGTTCCGGGGCGTTATCTAGCAGAGCTTGGCGGGTGGTGGCCGCATTGTCTCCGTCCCAACTGATTTGGCGATCGCCCCGGACAATGTTGCTCAACTCGATCGCCCTGGTGGTGGGTTCCACTCCTTCGGTGGGCAGTTCGTTCAATTGGTCAAAGTAGTCCAAAATGCTGCTCAACTGGGAAGCAAATTGACTTTCTTCCTCCGGGGTAATTTCCAAACGGGCCAGGTGGGCAATTTTTTGAACTTGGCTTTGATCCAACATGGGTTAACTCTAATTCTTTAAGTTCAGTTTAAAGGCGCTAATCTTGCCAGGAAAAATTAGCCATTCAAAGGAATTTTAAATACCCAATCTTGATATTTGGGTTCCCGGTTTTCCGTCACCGCTGTCAACACGGAGCGTAACTTTTCTGTAATCGGGCGATCGCCGCCCAGGGTAAAGTTCTCAATCCTTTTAACCGGGGTGATTTTGGCCGCAGTACCACTCAAAAATACCTCGTCGGCAATCATCAATTCCGATTTATCGATGGGGCGTTGGCAGGTGGGAATGCCCAAATCCGCTGCAATGGTGAGAATACTATCCCTAGTAATCCCTTCGAGGATGTCCTGCTCATTGCCGGGGGTAACAATTTGCCCATTCCGTACCATGAAAACATTCATGCCGGTGGCTTCACAGACCTTACCTTGGGAATTCATCAAAATAGCCTCATCAAAGCCCGATTCCACCGCTTCCGTTTTAGCCAAAGCAGAGGTAATGTAGGCGGCGCTGATTTTGCCCCTTAGGGGAAAACTCCGGTCTTCTTGGCGATACCAGGAACTGATACGGCAGCTAACTCCGTCGGCGGCGAGGTAATCCCCCATTTCCAAGCCATAAACCAGGAAATCCTTCTCCAGATTGTGCAAACGGGGGGCAATGCCCAAACCGGAACTGTACACCAATGGACGGATGTAAAAGGATTTATCGGGCTGATTTTTCTTAACAAAATCAACAATAACTTCCTTGATTTTTTCTGCACTGATGTCGTAGTGCAAAAACTTGGCACTCTTACTCAGGCGATCGCCATGGCGGTCCAGACGGAATAGTAGAATGGTGCCCGGATCTTCCGGGTCGGGAATACCCCGCAAACCCCCAAAGGCCGCCGTCCCATAGTGGAGGGCATGGGTAGCAACGGAAATTTTGGCATCCTCAAACGGGACAAACTTATCTTCAAAGTAGGCGATCGGCAAAAACTTGTGCATCAGAAAATCAAAAAAAAGACTTGTACTCCCTACTCCCTGGACTTAACCCCGGTCATCCAAAGGGGAATAGTGTGCTACCCGTGTTTTCCAGGGCATTAGGATTCACCTAGCCAGCCCGCCAGATTTTGAAGTTGGCTGTCCGAGGGGTCGGCTATGGGCACCACTTCATAACGGTTTGCTTGGGGAGATGCCAACACCACATCCACCGTTCGCAAAAGATCCTGATGAAACACCGTTAACTGAATCATATCATTGGCTTGGTAGTCTTTCAGCCGCAGGGAAAGCTGTTCGGCCCCAACCCGTACACCATTGATGGCCAGTAACAAGTCCTGGGGGCTAATGCCAGCCATGGCGGCGGGGGAATGGGCCGCCACAAAGGTAATTTTTTCCTGGCCGGCCTCGGATTTAACCTTAATGCCCAAATAGGGAGTTAAATCTTCCTGCATGGGCTTAATAACCAAGCCAAAGGGTTGCAAATAATCATTGAGGGGAAGTTCCGCCGTGGTGTGGAGATAGGTATGGAAAAATTCAGTTAAGTCCGTGTCCGCCACCCTGGAAATTACTGCCTGCAATTGTTCCGGGGTAAAACCAATTTCTTCCCGCCCAAATTCTTGCCACATTGCTCGCAAAACATCATCAAAGGAACGCTGGTTTTGGTGTCGTTCCCGAATCAGTAAATCCAGCATTAATGTTACCAATTCCCCCTTGAGGTAATAGGACATTTGGCTATTATCACTGTTGGCATCCCGACGATAGAGTTTGATCCAAGCGTCAAAACTAGATTCCGCCAAAGGTTGCACCAAGCGCCCTAGGGTCTTTAGGTAACGGGTAATCTCCTTGCCCAAATTTTTTAAATAGGTCTGGCGATCGTAAATTTCTGCCCTGAGGGGAATGAGCAGGTCATAGTAACTGGTGGTGCCTTCGGAAAACCAGAGGGAAGGGGTGTAATTTTCCTGGTCGTAGTCAAATTTCTCCAAAGCGATGGGACGAATACGCTTAATATTCCAAAGATGGAAAAATTCGTGGGCCACCAGTTGCAAAAACCGTTGGTATTTTTCCGGATCTCGAAAGCCAAAGCGGTCATAGTTCAGCACACAGGAATCTTTATGCTCTAAGCCGCCATAGCCCTGGTTAGAAGTGTGGAGAATGAACCAGTAATGGTCGTAGGGTAAATTCCCAAATAGTCCTGCTTCAACGGCGATGATTTTTTCCGTATCTCTAACTAACTGTTCCCCATTCAAATTACTTTCACCCCAAACCACAAAGTGGTGCTCCTTACCCTGGGTTTCAAAGGCGTAATCCCGATGAATCCCCACTTCCACCGGGCTATCTACCAACGTGTCAAAGTCCTGGGCATAGAAAGTTTTGGCTCCCGTAGTTGAATCCGTTGCCTTACAGGGCAGGGCCGTGGCGATCGCCCAAGCCGGTTCGGGAGGAACAACGGTCAAGGCTAGAGGCCTGTGGGTATGTCCTGGCAAGTAGAAAAACAATGCTGCCCCGGTGAAGAAACCATGACTATAATCCAAATGATTGGTTCTTACGGTTAGTTCATCGGCATAAATGCGATAGGAAATGGCAATATTTTCTTCCTCTCCACAGGCAATGGCCCAATGGGCCTTACCCAACTTTTGGTGCTCTAAATATTCGCCGTTGCTGAGACCTTGAGCTTGGAAGTCCTGCAAATGGCGCTCATATTCCCTTACCAGATAGGACCCTGGTGTCCAGACGGGAAATTTCAGTTCTAGTACAGAAGCAGTGAAGCCTTGAATATGCAAATCCACGGTGAAGTAGTGGGTCTGGGGCGTTGGCATCGCCACTTGGTAGTGCAGATGGGGGAGAGTAGGGAGCATGGTGGCTGGAGAAGTTTGCCTTAGTAACTGTCTCCTTTTTGTACCGCATTTACACCGTTGATGGCAGGGATCAATCCTGGTAATCCTATTTAATCTTGTGCGATAATGGTTAATACAAAAGCTTTTGCCAAAGTCCCCTCGGTGAGGTCGATGAAGTTTTCTTGCGTACTTTGGCGACCCATACCCCTTTCAGGGCAAGCTATAGATATGCCCCCCTCCTGCTGTTGACCTGCCTCTTCCTTTGATTAAATGACAGCTCCCACCCCCTCCTCCCACTCAGTTCCAATTCAGGAATTTACTGCCTCCAGGCAGGCCAGTTTCTTTGATGGACTGAAGCAACCCCGTTTTAGCGGCCAACTAATCCTCTCCAGTGCAACGGGGGAGAAATGGTCTTTTTATCTCTACATGGGTCGGATCATGTATGCCACCGGGGGGATTCACTCCGTCCGCCGTTGGCGCCGACAAATTGCTTCCTATCTGCCCCCCATTGCCGCCAACCTGGCCTCGGTGCAAACCGATTTGGCCAGCATTGATCCCCAAGATTTACAAATTTGCTGGGAATATCAACTGCTCTGCCACTGGGTAGCTCAGCAGAAAGTTACCAGGGAGCAGGCCGCTCGGCTGATTCGGGCCACGGTGGTGGAAGTACTGTTTGACATTACCCAATCCATGGAAGTGGCCTGTGATCTACGCCAGGATAATTTGCTTTCCACTAGGCTGGTGCTGATTGACGCGGATCAGATGATTGCGGAATCCCAGCAGTTATGGAGCAAATGGCAGGGGGCCAAGATTGCAGACCGCTCCCCCAATGCGGCCCCTATCATTCGTCAGGCGGAACAGTTACAGCAACGCACCACTCCCCAGGTATACCAAACCCTCAAACAGTTGCTGGATGGTAATCAGTCCCTTCGGGACTTGTCGGTGCGGATGAAGCGAGATGTGCTGAGTGTGACCACTTCTTTGTTGCCCTATCTACAGTTGGGGTTGGTGGAATTGATTAAAATTCCCGATTTGCCCCCGCCCATTGCGCCCCCAGTGAGGGGCGTGGTGGCTCAGCCTGATGTGCCCAGTGGTCCCCTGATCGCCTGTGTGGATGACAGTCCTTTGATCTGCCAAACCATGGAAAAAATTCTTACTACAGCCAATTATCGGTTTGTAGGAATCAATGATCCCCTACGGGCGATCGCCATTCTTCTGGCCCGGAAGCCGGATTTGATTTTCCTCGATTTGGTCATGCCCAACGCCAATGGCTACGAAATTTGTGGGCAATTGCGTAAATTGTCCATCTTCAAAAGTACTCCCATTGTCATCCTCACCGGCAATGATGGCATTGTTGACCGAGTGCGGGCCAAAATGGTCGGCTCCACAGATTTTTTAAGTAAGCCCGTCAACCCGGACATGGTTTTGCAGACTATTAAAAAACATCTCCATGACCAGGCATCGCTGCCAGCGGAATAACTTGACCCAAGGAGGCCCCGGAAAATTGTGGAGTCTCCCTTGATTCCAGGCCAATACTTTTGCGGTTTGGTTTAGGATCTATAACTGTTTACTATTTACCGTTCACTTTTCGACTAATTAAGCACTGAGGCAACATTATGGGCAGCGCACTTGTTATTGACGATTCCTCTACAGAACGTTCAATTATCAGTGATTTTTGTCAGAAACTAGGCATTAACGTCACCACCGCCATCAGTGGAGAAGAAGCCCTGGAAAAACTTTCCCAGGCAGTGCCGGACGTAATTATCTTAGATATTGTGCTGCCGGGGCGCAGTGGTTTTGAAATTTGTCGAGAATTGAAAGACAAAGACCGGACTAAAAGTATTCCAATAATCCTCTGTTCCACTAAGGCCACGGATATGGATAAATTTTGGGGCAAACGCCAAGGGGCGGACGCCTATATTACTAAACCCATTGACCAAGAGGAGTTCAACACGGTAATCAAGCAATTTATCTGAACTTTATATCCCCCATGCTTTCTTTCCGGTTAATTTTTTCCGGCTAACCAATGCCCGAGCCGATGGACGAATTAGCTGTTACTAAAGCTGATTGATTTTTCCGGTCCCCCCTGGGACGGTTTTTAGGAGCAACTGTTTTGCCAGCCAACACCTTTTCCTCTGATACCATGCTGGGTGATATCCAAGTCCCCCGCCAGCAGTTTTTGCAATTTACCCTCGAACCAGACACCAACTTAATTTTGCCTCTGTTTCAGTTAACGGAGATTCTGACGGTGCCCCTGGGACAAATCACCCCCATTCCCCACATGCCTTCCTGGACCATGGGGGTTCATAATTGGCGGGGAGACGTGCTCTGGGTGATTGATTTTGGCGCTTTTTTAGGGCTAACCTCTTGGCACCTCCAATCTGGTTCCCGTACCAACTATCGGGTTATCATTTTAAATGGAGGCGTCCCCTTCGACCTTGATCCCAGCCAACGAAGGCGATCGCCGGGTCAACGCAACCAGATGTTGGGACTGGTGGTCACAGAGGTAAAGGACATTACCTGGTGTGAAACGGATCAAATTCAATCTCCCCCTGCCGCCAGCATTGGTTCAGACCTTGCGCCCTACGTGCGGGGATTTTGGGTCAGCCCTCCAGGGGTAATGTATGTGGTATTGGATGCCCAAGCTATTGTGGGTCGTCTGATGACTACTCCCCGGGCTGCCTCCAGTTAACTTTTATTGATTTTTATTGAATTTATTAAACTAATCAACCTATCAGTTTGCTAATTATTGGCTAAATTTTCTACACTTTTGACTGGAATTCTCGCTCCATCGGCAAGCTAACTAGGACTGGAGCAACTACGGTTTTCTTCTTAGTGCTTGTGTTTCTCGCCTTGACTTTAGGGTAGACCTCCACCCAAGGGCCATTACCGTGCTTGAGGTACTGATGTCCACCCTGCCCTACCCATGTTGCCTAACTGGTAAGTTTTAACCATGACCCAAAATCCTTCCTCCGATCGCCGTCCTGACACTGCCCAATCCGTCGCCAATGGCGAGACCCTTGATGGCGCTCTTTTTACTGGGTTGACGGACACGGCCGCTGCCCAGGACGAATCGTCGGAAACCAGCGCTTCTTTTGCCACCATCGATGGAGAGGATAAAAGTGAGGTAGGGGATGCCCTGGATTGGTTTAGCGATGGCAAGGAAACTGACATCAACGGGGATGAGGCAGACCGTGGAATCCAGGCAGATACACAAGCAAAAACATTGGTTTCCCTGGAAAATTTGACCGAGGAACCGGAGATAGATGGGGCTGAGTTCATGGCAGAGGCTTTTATAGCAGAAAATACCGCCGTGGAGGATGTTTCCCCTAACCCCAACCCCGCCATTGACACCGATGCCCTGGCCGCACTGACCCAATCGGCCGTAGAGTTGACCCCGCCGCCCCCGATCAATTTGCCCAAGGTGGAGTTACCCCCCATGCAACCCCTGGCTCCCCTCATGGCGATCGCCGACCCGGATAATTTGAGTCCGATGTCTACCTCAATCCAGGCACCTACCCAAAGTGGAGGACTTTCCCTCCGCAATAAAGCTGTGTTGATAGCCCTGTTAATTGGTTTGATCCCCGCTGGGGTGATTGGAGGGCTCAATCTCAGCAGTGTGGACAGGCTTCCAGTGCCCCAAACGGAACAACAGGTCAAGGACTCCACCACTAAGCAAATCCGTGACCAAATTCTGATTGGGCTTTTGGTGACCGCGGTGGGGGCTGCCTTCGTTGCCTACTGGATGGTGGGGGAAAATACCAAAGCTCAAACCGCCCTGGCCTTGAAAGCTAAGCATTCCCACCGGAACCTCGACCAACCTCTAGCCGTGGCCGGTGATGAACTGGCGATCGCCGACCAAACCATTGATGCTCTCAGTGCCCAGGTGGAGAAATTGCGCCACCAGCAGGATTTATCCCTTAAACAAGCAGAACTGCTGACCGAACTATCCCGGGCCAACCTTTCCGACATTGACGAAATTCAAGGCGTAATTCAGAAGAACCTCGACCAAGCCAGAGCTTTGTTTGGTTGTGAGCGACTAGTGTTTTACTACCATCCCCGCTATCAGCCTGAAGCCATGGTAGTGCAAGCTTTGGACTTAACCACTCAAGGTTTAATTGACAGCAAAGATCCCCATCCCTGGGGCCAGGAAGATATGCCTTCCCAGATCGTTGCCATCAATGACACCAGCGGTGCCAGTATCAGTAACCCCCATCGCCAATGGTTAGAGCAACATCAAGTCAAAGCGAGCTTGACCGTACCTCTACACCGGGATAACTACCCCCTCGGCCTGCTCATGGCCCACCATTGCCAACGTCCCCACCAGTGGGAAATGAGGGAAAGACAGTTTCTTCAGCAGTTGACCGAAGAACTACAAACCACCCTGGACCGGGCCAACCTGATCCAGGAAAGAAATGAAAGCGCCCAGCAAGCCCAAATCCTTAAAGAATTGACTCTGAAAATTTCCGCTGCCATCAACAGCGAGCAGGTTTTTGACATCGCCGCCCAAGAAATTCGTCTGGCGCTCAAAGCAGACCGGGTCATTGTCTATCGGTTCGATGCCACCTGGGCCGGCACAGTAATTGTGGAATCGGTAGCAGAAGGATATCCCAAAGCCTTGGGGGCCACCATTGCCGACCCCTGCTTTGCTGATAGTTATGTAGAAAAATACCGTTCTGGACGTATCCAAGCCACCCGAGATATTTACAACGCCGGCCTGACCCCCTGCCACATTGGCCAGCTCAAACCCTTTGAAGTCAAAGCCAACCTTGTCGCCCCCATCAACTACAAAGGCAATCTGCTGGGACTACTCATCGCCCACCAGTGCTCCGGGCCGAGGGACTGGCACCAGAATGAAATTGATTTATTTGGCCAATTGACTGTGCAGGTGGGACTAGCTTTAGAACGCTCCGACCTCTTAGCCCAACAGAAAATCGCCGAAGTAGAACAACGACAAATGCGTGAAAAAATGCAAAAGCGGGCCTTGGAACTGCTGATGGAGGTAGACCCTGTCAGTCGAGGGGACTTGACCATCCGAGCCCACGTGACCGAGGACGAAATTGGCACGATCGCCGACTCCTACAACGCAACTATTGAAAGTCTGCGGCGCATTGTAACCCAAGTACAAACCGCTGCTAGTCAATTTACTGAGACCACCGACACCAACGAAGTGGCAGTGCGGCAACTAGCCCAGCAAGCCAATCGCCAGGCCTTGGATGTGGCAGAGGCCCTGGAGCGGCTTCAGGCCATGAACAAGTCCATTCAAGCAGTGGCAGAAAATGCTGCCCAAGCAGAATCAGCAGTACAACGGGCGACCCAAACGGTGGACCAAGGGGAAGATGCCATGAACCGCACCGTGGATGGCATTGTCGCAATTCGGGAAACGGTGGCCGCCACCGCCAAACAGGTGAAGCGATTGGGGGAATCATCCCAAAAGATCTCCAAAGTGGTGAACCTAATTGGCAGCTTTGCTGACCAAACCAACCTCCTAGCCCTAAATGCTGCCATTGAAGCCGCCCATGCTGGTGAAGAAGGACGGGGATTTGCGGTGGTAGCCGATGAAGTACGTTCCCTGGCACGGCAATCAGCGGAAGCAACGGCAGAAATTGCCCAATTGGTGGCGACAATTCAGGCGGAAACGAATGAAGTAGTGAATGCCATGGAAGCGGGCACCGAACAGGTAGTGGTGGGAACCAAATTGGTAGAAGAAACCAGGCGGAGCTTGAACCAAATTACGGCGGTGAGTGCCCAGATTAGTGGCTTGGTGGAAGCGATCACCTCTGCGGCCATTGAGCAGTCCCAAACCAGTGAATCGGTGACCCAGACCATGGCTCTGGTGGCCCAGATTGCGGATAAAAACTCCAGTGAAGCGAGTGGGGTATCTGCCACCTTTAAGGAACTGTTGGCAGTGGCCCAGTCATTGCAAGAGGCGGTTAAACAGTTCAAAGTGCAGTGATCTGACCAAATGTATAACTAAACCCATAACCGACATTCAATCAATATGTCCACCATTGCAAGCGAATACCAACCCCCCAAGGACCAGACGGCCATGCTGTCTGGGCAAATTAGCCAGGGACAAGCGGAGAGTCTGCAAACCATGCGTAGTGTGAGGGCTACCATGGCCACCACGGGGGAACAACTGGAAAAGTTGGATAGTTCCACCCAGGAAATTGCCAAAGCAATTAATTTGATTCGACAATTTGCGGCCCAGACCCATCTGTTGGCCCTGAAGGCGTCCATTGAAGCGGCCCGGGCTGGGGAGGAGGGCCGGGGCTTTTCGGTAATTGCAGACGAAGTGCGGAGTTTAGCGGCCCAATCGGCGGAAGCAACGGCGGCCATGGAGGCTTTAATTGTGACGATCCAGTCCCAGGCGAGGGAATTGACCGGCAGTATCAGGGAAAGCAACCAGCAACTGAATGGCCATCACCAACAATTGGAAACAAACCAGCAATATTGGCACCAACTAGCTGAAACCCTCCTATCTAACCCTTAATTTCCCCTTTGCCCCCATGCTCAACTCCGACATTCGTGACCACGCCTACCAGTTTTTCATTGAAGAAGCACCGGAATTGCTCAGTGTGATTGAAATGGGGCTGTTGGAGTTGCGGGGAGAGAGGACACCAGCCCAGATCCATGGCATTATGCGGGCGGCCCATTCCATTAAGGGCGGGGCGGCCAGTGTGCAACTACCGGCCATTGAAGAATTAGCTCACCGGCTGGAGGACATTTTCAAGGCGCTCTATAGCGATGCGGTGGTGGTGGATGACAGGTTGGAAGGAATGCTCTTGGAAGGGTTCGATTATCTTAAACAAGCCCTCACCACCCAGATTGAAACGGGGCAGTTGGAGCATACTGAAGTTTTGGTGCAGGGGTTGCCGGTGATTGCGGCCATTGAGGAGCAGTTGGGGGAACATCTGGCGGCGGGGGAACAGTTTCTGCCCAGCTCTGCTGACTTGGGGGTGGACATTGTGGCATCCCTGTTTGAGGTGGACGTTGCCCAAGGGTTGGCAGAGATTGGCGAGGCGTTGGCTGGGGATGACGAAGAAAGGTTGCGGGGAACCCTGGCGGCCCAGACGGAAATTTTTGCCGGGCTGGCGGAGATTCTCAATTTGCCTGGATTTAAGGAAATTACAGATCTGGTGGCGCAGGGCTTGGATAATCCTGGGTTATCTGTCGGGGAATTAGCATTAGTGGCGGTGGAAAATTGGCAACATAGCTGTGGCCAGGTGCTGGAAAAAGGCGATCGCCAACGGGGAGGAGAACCGAGTGAAGCGCTGTTGGCATTGGTGCGGGGGCAAGGGGAACGGGATTTAGCCGCCATAGCGGGGTTGGAGGAAGTGTTTGGCGGTGGGGAAGTGGGGGAAGAATTTTGGGGTATGGACTTTCCGGAGCTGGGGGACATTCCTACGGCCATTAGCACAGCGGAGGAAAATGTCTTTGCGGCATGGGAGGAAACACCGACGGAGATGACATTCCAGCCAGGGGAAGGGGACATTCCCGCTAGCGATCGCCAGCCCAGCCTGGGGCCAGAACGGGTGAATCTAGAAGAACCGGCCTATCGATTTTTCATTGAAGAAGCGCCAACACTGCTACAAGAAATCGAAACGGGGTTGTTGACCATTGGTCAAGACCGCTCAGCGGCGGTGGTCCATGGCATTATGCGGGCGGCCCATTCCCTCAAGGGGGGAGCGGCCAGTGTGGGGTTGGAAACAATTAAACATATTGCCCACCGACTAGAGGACATTTTCAAGGCGCTCTATAGCGAAGAGGTAGTCCTAGACCAAACGATGGAAACCCTGTTATTGCAAGGGTTTGACTGTCTGCGGAACCCCTTGGAGCAACAAATCGACCAGGGGTACTATGATCCAGAAACGGCCTGGCAGAGCGCCCAGGGGCCGATCCTAAATCTAGAGCAACGGTTGGGAGTCCATCTGGCAGCGGGGGAACAGTTTCTACCCAGCTCTGCTGATTTGGGGGTAGATGTGGTGGCGTCCATATTCGAGGTGGACATTGCCGGGGGCATGGCGGCGGTGACAGAAGCTCGGCAACGGGGCCCGGAAGCCCTGCGGGAAGCCCTGACCAGTCAAACGGAAATTTTCCTGGGGCTAGCGGAAATTTTGAATTTGCCAGGGTTCCAGGGGATTTGTGCGGCGGTGCATCAGGCCCTGGAAGCCAACCCAGAACAAGTCTCTACTATTGCTAATCAGGCTTTGGCAGACTGGCAAGTTGCTACTCAGCAAGTGTTGGAAAATGGCGATCGCCAACGGGGAGGGGAAGCAAGTACCGAACTTTTGGCCCTGGGTCAAAGGCTTGCTGCTCCGGCAGAATCCCGGCCCCAACCAACTTCGGCTCCGGCTCGAGTCCTGGGGGATCTATTTTTTGGTGATGACGAAGATGAGCTAGAGGAAGAACCTTCTCCCCCCACTACACCAATGACTGGGTCATGGCAATCTCAGCCCGAGCAGCAAGTGTCCCCAATCCTAGAACAAACCACCGTAGAGGCTGAAACGGTGGAATCGCCTCCTTCCCTGGAGGATGTTTTTGGCGGGTTGACCGCCGATGAACTGGGGAAAGAATCCCTTTCTCCCGTGGCTGAGGTGGATTTTGTCGATGCTTCCCTAGAAACGTTATCTCTGGTGCAGGCGGTAGAGGAAGCCTTTGATTCCTTGCCCCCCTTAGCAACGACCCCAGCGACCATTCCCCAGGCTGAAGTAGAGGCAGTGGCAGCTCCGGCTCCTCCCGTGGAACGCACCCATGAACGGCGGGCCATGCCCAGGGAGCAAAATCCAGCTAATCTTTCCATCCGGGTGGATTTTCAACGGTTGGAGCGGATGAATAATTGGGTGGGGGAATTGGCCATTAATCGCAATAGCCTGTCTTTACAAAATCAGCAATTGCAAACGGCTGTGGGAGCCCTGGGGCAACGTTTTGGCACCTTCCAGACCATGGCGCTGAAACTGAGGCAGTTGGCGGACCAGTTGGCAATCCGGCCGGAGGGGGAAGCGATGTTGCGGGCCCAGCCAAGGTCCCAGGGATGGCTAGAGCATAACTTCGATGCCCTGGAAATGGATTCCTATGGCACCCTATCGGCCCAGTTGCAGGAAATTTTGGAAGAAATGATGCAGTTGGAGGAGGCCGTGGATGATGTGGTGCTATTTTCCAGGGCGGCCAATCAAACAGTGGATGCCCAAAAGCAGATGCTATTTTCCCTGCGGGATGAGCTGATGTGGGCCCGGATGTTGCCCCTGGGGGAAATTTTGCAACGTTTTCCCCGGCTGCTCAGGGATATGGCTAGTAAGTTTAATAAGCCGGTGCAGATTAAGCTCCATGGCACGGGGGTGTTGGTGGATCGTTTGGCGTTGGAAAAACTGTATGACCCCTTGCTCCATCTACTCCGTAATGCATTTGACCATGGTATTGAGGATGAGGGGACCCGGTTGGCCATGGGGAAACCGGCCATGGGGACCATTGAGGTCCATGCCTATCACCAAGGCAATCAGACCATCATTGAAATGCGGGATGATGGAGGCGGGCTGAACCGGGAAAAGATTCTGCGGCGGGCGGTGGAACGGGGTCTGGTTACTGAGGAGCAGGGGCAACGGTTAACAACGGAGCAGATTGATAATTTGATTTTTGAGCCCAACTTTTCTACGGCGGACCAGGTGAGCGAGCTGTCGGGCCGGGGTGTGGGGCTGGATGTGGTGCGGCAACAGTTGCAGGCGCTGAAGGGAACCATTGTGGTGTCTTCTCGCCCTGGGCGGGGGACGGTGTTTTCCTTGCGGTTACCCCTGACCCTCACCATTGCTAAGTTGCTGGTGTGTTTGGTGGGGCAAAACCAGGGGGCTCCAACGGCGATCGCCATTCCTTCTGATAGTGTCGCGGAGTTGATGGTACCGACGGCGACACAGATCAAAACCAGTGGGGGACAACGCTTTCTCCATTGGCAAGAGTTGACTATCCCGATTTATTCCTTGACCCAATTACTGCCCTATCACTGTCCTTTGTCGGAGCAACAAACTAGTAAGTTGTTGACCACGGTACCCCAACCAGATAATTGGCATTTACCCCTGGTGCTACTGCGGCTCGGTCAGCAATATTACGCTCTGGAAGTGAACCGTTTGGTGACGGAACAGGAATTGGTAATTAAACCCTTTTCGTCTCTGCTACCGGCCCCTTCCTACCTTTATGGGGCTACTATCCTGGCAGATGGCACCCTGATCCCGGTGGTGAATGGGGCGTTGCTGTTGGAATGGCACTGGCAAAAGGGAACAGACAATTTGGCCATGGCCGATGGAGGGGTGGAACCTCTTCCCACTCCAGGGCGGAGGGCCAAAACGATTTTGGTGGTGGATGATTCGGCGGCCCTACGGCGTACCCTGGCTTTCACCCTGGAAAGGTCTGGTTACCGGGTGATGCAGGCTAAGGATGGGCAGGAGGCCCTGAAGACACTGGCCCAAGCCGGGGAGGTGGATTTGATTATTTGTGATGTGGAAATGCCTAACCTTAATGGCTTTGAGTTCCTTGGGCAACGGCGACGCAATCCAGATCTACTCAAAATTCCCGTGGCCATGCTCACTTCCCGGGGCAGTGAAAAACACCGACAGTTAGCCAAGACCTTGGGGGCCAACGCCTATTTCACCAAGCCCTATATTGAGCAACAGTTCCTCGGAGCAGTGCAAGAGCTTCTGGCCACTGGCCTGTTATCGGTCAGCAGTTAATTAACAGTTATCATTTTCCTTTTTCCCCAATATGGCGCTTCATTCTTCCTCTGTTGATGCCTCTGTTCAGGTCGGTCAGCCCTCGGTTCGACCGGAAAAGTTTCTCCTTTTTGCTGTGGGAAAACTTAACTTGGCCCTACCCATTGCCCTAGTGGTAAAAATTTTGCCCCATGGCCCTGCCCATGGCAGTGGTCTGTCAGCCACCGGATTGGTGAACTTAGAAAATCGTTCTGTCACCATGGTGGACCTATATCGCCGCTTTTTTGGGGTGCCCCAGCCCCCGACGACGTCAACGAAACAGTATTTCATTTTGACTAAAAATCGGAGTGGGGAAGAATTTTGTCTCTTGGTTAATAATGCCCCCACGTTGCTGGATGTGTTGCCCCGACAAATTCGTCAATTGCCCGATTCTTATCGCCAAAATGACACTCTCCAATCGGCCAGCCATGTGATGGTGGTGGAAGAAAAGTCGGAAAAGTTGACGGTGTTTTTGCTCGACCCCGATCTTCTGCTGTGAATTGGGACAGCGATCGCCAAGGAAGTTGAGGAATACCCTGAATCTGTTTCAAAATAATGGGTTGTAAGCCTGGGAACCGGCAATACTCACTCCACGGTGAAGCTTGTGCACACTGGAGAACTACCTAGGGGGTAATGGCTTGTAGGTAGGGCGCAATATAATTTTTCCCCCGCAGGACAAAATGGGGTGTAAGTAGAGGACTGAATTCTTGTTCCACTAGATCTTGGGCTTGGTTGAGGCGATCGCCGCCATAGGCAATGAATTGGGCGGTGGAATAGGCGTAATATTCTTGTTTGGCAGTTTGATTATTTTGTTTGAAAGCTTGGCGATAAAGCTGGGTTGTCTGCTCGATTAATTGTTCGATCGCCGGGGTGAAAGCAATAATTTTGCCACTGGGACAGGCAATTTTTTTAACTTTAATAAAACCAATTACCGTTTGCATACATTCCCTGGTTTGTTCCACCGATAAACAATGTTCGTCTTGGCGACGGAAAGCCCACTGCAAACAGCCATTAGAGACTTCCAGTACCCGCAAAACTGCTAAGTTGTCTAATTCTTCAGGGGCGATCGCCGCTAATCCGGGCAAATGTTGTTCAATTTGTTGCTGAAAGCCAGCAACATCTTCGGCAAAATAGGGCTGTAACTCAGAGATTGCGGCCAGGGCCTGCCAGTTAACATAGGTCATCGGAACATTTGGGACGAAGATTGGGGGCATTCTAACAGAACTGGGAGAAAACATTGATTAATTGCAGGCGTTAAAATCGTCGCCATGGTACCCTGTGACATTCCTCAACAGCAATTATAGTAATTTGTAAAACTTATGAGCTATTCATCAAAATACATTTTACTAATTAGTGTCCATGGTTTAATTCGGGGAGAAAACCTTGAGTTGGGCAGAGATGCCGACACCGGCGGGCAAACCAAATATGTGCTGGAACTGGCCCGGGCCTTGGTAAAAAATCCCCAGGTGGCCAGGGTGGATTTGCTGACCCGTTTAATTAAAGATCCCAAAGTAGATGCAGATTATGCCCAGCCTAGAGAACTCATTGGCGATCGGGCCCAGATTGTTCGCATTGAGTGCGGCCCGGAGGAATATATTGCCAAGGAAATGCTCTGGGACTATTTGGATAATTTTGCTGACCATGCCCTGGACTATCTCAAAGAACAGCCCGAACTGCCCGATGTCATCCATAGCCATTACGCCGATGCGGGTTACGTGGGCACCAGACTTTCTCACCAATTGGGTATTCCTTTGGTGCACACCGGACATTCCCTGGGTCGTAGTAAGCGCACCCGTCTCCTGCTCAGTGGGATTAAAGCCGACGAAATTGAAAGCCGTTACAATATGGCCCGCCGGATTAACGCGGAGGAAGAAACCCTAGGATCAGCGGCGAGGGTGATTACCAGTACCCATCAGGAAATCGCAGAACAGTACGCCCAATACGACTATTACCAGCCAGACCAGATGTTGGTTATTCCCCCCGGCACTGATTTAGAAAAGTTTTATCCCCCCAAAGGGAACGAGTGGGAAACGCCCATTGTTCAAGAGTTGCAACGATTTCTACGGCATCCCCGTAAGCCTATTATCCTCGCTTTGTCCCGACCGGATCCCCGCAAAAATATCCATAAATTAATTGCAGCCTATGGCCAGTCCCCGCAGTTACAGGCCCAGGCCAATTTGGTCATTGTGGCGGGCAATCGGGATGACATCACGGATCTAGACCAGGGGCCGAGGGAAGTACTGACGGATTTACTGTTGACCATTGACCGTTACGATCTCTACGGCAAAGTGGCTTACCCCAAACAGAATCAGGCGGAGGATGTGTATGCTTTGTTTCGCCTCACTGCTTTATCCCAGGGAGTATTTATCAATCCGGCTTTGACGGAACCCTTTGGTTTAACTTTGATTGAAGCGGCGGCCTGTGGTGTGCCCATTGTGGCCACGGAGGATGGGGGCCCGGTGGATATTATCAAAAATTGTCAGAATGGCTATCTAATTAATCCCCTCGATGAAGTGGATATTGCGGATAAATTGCTCAAAGTACTAAACGACAAACAACAATGGCAATTCCTTTCTGAAAGTGGTCTAGAGGGAGTTAAGCGCCATTATTCTTGGCCTTCCCACGTTGAAAGTTATTTAGAAGCCATCAACGCTCTGACCCAACAGACTTCAGTGCTGAAACGTAGTGATTTAAAGCGGCGGCGGACTTTGTACTATAACGGTGCCCTGGTTACTAGTTTGGACCAAAATTTACTGGGGGCATTACAGGGGGGATTACCGGGCGATCGCCAGACGTTGGACGAATTACTGGAAGTGCTGTATCAACATCGAAAAAATGTCGGCTTTTGCATTGCCACTGGGAGAAGATTGGATTCGGTGCTGAAAATTTTGCGGGAGTATCGCATTCCCCAACCGGATATGTTGATCACCAGCATGGGCACGGAAATTTATTCTTCCCCGGATTTGATCCCCGACCAGAGTTGGCGCAATCACATTGATTATTTGTGGAACCGTAACGCCATTGTGCGTATTTTGGGGGAATTACCCGGTTTAGCCCTCCAACCCAAGGAAGAACTGAGCGCCTATAAAATTAGCTATTTCTACGATGCGGCGATCGCCCCTAACCTAGAAGAAATTCGGCAACTGTTGCATAAAGGGGAACAAACCGTAAATACCATCATTTCCTTTGGTCAATTTTTGGATATTCTGCCCATCCGAGCTTCCAAAGGCTATGCTGTGCGTTGGTTGAGCCAACAGTGGAATATTCCCCTGGAGCACGTTTTCACCGCCGGAGGATCGGGAGCCGACGAAGATATGATGCGGGGTAACACCCTTTCCGTCGTCGTGGCTAACCGTCACCATGAGGAACTTTCTAATCTAGGGGAGATCGAACCGATTTATTTTTCCGAAAAACGTTACGCCGCCGGTATTCTGGACGGTCTGGCCCATTACCGCTTCTTTGAGTTGTTAGACCCCGTTTAACCAGCCGAAATCATCGAGAACAGTTAAAAATAGCTTAAAAATGGCTATCTACCTCAAACTTCGGTAATCCCTGGCGATAGCTTTTTAATTCCCCACTCCGGGGGCCATAAACTCCTTCAATCTGTTCTTCACAGCAATGGCTAGCAAATTCGTCGAACTCCGCCGGAGCAATGCCAAACATCCGGGCAAAGTTATCTGGTTTCACCCGGCAAAAACTGGGCCTATCTTCGTAAATCTGGCAGAGGCGATCGCCGTGGTTGTAATTAACGCACCAACCGTCTGCCCCCACTAGGCTGTGGTAGAGGGTTAACTCCTCCGGGGCGAGATACTCGGCCAACTCCGGCCGGTCTTCTGGGGTGAGATTACAACAAGCGCCACATCCCTGCATGCAATACCAAGTTGCCATGGCCGGTCTCCTTCTTCACATAACTTTATGTATTTTTATGACGGCAAGTCCAGGGGACGAAACCAACCCAGCTATTATAGACATTGGTTTTATTATCCTTGCTTACGTTGAGTCTAGCCAGCAGTTTTTAACAGGAGAAATTATGGAATTATTAGCCGCACTCAATTTAGAACCTATTTTTCAGTTGACTTTTTTGGGCCTGATTGTTCTTGCTGGGCCGGCGGTGGTGTTTGTGCTAGCCTTCCGAGGCGGCGATCTATAGACTATGCCAGCCTGACCTATTGTGGCGAGAAACCTTCCTGTGGGGAGGTTTTTTTATGTCCCATAACAACAACATAGCTAAAATGGAGGCAGGGACAATCATTTGGGAATATGCCAAGCAAATACCCGAATCTCTCAACTTCCCGAATTAACAGAATCTACCAATCCATCCTAGGGCGCCGACAAGCCGATGTTCACCACCACTTCCTTTCCTGACTTTGATAGTGCGGCCCAGGCAACATTGACCTATTTACATCAACGAATGGGGCTATCCCTGTGGATGATCACCCGCACCGAGGTAGATAACTGGATCGTACTCCAGGCTCAGGACAATGGTTACGGAGTTAAGCGAGGGGATGTGTTCCATTGGCCCGATTCCTTTTGCTCCCGCATGGTGAGGGGAGAAGGACCCCATATTGCTCCCCAATCGAACTTGGTGGAAGCCTACCGCAATGCCCCCATCGCCCAGCAGGTGGACATCGGAGCCTATGTGGGGGTGCCCATCACCTATGGTAACGGTTCCCTATTTGGTACCCTTTGTGCCATTGATCCCGAAATTCAGCCCGATAGTTTGGTGGACGAGTTGCCCTTGGTGGAGCTCATCGCCCAACTGCTGAGTACTATCCTAGATTTTTTTCTCAAAGCGGAAATAGCTTCCCGGCGGGAAGAGTATCAACAACTTCTGAAGGAACGGGATGGAACTACTGGTTTTTATAGCCTTTCGGGCTGGGAAAAGTTGTTAGCCAGTGAGGAAATTCGCTGTCAGAAATTTGGCTTTCCGGTCAGTGTCATTATTGTTGAGGTGGAAGCAGCGGAGCCCAAAGGGGAAGAGCCTATTAACGACTTAATCTTGCAACGGGCTGCCAAGATCATTAAAACCGTTTGTCGCCAGGATGACTTCTGTGCCCGCATTGGGGAAAGGGAATTTGCCATTCTTTGTATTGAGTGCCATATTAGCCAAGCAGATTTTATTCGGGAAAGGTTAGCCCTAGGCTTTGAGCAGGGAAAGATTACGGCGGATATAGGTATTGGGGAGCGTTCCCCCGAAAAAGGACTCCTCGATGCAATGGAAACGGCAAAATCAGCAGCCCATGAACAGAAAAAATTTAGGGTCAAGACGGAAGGTTAAAGTTCTTTTTCCGACTTTGCCTTGCCCTTGGCCATGGTCGATTAATTTGGAAAATGTGTTGGTTAAGGTGACATTATCGATGGGTCCGAGGCAAGTCTAACATCTAGGCGATCGCCGCGATTCACTCAATCGGGTGAGTGGAGGGCCCTAAATTTTGGTTTAGAATCGTAGATACAGTGAGGTTAAGAAATAAGCAGAACTCGACGCGATTTCCTCCTCACACACGAAAATCTGATTACCGTCCTCCGGGGCGGTTTTTTTCTGGGAAGAGGGCAAAATGGGAAAGGTGTTTTCCTGTGAGTATTGCCCAGTATGGCCGCCGATTCATCCTCTCCTCCGGTTAGTTCCCCTTCATCCACTTCCCCTTCTAGTAACCCAGGACGATTGTTGGGGCTATTGACGGCCTTACTCTATGGGCTATTCACCCTGTTACCTAATGGCCATAGCTTGATGGTGGGTTGGCCCTGGGTCTTTGTTTGGCAGACCTGGTTTTGGTTAACTGCGCTGTGGTGTTTGTGGCAAATCGGACAAAATAAACGCTTAATTTCCCTCGGATTAGGGTTCGACTGGTTAATGGTGGCGTTGGCGATCGCCGCAATGCTAAGTGTGGTAGGGGCGGAATTTCCCCAGCAGGCCCGTTGGTATGGCTGGATATTTTGCGCTTTTCTAGCCGGTTTATACGGCCTAAGAAGTTGGCTAAAAGTTCAAACCAACCCCCTGGTAAGCATTAACAAGTTATTGACTTTTCAAGGCTATGTGGGTTTTGCCTTTATTGTCATTAGTCTTTTGCTGTGGTTTACCCAAACCCTCATTCCTTTTTGGCAATCAGCGGCGATCGCCAGGGAAATGGGCATTACTAAAACTTTTACTTTTGGGATACTGGAATTGCAAAATTGGGCTCCCATTGGCCACCAAAACTATGTGGCGGGTTACCTAGTGTTAATTTTGCCTTTGCTGAGTGTTTTAATTTGGCTCAATGAAGGAAAAAAACGTTGGTTTTGGAGCGTTGCCTTATCGCTGGGATTAATTGATTTTTATACCACCAGTTCCCGGGGGGGACTATTAGGTTTAGCTACTTTATTGTTACTAGTTATTATCGGTATTGGTCTGCTCCGTCAATTGCCCTGGCGATGGTGGTTAGGCCTAGGCACTTTGGCGATCGCCGTGGTGGGAATTTTTATTTGTACAAATGACCGTTTGCTTACTAGCTTCACCGGCATTATGGGAGGGCAAGGGGCGGGACAGTTTGCCTATCGTTTAATTAATTTTGAAATTGGTTGGCGCATGGGGTCAGCCCATCCTTGGACTGGTATTGGTTTGGGTAATGTACCCCTACAATATCAACTCTATCGACCGGTATGGGCCGGGCGGGAATCGGAATTTATTTACCAGCTTCATTCCACCCCCGCCCAATTATTTGCGGAATTGGGAGTTTGGGGCATATTAATTCCCTCACTATTAATCATTGGTTTAATTTGGCAATTAATTCGCAGTTTAATCAAACAAAATATAGTTAACACTAAAGGTAATGATGTTGATTCAAACGTAGTAAAAATTCTTATTTGGACCCTCACCAGTGCATTGTTAGCCTACGGAGTAACTAGTTTAACTGACTATCAATTGGACAATGTTTGCATTAGCGGCGTTATTGTTATTTATTTTGCCTGTTTACTACAGCTTTACTCTGCTGATCCAGTAATACCAAAATCCAGTCGTTTTGCTCGGCCAGTGTTTTTTGCTGGCATTGCTTTCCTGCTGGCGATCGCCGTTTGGCTATTTCCCATTTTGCGGGCTTGGCAACTGTCAGAAATAGCGTTCCGGGCTTTAGAAGCAGAAAATGTACCAGCTTTCACCGATTACCTTTCCCAAGCGGAAAATCTTGCTCCCTGGGAAGCCTATTACCCCACCCAGTTGGGTTGGAATTTGGGCAACATTGCTTTGACCACGGCAGATCCAGAACAACGGCAGGAATTGGTAACCAAGGCGATCGCCGCTTTTGAGAGGAGTGTGGAAGCGTCTCCCCACCAGGAATTTACCCATAACAATTTGGGGTGGTTGACCCTGGGGCAAAATCCCAGCCAAGCGAGTCAAGCTTTTGCCACCGCCAGTCAGTTGGTGCCGGCCAAACGGGGGGTATTCTTTGGCCTAGGGCTGAGTCTATTGGTACAACAAAAGTTAGACCTGGCCATTGACGCTTTTAGCCTGGAATGTTTGCGGGATCCTTTGTTTATTACTAATCCAGTGTGGCGCGATCCTAATTTTGCTCGACTTTATCCGCCTTTGATTGAAAAAATACAGTCAACCCTCAACCAACTGCGGCAGGAAAACCAAGATGATGCCAATTTTCAGACCCTTTTGGGAAAAATCCAGGGAGGAATTTATTGGTGGTTGGGACAATTTACCCGGGCGGAAGCAGAGTTAACCAAAGTTGGCGATCGCCAAAGTCAGGCTTTACTGGCATTGAGCAAAGATCCAGAGCGTATTGAAGAATATCTCCCTGCTTTGCCCGATCTGGCGGCCAAATTGGTACAAGCTTGGCAAAATCCAGCCCAGGCCCAAGAGTTAATCAATCAAGCTTGGCTCCAGGTTAATGGAACGCCTATGCCAGAACCTTTACTGCAGCAAACCCTCCGTTCTCTGCAGGAAGCGCCGGATTTTTACCTTTGGCTGAGGGATTACGCTCCCATACTCCAGTACCGTCGCCAGAGGTTAGGCTTTGGGGTTAATCTGCGCCACATTGATGGCCCCAACCCCAGCGATTTTTATCAAGTGACGGAAAATCTTCCCCTGGTAACTTGGTTCCCGTTTATGTTGCCTTCCCCCATCCTCGCTCCGGAGTTGGACAATGAACTGCAACCTTTACGGACAGAACTCTGGCAGGCGATCGCCAAAATCTAAAAAAATCTCAAGATGAAATAAATGAAACTAGCTTGGTTTTGGCTACTGATCCTAGTGGGTTTATTGACTGCGTGTGGAGTTTCTTCGTTTAACCAATTGTTCCCCAGTTCAGAAACTTTCGTTGTCCCAACAAAAGAGTCCATTACCCTAACTGTGTCGGCGGCGGCCAGCCTGCAGGATGCACTGGAAACCTTAGACCCACGGTTTGAATCGACCCATCCCAACATTGAAGTGAATTACAACTTTGCCGCTTCTGGCACACTGCAACAGCAAATTGAGCAGGGAGCTAGGGTTGATCTGTTTATTTCCGCTGCGTCTAAACAAATGGATGGGTTGCAAGCAAAAAGTTTAATCATTAACGATACCCGTCGCAATTTACTCAGTAATAGTTTGGTGTTGGTTGTGCCCCAGGATTCCGCCCTACAAATTAGCAAATTTCAGCAACTCACTGACCCCGCCGTTAAGCGTATTTCCTTGGGGGAACCCCGCAGTGTTCCCGCTGGGCAGTATGCAGAGGAAGTTTTTGAAAATCTAGACATTTTGGCCCAGTTACAATCCAAGTTTGTTTACGGTAATTCGGTACGAAATGTTTTAGGTTCCGTGGAAAGCGCCAATGCCGATGCTGGGATAGTTTACGCCACCGATACCCAAATTTCCGATCAAGTAAAAACTGTGGTTAAAGCCCCGGCTAATTTGCATGCCCCCATTGTTTATCCGATCGCCGTGATAGCGGCCAGTCCCCAGTCAGAAGCAGCCCGCACCTATGGCCAATTTCTCGCTAGTGAAGAAGCCCAGAAGGTTTTCAGTCAATATGGTTTTGGCCCGGGTGAATAATCAGCCATTGCCGTAAACTGCCTTAACTGTTCGACATTGCCCCACGATGGCCACCGACCTTACTCCCCTCTGGATTTCCCTCAAAACTGCCGGATTAGCAACCGTGGTCACATTCATCCTTGGTATTGCGGCAGCCTATGGGATGTTAGGCGATCGCCAGCCGGGAAAGTCTTTGGTTGAGGCCGTTTTTATTGCGCCGTTAATTTTGCCGCCCACGGTGGTGGGTTTTTTGCTGTTGTTATTGTTTGGCAAAAATGGCCCGTTGGGAAAAATCCTGGCCCAGTTTGATGTCACCATCGTTTTCACTTGGTATGCCGCTGTGATCACCGCCACGGTAGTGTCCTTTCCCCTGATGTATAAAACAACATTGGGGGCCTTTGAGCAAGTCGATCGCCATCTGTTGCAAGTTGCCCAAACCCTGGGAGCTTCGAGGGGAGAAGTTTTTCGGCGCATTCTATTACCCCTGTCCCTGCCCGGTATTTTGGCTGGCACCACCCTCGCCTTTGCCCGTTCCTTGGGGGAATTTGGCGCTACTTTGATGGTGGCGGGCAATATTCCGGGGCAAACCCAAACCATACCAATGGCCATCTATTTTGCTGTGGAAGCAGGGGCCATGGGGGAAGCTTGGTTATGGGTAGGCATTATTTTGGTCATCTCCCTGGCTGGCATTATGGCTGCCAATATCTGGCAAAGACGTTATGAAGATAAAATTCACAACCCTCAGCCCCAGGAGCATCGGTTAACTGTTTTATTCCAAAACAATGGATGGGAAAATTCCTCTTCTCATTACCCAAAGCTAGGGGAAGTGGAGCCAGGGATCCAGGTCAACATTCAGAAGCAGTTAGCGCAATTCAGTTTAGACGTTACATTTACTACCCAAGGGGAAACGGTGGGATTGTTGGGGGCATCGGGTTCTGGCAAAACCATGACACTCCGTTGCATTGCGGGGATAGAAACTCCGACCCAGGGGCGCATCATCCTTAATGGTCGAACTTTGTTTGATTCACAACGAAATATCAATGTACCGAGCCATGAACGGAAAGTCGGTTTAGTGTTGCAAAACTATGCCCTATTTCCCCATCTGACCGTGGCCCAGAACATTGCCTTTGGTCTGCGGCACCTCTCCCCCCAACGGCGATCGCTCCGGGTTGAAGAACAATTGACTTTAGTAAATTTAGAAAAAATGGGCGATCGTTATCCCCATCAGCTATCCGGTGGCCAACAACAACGGGTCGCCCTGGCCCGGGCTTTAGCTCCGGAACCCAATGTTCTGTTATTAGACGAACCCTTTTCTGCCCTGGATACCCATCTACGCTATGAACTGGAAAAACAGTTGCTCAAAATCCTTTCTGGCTATAAAGGATTCACCCTTTTCGTCAGCCATAACCTGGAAGAAGCCTATCGGATTTGTCAGAAATTACTCGTACTAAGCCAAGGTAAATTGGTAGCTACTGGGGACAAGCAAGCCATTTTCGATCGCCCTGGAAGTGTGACCATTGCCCAACTGACGGGTTGCAAAAATTACTCTCCTATTCAAGTCATCGATCGCCATACTGTCCGGGCCCTGGACTGGCAATGCACCTTACAAACAACGGAACCCGTTTCTTCCGACCAAACCCACATCGGGATTCGGGCCCATCAAATTCGGTTTTTAGATGCTGGCGATCACCATCAATCTCCGGTCAATACTTTTCCTGGTTGGGTGGTGTGGACCAGTGAAACTCCCCATCGCATGACGGTTTATTTAAAATTAGGGATTCCTCCCGTTGATACCGATGACTATCACCTCCAGGCGGAGGTATTTAAAGAAAAATGGCAGATTTTACGTCATTGTCCCCAGCCTTGGTCTATACATTTGGAACCCGACCGATTGATGTTGTTAACCCCCGATTAATCGTGAATGGCCAAACGGCGATCGACGCAAAAACTTCTGTTATGTCACCGTAAATCAATCCTCAAAACAACACAACGCAGTCAAAGTCTTGATGTTAAACTAGAGGCCTGTGCTTGCCCCCCAATGATTGGGAGAACAATTATGAGTCCACTAAAGATAAAAATGGATTCTTTAAAATTATCCGACGAGCAGTTTTATAAGCTTTGTCAAAATAACAGTGATTTACGGTTTGAGAGAACTTATCAGGGAGATTTAGTCATTATGCCCCCTACGGGTGGAGAAACTGGCGAAAAGAATTCCGAAATTAATTATCAATTAAGACACTGGAATAAACAGTATCAGCTTGGTAAGGTTTTTGATTCCTCCACGGGCTTTAAACTTCCCAATGGTGCGGATAAGTCCCCCGATGCGGCGTGGATTTCCCTGGAAAAATGGACAGCATTAACACAGGAAGAAAAACAAGGCTTTGTGCCTCTTTGTCCTGATTTTGTGATTGAACTAAGATCGCCCAGCGACAATTTAAAGCCCCTACAGGAAAAAATGCAGGAATATTTAGAAAATGGCACACGGTTGGGGTGGTTAATTAATCGTCAAAGTAAGGAAGTAGAAATTTATCGTCAGGGTCAAGGGATGGAAGTAGTAAAAAATCCGAGCAATTTATCAGGGGAAAATGTTTTACCGATGTTTGTGTTGGATTTAGATTTGATTTGGTAAGGTGAATGCTGCCAAAATAGATTTTGACAGAGGTTTTAATTCGATTTTTTAAACTATAGTTAATTTGGCTGTAAATTGTGATTGGAATAAGTCGCTGAAATTGGATCAACTAATTAGCCTGAGTACTGTCCGAGTATTGTCAACAATCGGGTGGACATTGCTGCTGTCATGAAATCCAAACAATAGCTAAGGCAAAATTTTCTTCTTGCCACGGAGCAATTACAAAACTTCACAGTATTTGATCTCGTTAAAAAACAATAAGAAAGTGTTCCATTTTTTGATTTTGGGTTCAAGATAAAACTAAGACCCAGAGAGAACGCCATGACCAAACACCAATCGTTGACGACTAATTCGCAGCCCCATTTCTCGACTAAGTTTTTTGGGCTATCTCTTTCCCCGGCCTTAATTAAGAATCAACAAAAACAATCTTGACGTTGTTTAATTTTTCTTGGCATTAGTGTTATTTTCAACAATTTTTTAGCGCTCCATTAACCCCCGGCAGTATCCCCAACTGTTAACAAACTTGACTGCTTTGTTTCATATTTCTGGCTTTTGTTGCCATTGCAGAAACCTTTGAGGACGATTCGTTTATGAGTTTACCTACCTATGCCACCCTCGACGGTAATGAAGCGGTGGCCCGTGTGGCCTACCTGCTCAGTGAAGTGATTGCCATTTATCCCATCACCCCTTCCTCGCCCATGGGGGAATGGTCCGATGCTTGGGCAGCAGAACACCGGCCCAATTTGTGGGGCACCGTACCATTGGTGGTGGAAATGCAAAGCGAGGGGGGAGCCGCCGGTACTGTCCATGGCGCTCTGCAATCGGGAGCTTTGACCACAACATTTACCGCTTCCCAGGGCTTAATGTTGATGTTGCCCAATATGCACAAAATTGCTGGGGAATTAACAGCCATGGTTTTGCATGTGGCGGCCCGTTCTTTAGCGGCCCAGGGCCTATCTATTTTTGGGGATCACAGTGATGTGATGGCGGCCAGAAATACGGGCTTTGCCATGTTAAGTTCCAATTCTGTCCAGGAAGCCCACGATTTTGCCCTCATTGCCACGGCCACCAGCTTTGCCACCAGGATACCGGGACTGCACTTTTTTGATGGTTTTCGCACTTCCCACGAAGAACAAAAAATTGAGCTTTTACCCCAGGAAGTACTCCGTGGTTTGATTAAGGATGAGGATGTGCTAGCCCACCGGGGACGGGCTTTGACCCCCGATCGCCCGAAGTTGCGGGGGACGGCCCAAAATCCGGATGTCTATTTCCAAGCTAGGGAAACGGTTAATCCCTTTTATGCCAGTTATCCCAACGTGCTGGAGCAGGTGATGGAACAATTTGGCCAGCTAACCGGCCGCCATTACCGTCCCTATGAATATTGTGGCCATCCGGAAGCGGAACGGGTGATTGTGCTGATGGGTTCTGGTGCGGAAACGGCCCAGGAAACGGTGGATTTTCTAACTGCCCAAGGGGAAAAGGTTGGTTTACTGAAAGTACGCCTCTATCGGCCCTTTGCTGGCGATCGCCTGGTTAATGCTCTACCAAAAACGGTGCAAAAAATAGCGGTGCTGGACCGGTGTAAGGAACCGGGGAGCATTGGGGAACCCCTCTATCAGGATGTGCTGACGGCCTTTTTTGAAGCGGGCATGATGCCGAAAATTATTGGTGGCCGTTACGGTCTGTCATCCAAGGAATTTACCCCCGCCATGGTTAAAGGGGTGTTGGACCATTTAAATCAAACCAACCCCAAAAACCATTTCACCGTAGGCATTAACGATGATTTGAGCCACACCAGCATCGACTATGACCCCAGTTTTTCCACGGAAGCAGATTCTGTCGTCCGGGCAATTTTCTACGGTCTCGGTTCCGACGGTACGGTGGGGGCCAATAAGAACTCCATCAAAATCATTGGCGAAGATACGGATAACTACGCCCAGGGTTATTTTGTTTACGACTCGAAAAAATCCGGTTCTGTAACCGTTTCCCATCTGCGCTTTGGCCCTAATCCCATCCTGTCCACTTACCTGATTAGCCAAGCCAATTTTGTCGCCTGTCACCAGTGGGAATTTTTGGAACAGTTTGAAGTCTTGGAACCAGCCGTTGATGGCGGCGTTTTCCTGGTCAATAGCCCCTACGGCCCAGAGGAAATTTGGCGAGAGTTTCCCCGCAAAGTACAACAGGAAATTATTGACAAAAATCTCAAGGTTTACACCATCAATGCCAATGACGTAGCCAGGGATGCGGGCATGGGCCGCCGCACCAACACAGTCATGCAAACCTGTTTCTTTGCCCTAGCGGGAGTGTTACCCCGGGAAGAGGCGATCGCCAAAATTAAGCAGTCGGTCCAAAAAACCTACGGCAAAAAGGGTCAGGAAATTGTCGAGATGAATATTAAAGCGGTGGATTCCACCCTGGCCCATCTCTATGAAGTGTCCGTACCGGAAACGGTGAGCGACGATGCCCCTGCTATGCGGCCGGTGGTGCCTGATAACGCCCCGGTGTTTGTGCGGGAAGTGTTAGGAAAAATCATGGCCCGGCAAGGGGATGATCTCCCGGTCAGTGCTTTACCCTGCGATGGCACCTATCCCACCGCCACTACCCAATGGGAAAAACGCAACGTGGGCCACGAAATTCCCGTTTGGGACCCCGATGTTTGTGTGCAATGCGGCAAATGCGTCATTGTTTGTCCCCATGCTGTGATTCGGGGCAAAGTTTACGAGGAGGCAGAATTGGCCAATGCTCCGGTCAGTTTCAAATTTACCAATGCCAAAGACCATGATTGGCAAGGTTCTAAGTTCACCATCCAGGTAGCCCCGGAAGATTGCACCGGTTGCGGCATCTGTGTGGACGTATGCCCGGCTAAAAATAAATCCCAGCCTCGTTTAAGGGCGATTAATATGGCTCCCCAGTTACCCTTGCGGGAACAGGAACGGGAGAATTGGGACTTTTTCCTAGATTTGCCCAACCCCGATCGCCTCAGTTTGAATTTGAACAAAATCAGCCATCAACAGATGCAGGAGCCGTTATTTGAATTTTCTGGAGCCTGTGCCGGTTGTGGGGAAACCCCTTATTTGAAACTGGTCAGTCAATTATTTGGCGATCGCATGTTAGTGGCCAACGCCACCGGTTGCTCTTCCATCTATGGCGGCAACTTACCGACAACTCCCTGGGCCCAAAATGCTGAGGGTCGCGGTCCCGCTTGGTCCAATTCCCTGTTTGAAGATAACGCTGAATTTGGCCTTGGTTTCCGAGTGGCGATCGACAAGCAAACGGAATTTGCAGGGGAATTGCTAAAAACCTTTGCTGGGGAGTTGGGAGACAGTTTGGTAAGTGAAATTCTCAACAATGCCCAAACCACTGAAGCGGATATTTTTGAACAACGGCAATTGGTAGAACAGGTTAAGCAACGTTTGCAAAATCTGGAAACTCCCCAAGCCCAAATGTTCCTTTCTGTAGCGGATTACCTCGTGAAGAAAAGCGTTTGGATTATTGGTGGCGATGGCTGGGCCTACGACATTGGGTACGGCGGTTTGGATCACGTCCTCGCCAGTGGGCGTAATGTCAATATCTTGGTGATGGATACGGAAGTCTATTCCAACACCGGGGGCCAAGCCTCCAAAGCCACTCCCCGGGCCGCTGTAGCTAAATTCGCCGCTGGGGGTAAACCCTCTCCCAAAAAAGATTTGGGCTTAATGGCCATGACCTACGGCAACGTCTATGTGGCCAGTATCGCCATGGGAGCCAAAAATGAGCAGTCCATTAAAGCCTTTATGGAAGCGGAAGCCTATCCCGGTGTCTCGTTAATTATTGCCTACTCCCACTGCATTGCCCACGGCATTAATATGACCACCGCGATGAACCATCAAAAAGAGTTGGTGGACAGCGGTCGTTGGTTGCTCTACCGCTATAACCCTTTGTTGGCGGATGAAGGTAAAAATCCCCTGCAATTGGATATGGGATCGCCAAAAGTAGCCATTGACAAAACGGTCTATTCGGAAAATCGCTTTGCCATGCTCACCCGCAGTCAACCAGAGGAGGCCAAACGCTTAATGAAGTTAGCTCAAGGGGATGTGAACACTCGCTGGGCCATGTACGAATATCTGGCGAAACGTTCTCTGGGTGGGGAAATTAACGGTAACAACCATGGTGTTTCCCCATCTCCGGAGGTAATTGCTAAATCTGTTTAGAATCGGCATTAGGGGGCAAACGTTAATCGGTTATTTGTTCCCCTACCCATCGGGCAAATATGAGGCAAAACGGATGGTCACTCAGATGAATACCAAAAATCTTTATCAGCAAGACCGGTGTCTATGGGCAAAAACCATGGCGGATCTACTCAAGGAACGTCGGTTGGATCAACTAGACTGTCAAAATTTAATTAAAGAAATTGAAGATATGGGGCGGAGTCAAAAAAAGTCTCTAAAGCGTAATTTGGAGATTTTGTTAATGCACTTGCTTAAATGGAAATACCAACCCCATAAACAATCCAATAGCTGGAGGTTGAGCATTGACGAACACAGAGAAAGGATTCTTAAGCAGCTTAAAGAAAGCCCCAGTCTCAAACGTCATTTTGATTTAGTACTTGATGAAGCCTATGGGCGAGCCAGGAAAGAAGCCAGCATTGAAACCAGTATTGACATCAGTCGATTTCCCGCCCTAAATCCGTTCTTGAAAGAAGAGATTCTTGATCAAGAATTTTTACCAAAATAGCCAAAAAGATAATTAAAATGACTTTAAAAATCAATGCCAATCTTCTTTATGAACAGGATTTTAATCTGTGGTTAGAGGCAGTCGCTAACTGCCTAAAAGAAAATCAACTTGAAAATCTTGATTTTGAAAATTTAGCAGAAGAAATTCAATCTATTAAATATACAGAACAGGGTATTCTCAGGGAGAATTTAGAGATTATTTTAATTCATTTACTTAAATGGAAATACCAACCAGAGACCTGGTCAAATAGTTGGAGGACAATGATTGATCAAAGTAGAAAGAAAATTTATCAATGTCTTTTAGAAAGTCCCAGTTTGCAGAAATATTTTCATGATGTTTTAGATGAGTGCTACAAACACGCTCGTAAAATGGTTGCCATCGAGACTGACACTAGTTTAGAAACCTTTCCAGAAACCAATCCCTTTGCACAAAATGACATTCTGGATCGAACTTTTCTACCAGATGGATTTTTTCCCCAATATTACGAAGATTACAATTAAAAACTGAAAGGAATTAACACCATGGATCTCACTACCCAATACCTCGGCTTAAATCTTAAATCTCCCCTAGTGGTCGGTTCCTGTGCCCCTTTGACGGAGGAGTTGGGCAATCTCAAAAAAATGGAGGACAGTGGTGCGGCGGCGATCGTTTTACATTCCTTCTTTGAAGAGCAATTGCGGCAAGAAAGACTGGAAATGTACCACCATCTCACCCATGGCACCCATAGTTTTGCTGAAGCTCTGACTTATTTTCCTGAACCCCAGGTTTTTCATGTCGGTTCTGAGGAGTATCTCAACCATATTCGCCTGGCTAAAGAGAGTTTAGATATTCCTATAATTGGCAGCTTAAATGGTTCTACCCTAGGCGGCTGGTTAGACTATTCCCAACAAATGGAGGGGGCTGGGGCCGATGCTATTGAACTTAATATTTACTACGTACCCACAGATTTGGATGTGCCAGGCACAGAGGTGGAAAAAAATTATCTTGACATTGTTAAAGCGGTTAAAGATGAAGTTAAAATTCCCGTTGCTGTTAAAATTTCACCCTTCTTTAGCAATATGGCCTATATGGCCAAGAAGTTTGCCGATTATGGCGCTGATGGATTAGTTTTATTTAACCGTTTTTACCAGCCAGATTTTGACCTAGAAAGCCTAGAAGTTTATCCCCATATTCTGCTCAGCACTACCCAAAGTATGCGCCTTCCCCTACATTGGCTGGCGATTTTATATGGGCGTATTGACTGCGACTTAGCCGCCACCAGTGGAATTTTGCACACAGTGGATTTGGTCAAGGTATTAATGGCCGGGGCAAAAATCACCCAATTGGTCAGTGCCCTATTGCGCCACGGCATCGGTTATATTCACACATTGGAAAATAGTTTAGCCCGTTGGATGGAGGAGCATGAATATGAATCTGTACAGCAGATGCAAGGCAGTATGAGTCAACTTAATTGCCCCGATCCCACTGCTTTTGAGCGGGTTCAATATGTCAAAGCTCTGCAGACCTACGCCCCTATTTGGAAAGCGCTTGATCCCCTTGAACCAGTGGGTTAGTAAACCGCCGGATTAGGGATTGGCGATAGATTGGGGTTCGATTTTGACCATGGGTCAGCTATTGAAAGAGTTAGAAAGACTCAAATTAAGGATAAATTAAGGGGGTTTGGTATGGGCACAAAACGTATTGGAATTTTGACCAGTGGTGGTGATTGTCCTGGCCTCAATGCCGTCATCCGAGCAGTGGTTAAGGCCTCAGCTCTTAAGGGGTGGGAGGTTTATGGTATTCCCTACGGCACCGATGGTTTTGTTGAAGTTGCCCACGGAAAATACCAGGCAGAGGATTTACTGTTAACTAAACATGGCTATGCTCTGCCCGGGATGCTCAAAGGCTTAGATGTATTGCAATTTCTCAGCGGTAGTGTTTTAGGGTCCTTAAGTAAGGGACATCCAGAGCAACCGGCGATCGCCGAAGCCATTCTCAAGGGTTATGCCATACTTGACCTGGAAGCACTAATTGTTATTGGTGGCGATGGTAGTTTAGACATTATTTATGATTTAGCCCAAAAAGGTAATTGGCATATTATTGCCATTCCCAAAACCATTGACAATGATGTGCCCTTTACGGATCTGGCAGTGGGATTTAGCACTGCGGTGGATATTGTTACCCAAGCCTTATACGACCTGACTTTTACCGCCGCTAGCCATGAACGCATTATCATTGTCCAGGTCATGGGGCGGGATGCGGGGCATTTGACTCTCCATGCAGGCATTGCCGGCGGAGCTGATATCATTTTAATTCCCGAAATTACCCCTTGTTTGACTTCTGAAATTATCCGCAATTGTTGTTATCAACTAATGAATTTGCGGAAGTCTGGCCGCCATTTTGCTTTAATAGTTATTTCAGAGGGTGTCCACGATCAAAATAATAAGAAAAATAAACATATCGCCGACTACTTAGCAGAAGAAATCAGTGAAACCAGTCAACACCTTTGCGACATTAAAGATCCCGCTTTTTGCGATCTAATAAGTCTAGACATTCGAGCCACAACCCTGGGTCATTTACAACGGAGCGGGACCCCCCTATCGTTCGATCGCCTCTTGGCCACGGTGTTTGGAATTAGGGCAGTGGAGTTGATCGAACAGGAAATTTATGACCAGGTGGTGATCTGGCGCAGTGGGAAGGTGGAACACGCTGACCTTAAACCAATTATCAGCATCATTAAAGAATGTCACCAGGAAAATCGCTGTCCTTTCCCGGTGGATAGGGATGGTTTTATGGTTAAAACGGCCAAGTCATTGGGCATATACCTAGGAGAAGACTAATACTAAACACTAGCTTTCCACAGCGGACTCAAGGGCATTAAAGGGGGGATTGGTAGCCCCGTTAGTGGTGTTGGTTGCATGGGCATATATTTGCCGGGGGGCACCGATTTCGATGTTATTTTCCGTCAGGGCCTGGCGCACACGGAAACGCAGTTCTCGGCCCACAGACCACTGTTGAGCAGGGGCTGTTTGAATCCAGATGGTGATGGTCATGCCCTCATGGGTAAGACTATCGATGCCCAACACATCGGGAACTGCCAGCATTTTGTCATGCCATTCCGGGTCGTTGTACAGGTCTTCCCCTACTTGACGTAGAACATTAATGGCTTTGACAGGGTCAGTGTCGTAGGCTACATTGACGCTCAAATTAGCCCTGGACCACGAACGGGTCAGGTTTTTAACCTGGGTAATGGCACTGTTGGGGATGGTAACTAGTTCTCCCCCGGCACTCCTTAACTGAGTCACCCGTAAGTTTAAATTTTCCACCCCCCCGGCAGCGAAGCCCACATCAATCACATCTCCAATGGCATACTGGTCTTCGGCTAATACTAGAAATCCATCGACCAAATCCTTGACCAAGCTTTGGGCACCGAAGGAAATGGCCAAGGCCAATAAACCCCCAATGGCAACCACAGAACCGGTGGGAATGCCCAGAATAATCAGGGCGGTTAACAAACCGCTAGCACTGATAACCACCGTGACCATACCCTTGATAGCCCCAGAGATGGTGGAAATGCGCAGATCTCGCCGTTGGTCATCTCCCAGATTGATAAATTTGTTGAAGCTGGTGGAATTAGTGTTTTGCCAATTGTCTTTTAGTAATTCAATGATGCGATGGCTAATACGGATAGTTAGACCAACAAAAAACCACAGCATTAGCAATTGCAAGGGGCGACCCAAAATGGCGCCACTGAGGGTGGCTAAGCCGGGAATTTGTCGAAAAATGGCGAATAAGCCAAAGTACCAACCAAGGATAATTACCCAGAACAAAAGCCACTGGATAAATTTCCAAAAGCCAATTTTACGGTCGATACTGAGTATTTGGGGTAATCTTTGCCAAAATATCCATTGCTGTTCCCCCAAAATTTCCGGGGCAGCATAATTGACTTCTATGGGATCAGGGTGATTTTCTTCCAGAACTTCGGAATTCGCTTGTTTTTCAGCGGCGATCGCCTGTTTACGATTGAGGAGTCGTTGACGATGCCGGGAAATTAAATGTTTGATACTAGCAACAATAGCCGTTGCCACCAATAGGGCTACAAATATTTGGAAAGCCTGTTTGAAGGATTGTTCTAGGGCTTCTGGGGTAGTACTAGCTTGGCCTCGCCGAATTTCTTTGTCCAGTTTTTCCCGCCATTGCTCCGCTAAAACATCAATGGGTTGGCCGTTGAAATCTGCATCGTTTTCCGTAACGGAAGCTAGCACCAAGGGGAGGGGATAATCGTCATTGCTAACAGTAACCACCACCACATTGTTGAGCCGGGAAGTTTCTACCCTTAGGTCATCGGGGTTCATATCCCGTCTGAAAATAGCCAGTTCCAATTTGCTTTCAATGTCCTGAGCCCTTTGCTCCACAGGAATTTGGCTGGTATTCTCTTGGCGGTTATACACAGTGGGGGAGGCCACATCAAACAGAAAACCGTTGTCAACGGGCGATCGTACCGGAGCCACTTCGATGGGACCATACCGGGAAACTTCCGGCGGTTTATAGCCACTGCCCTGGCCACTAAAACCTTGGGGCATAACGAATTGGGCTTGGCTGGGGTGAGGAATGATCAGTAGTAGCGCTAAAACAACACAACCGAGCCAGAAGAAGCGTTTATATTTTCGTCGATATTTTTTTAGTTTGGTAATTAAGGGCATGGTTCTTGATATTTAAATCTGTCAGCAAAATCGACAGCCAAAGGCCAGCAACCTTGATGCTAGTCTGATGGAGAAAACGTCATTGATCAACCCCTGAACTAATTTTTTGACTATGGCCAACGCAAAATCTTCGTCCCTTCCCAGTTGGAAAAACCCCAGTGGCAAAACCTTACTAATCCTGCTCTGGGCATTGGCTTTAGCCCTGATGGCCCTGTTGAGTAGCTGGGCGGATATGCCATGGTTGAGCAATGGAAAATTACTGATTGCCCTTGGTTTTACGGCCTTGGTTACAGCTCTCATTGGTATGGCGGTGGTACCAATGCTAGTAAACCTGAAAGCTAGTCAGGTGATTCAGTCCGACGGACCCCAAAGTCATTTGAAAAAGGCCGGGACTCCTACCATGGGGGGGATTTTCTTTGTGCCGGTGGCGGTGGCGATCGCCGTGGTGGGAACCCAGTTTAATCCCGATGTCATAGTGGTGGGTTTGGTGACTTTGGGCTATATGGCGATCGGTTGGGTGGATGACTGGCAGATTTTAAAATACAAATCCAATAAGGGTTTAACCCCGAAACAAAAATTATTTTTGCAGGTGGCGATCGCCGTTATTTTTTGCACTTGGCTATTTTTTTATGGGCCAACGGAAATTACGGACATTCGCATTATGCAATTTGTCTTACCCCTGGGTTTCCTTTTTTGGTTAGTGGCTACCTTTGCCCTAGTGGCGGAAAGTAATGCGACCAATCTGACCGATGGAGTGGATGGTTTGGCGGCCGGAACTGGGGCGATCGCCTTTGTGGGGTTGGGTTTACTGGTGGCGAAAGAAAATCCAGCACTAGCCTTTTTCTGCTGTGCCATGGCCGGTGGCTGTATTGGTTTTGTACACCATAACCACAATCCTGCCCGGGTATTCATGGGGGATACGGGTTCTTTAGCCCTAGGGGGGAGTTTGGCAGCGGTGGGCATTATGACCGGCAACCTCTGGGGACTGCTGTTGATCAGCGGCATTTTTCTGGCAGAATCCCTCTCCGTCATCGCCCAAGTGGGTTACTACAAAGCCACCAAAGGCCCTGATGGCGTCGGCAAAAGGTTGTTAAAAATGGCTCCAATTCACCACCATTTAGAATTAAGTGGCTGGACCGAAACCCAAATTGTGGGCTCTTTTTACCTCATCAATACCCTCTTGGCGATCGTGGCTATGGCAACAGCATAACAGTAGAATCAAAGGGTAATGGTTGATGGTCGTCCAATGCAAATCACCTTAAATCTACCGGATAGGTTAAATCAGATCGGAGAATTTGATCAAAATGATTGGCTCCGGGAAATTGCCATTGCCCTATTTGAACAAGAACACATTTCTCTGGCTAGGGCCAGTAAAATCTCCTCCATGGAAATTATGGAATTTCAAAAACTTCTATCAGATCGGGGAATTTGTATTCACTACGATGTGGAAGAATTAGCACAGGACATTCAGCACCTACAAAATCGCAGTTGGTTATGATTGTTGTTAGTGACACTTCTGCCATTGCTAATCTTGCTATTGTTGATCATCTTTGGTTATTACAGGCAATTTACGAAAGTGTAATCATTCCAGGCACTGTTGCCAATGAAATTACTGTCGCCACCAACTCAAAAATTTCATCAATTCTGCAATTAGATTGGATTCAAATTCACTTGCTTAGCCCCCATGGTTATGAATTGGCCGAACAACTACAAAGAGAACGGGGACTTGATGCTGGAGAAGCCCATTCCATAGCCCTAGCCCTTGATTTGCAGGCTGATGAGCTACTGATGGACGAGCGTTTGGGGAGAAGAGAGGCTACTCGCTTAGGATTATCAATAGTCGGAATTTTGGGAGTTTTGCTTGTTGCCAAACGAATAAATCTTATTCCACAAGTGAAACCCATTATTGATAATTTGATCAATCAAGCAGGATTTCGTGTTAGCTCTCAACTATACGAAAATATCCTAATTTTTGCTCAGGAAATTTAGCGAAAAAATTAATTAGATGAACTATGCAACTACACCCACAGCTTTTGTGGAATCTAAACTGAATTCTATGCCAGGAGATGCCCTGGGTTATCTACGGCGTTTAGATCAGCGTTGGCAAGCCCTATGTCAGGGAGATTTACCTCCCATTGCTGAAGTAGCTCAAAAAGTTAATACAAACTTGGGGGAAGCAGATTTTGACGCAGTAATTTGTGGTGGTACCCTGGGAATTTTATTGGCCGCTAGTTTGCAAATAAGGGGTTGGCAGGTAGTTGTCATTGAAAGGGGCAAATTACAAGGTCGTGCCCAGGAATGGAATATTTCCCGCCAAGAATTACAAACTTTTGTTGAGTTAGAACTGCTCACTTCAGAGGAATTAGAAACGGCGATCGCCAGCGAATATAATCCTGGCCGCATTGCTTTTCATGGTGGGCAAGAATTTTGGATTAAAAATGTTTTAAATGTAGGGATAGATCCAATTTACTTACTAGAAAAACTTAAGCAAAAGTTTCTGCAAGCTGGGGGTAAATTACTAGAGCATAGCGCTTTCCAAAAAGCAATTATTCACTCCGATGGAGTTGCAATTAGTTACCAACATGATGGAGAAAATCAAGTTGAAAGAAAGCTCACTAGCCGTTTACTCATTGATGCCATGGGGCACGGTTCTCCTTTGGTAAACCAAGCTCGACAGGGAGAAATACCTGATGGAGTTTGCCTAGTGGTTGGTAGTTGCGCCCAGGGTTATTCTGACAATGAAACTGGAGATTTAATTGCCACCACCACGGGAATTACCAATCATTGCCAATACTTTTGGGAAGCTTTTCCTGCTCGGGATGGCCGCACCACCTATCTGTTTACCTATGTGGATGTGCATCCAGAACGCATTAGTTTAGAATTCTTTTTTCAAGAATATTTTCGCCTATTGCCCGAATATCAAAAAATTAATTTAGACCAACTACAATGGCAACGGTTTTTATCTGGTTTTTTTCCTGCTTATAAATCCAGTCCTCTCCATTTTTCTTGGGGTAGAGTGTTAGCCGTAGGGGATAGTGCTGGTAGTCAATCCCCCGTTAGTTTTGGTGGCTTTGGAGCCATGGTTCGCCATCTCAAACGGTTAACCAATGCTATTGGGGAAGCCCTGGCAGGGGATTATTTGGCTGCGGAAGATTTGGCTCTTTTACAACCCTACCAACCTAATATTGGCGTTACTTGGTTATTTCAACAAACCATGGGAGTTAAAGTTGGCCAAACTGCAGATCCAGAGCAAATTAATCGCTTAATGAATGCGGTTTTTGCTGTTATGGATCGACAAGGACAAGAAGTCATGGAACCTTTTTTGCAAGATGTAATCCAATGGTCTGGCCTAACCCAAACTTTACCCAGGGTAAATCCACTCATAGTATTGCCTTTGTTACCACAAATTGGTCTACCCGCTTTAATGGAATGGTTGGGACATTATGCTAACTTAGCGGGCTATAGCTTAACCTACCCCCTAGCTAAAAATCTTCTATTCACTAACCCTAGCTTTGAGCAAAAACGTCGTCTAGAAGCTTGGTACTATGGATCTGGTTACGATTTCCACCATTGAAAACTTGTCTGATTTAGTCTTTGTTGGGGATTCGACAAGCCCTCCATGCGTCCCCATACTGGATTTGCGATCGCCTAAGTTTTTTACTAGACTTACTCCGGTGGAGTTAGCCAATGGGCAAAATCTTGGGTGAAAGTATCATTTAAAATTGCTTGGCGAATGCTTTGGGTGAAACGGATTAATTCCGTAATATTGTGCAAAGAAAGCAAAATGTAACCCAACATTTCCCTGGAGCGGATTAAATGGTTTAAATAAGCACGGGAGAAAGTTTGGCAGGTATAGCAAGGACAAGTTTCATCCAAGGGGCGATGATCTTCCCGGAAAGTGGCGTTTTTTAAATTCCACCGTTCTCCCTGTACCAATGCTGTGCCGTGGCGACCAAAACGGGTGGGTATGACACAATCGAACAAATCAATACCCGCAAAAATTGCCCTGGCCATTTCCCGATAGGTGCCGACCCCCATCAAGTAACGGGGTTTATGGGCTGGTAATAATGGGGCCGTGTGTTGTACCACTTTATCAATCAGCGCTGGTGCTTCCCCCACACTTACTCCGCCAATGGCGTAACCGGGCAAGTCTAGGGCAATGAGTTGTTCTGCCGCTTGGGAACGCAAATCTAGGTAAGTGCCCCCTTGGACGATGCCGAACAGAGCTTGATCACCCGGTCTTTGGTGGGCTTCGATACACCTTTCTAGCCAGCGATAGGTGCGGGCGGTGGCTTGTTCCACCATCAGGCGATCGCCTTGGCCGGGAGGACATTCATCAAAGGCCATAATCACATCAGCCCCCAACGCATTTTGGATGCGAATGGAATTTTCTGGAGTCATATCAATCAAGCGGCCATCCCTCGGCGATCGAAATAGGACCCCCTGTTCACCAATGGTGCGTAATTGACTGAGACTAAAAACCTGAAACCCACCAGAATCTGTCAACATCGGCCCCGACCAGCCCATAAACTTGTGTACTCCCCCAGCGGCAGCAATAATCTTTTCCCCTGGTTGGAGATGGAGATGGTAGGTATTGGCTAGCACCATTTGGGCTTGGGTGTCCGCTAGCTGGGCGGGGGTAATGCCCTTAACCGTTGCCAAAGTACCCACGGGCATAAAACGGGGAGTTTCCACCGGCCCATGGGGAGTCTGAAAAATTCCAGCCCGGGCTTGGCTATGGGAACACCGGGCTTGGCACTGATAAGTAAAATTCACACTAGGCAATGGCACAATGGACAGTTAATCGTCCTGGTATCAGTATCACTTCAACATTTTTTCCTAAACCAGGAAGGATTAAACCGCCTTGGCCGAGGAATTTTTATTCTTCGCTACCTTGGAGTTTGATAATGACAAAGCCCCAGGCTAGTCCTAACAAGGTCAAGCCAATCATGATAAAAGCGCCATTGGCCAACATGCTTTCAGCGGTCATAGTCAATTCCTCAATGGGGGATGAATAATTTGGGATGAAAAAATCTTTGTTGTCGGTGGTTCATTATCCCATAGGAATCTCCCCTTAAACCTGATTGAGCATGGATTGTATGAGTTTGCCCCGTTTAATTTTGACCCTGGGTGATCCGGCAGGCATTGGTCCTGAGGTGGTGCTCAAAGCTTTGGCTGAACCTGGGTTAGCTTCAATTTGTCAGTTAACGGCGATCGGTTCCCGTTCTGTGTTGGATCAGACCCGTAGACAATTGTTGGCCCAAAATCCGGGTTTAAATCTAGCAGATCCGGAAACAATTAATTTGCTAGAAGTGGACCTCTCATATCTGGGAAAAATCACTGTTGGTCAGGGAGATGCGGTTAGTGGCGCCATTAGTTTTGCCTATTTAAATGAAGCTATTACCAGAACTTTGGCCGGGGAATTTGATGCCATTGTCACTGCCCCGATCGCCAAATCCGCTTGGCAAGCCGCTGGCCATAATTACCCAGGGCAGACGGAAGTTTTGGCCCATCGGGCTGGGGTGGAAAGCTTTGCCATGGCATTTGTGGGGCGATCGCCTTTTACTGGTTGGACTTTACGCACGTTGCTAGCCACCACCCATATTCCGCTCAAAGAGGTGCCCCAGGCTTTAACCCCTCAATTAATGACTGCAAAATTGGAATTACTGCTAACTTGCCTGGCCCAGGATTTTGGCATCAGTAATCCTTCCGTGGCGATCGCCGGTTTGAATCCCCACAGCGGCGAAGAAGGAAAATTAGGCAGCGAAGAACAGGATTGGTTAATTCCTTGGTTGGAGCAAGCTAGAAAAAAATATCCCCAGGCCCAACTAATTGGCCCCATTCCTCCGGATACCATGTGGGTCGGCCCTGGCAAAGCTTGGTTAACCGATGGCCAAACGACCGTATCCGACGCTTACCTGGCTTTGTACCATGACCAAGGCTTAATTCCCGTTAAACTGCTGGCATTTGATCAGGCTATTAATACCACTATTGGTTTACCCTTTGTCCGCACTTCCCCCGACCACGGCACCGCCTTTGACATTGCGGGGCAAGGCATTGCCAGGGCAGATAGTCTCATTGCCGCCATTAAACTGGCCGCCGAGTTGGTGGAGCAAAGATGTCGCCCACGGGCACAGTAGTCAAGATATTTTTCAGAAACAGATTGCGGTTTTCTATTCTGAAGAACCCAAAGAAATTCTTAATGAAAGACCCAATCGCAGCAAGCCGCGGGGTATGCGCAACCCATTTTTAGATCAATCAAATTTTCTCTTTTTCTCAGAAAAGGCAAAGCCAGCGCCGCAATAATTCTTTCCCTATGGTCTCCATAGGGGTTTGCGCCCCCATGAAATGTTAATTTTTGCTACAATTTATGCCAGTTTCTTAGCTAGTTGGGCCAAAACTAGAATAACTTCTGGTTTGCCGGGACCCATCAGCCAAGATTAATTACTGGGGGAGTTCCGGCCATTGCCCAGATAGTGAACTATCACCTTGATCACCCATGGGAGGATTGACCGTGAATCTAGAAACTCTGGAATTCGTCATTTACCCCGACGGCCGGGTGAAGGAAACGGTAACCGGCATTGTGGGTCGCTCTTGTCAGGAAGTGACCGCGGCGATCGAGGCCGAACTAGGGGTAGTGCTTACCCAGCAGACTACTTCGGAGTTTTTTGCCCAAACCAGTCCGTTGAACCAATCAGTTCAGCAATCCCAGACTCTTTCTAGCTGGCCTGGGGGAAGTTAAATTCTCTCTGTATGAAAATCCTTGTTTAAAAGTTTTAAGAACCTGTCTCATCCATTCTTCTAATTTTTTTGTAATTTCCTATGTCTCACTTTAGCAATATCAAAACCAAGATTCGTAACCTTGATGTGTTGAAAACCACCCTCACCAACTTGGGTCTGGATTGGAAAGAAGGGCCGGCCACCGTGCGGGGCTACCAGGGTTTGACCGCCAAAGCCGCAGTGGTGATTGAACAGAGCAATGATTACGACCTAGGTTTTAGCTGGAATGGTCAGGAATATGAGTTGGTGACAGATTTACAGTACTGGCAACAGCCCCTTTCGGTGGAAGGATTTCTGCAAAAAATCACCCAGGGTTACGCTCTGGAAACCGTACTTAATGAATCGGCCAAACAAGGTTTTGCGGTGACGGAACAACAAAAAAATGAAGACGGCTCAGTGCGGTTGGTGGTGCAACGCTGGAGTGCCTGATGGTGATAGCTGATCTAAATTTTCCTCCCGATCACCGTTCTGGACTGGAACCGGAGTTGGGGGGAGATTGGCGTAATTTCGATGACCGTTCTGGTTTAGAGCCGGAATTGGGCGGAGAGTTACGGGAAAGGGGAGTCTATGTGGATGAAGTGACCTGCATTGGTTGCAAAAACTGTGCCCACGTGGCTCCCAATACTTTCACCATTGAGCAGGAGCATGGCCGCTCCCGGGCCTTTAGCCAAAATGGGGACGATGAAGCGGTTATCCAAGAGGCGATCGATACCTGTCCGGTGGACTGTATCCATTGGGTGCCCTACGACGAGCTGAAACATTTGGAAGAAAAAAGGAAGCATCAACAAATTCGTCCCCTGGGTTACCCGCAAATCAATCCCCATTTGTAATTAATTGGGTGATGGAATCTAATCGAAATCAGCGGATGCCGAAACCTAAATAATTTGCCAATAATCCAGCTAAACCTCAAAAATCTGCCGACAAGGCAAAGCTTTGTTTTTTGTCCACATTAATCTACTCAGACTCAGAGCCTGATTTTTGCCGTCGTTCCCGTCGATGTTGTAAAAGCTCAAATGCCCCCAAGCTGAGGCTCGCACTGCCCAAGGGAATCCAGTAATAAATCACTCGGTATGCCAACAATGCCCCCAGCACTTGCACCGAGGAATATTTAGGAGTCAGCAAAAATAACACCACCGTTTCAAATACCCCCAGTCCCCCCGGCACATTACTGATAATGCCCGCCACCTGCGCCAGCAGATAAATGCCAAAAAAGCCGGGAAAACTAAGGTGATGGTGCCCAGGTAATAGCACGTATAAAATACCAGAGGCTAAAATCCAATCCACCGCCGTCAAACCAATTTGAGCTAAGGATACGGCAAAGGGAATTTTGGGAGTTTGCCATTGGCCGATTTTGAATGGCTTAATTAAATTGCCCGTTATCAACAAATAAATCCCAATGATGGCAAGGAAAGTAAAGCCAATGGGATGGACAGAAAGAAACGGTAAATGGAGAAAGGCGGGCAACTGTAGGGGATCCACCACAAAAGTTATGCCCCCCACCGTTAATAAACCCACCCAAAAACTCAGGTTACAAAAGGCGATCGCCTGGGCAATGATGGGGGCAGAAACCTGCCAGGATTGATAGAGACGGTACCGGATGGCACTGCCACTGAGCAAGGCCAAGCCGACACTGTTACTAATGGCGTAACTGACAAAGCCGACAAAGCTAGTTTTCGTCAGGGGTAGAGATTGCCCCAGGTAAAACATGGCCAGAGTATCGTAGCCAGTCAAAATTATGTAGTTGATCAGCATGAGCGCAAAGGCTCCGGCTAAACGGGTTTTGACAATGCCCTGAAAACTGGCTAAAACATTTTGCCAACCGTAGTGGTGTAATTCTGAGTTGATGGCCCCAATGGAAAGCACGAACAAGCAAGCCCCGATCGCCGCCGGCGCAATTTTTTGTATCTTTTGCCAGGCGGTCATAGCCTCACCTCATAAAATGCGAAAATCTTCCAAGCTGGCTCAGAATCTGTTTGTAAAATCTGATTTTTGACCCTAAATCGACCCACTAAAGTTCCGGCAATACTGGAAAACTTTGAGCTAACTTCCCCCAAAACTTAGGGGGTAGCTGGGGACTTTTGAAACATGCTCCTAGGAACTAGGATTAGTTGCTTTTAACTAGCTTTTTCCTGATGATATTCCACTTCAATCACCGTATGAACATTCCCCCGGGGATTAAAATCAGCTTTTAGTCTAGCGTACAAAGGATTGGCCACCGCCACAAAGTCATCCAAAATCTGATTGGTTACTTCCTCATGGGGAATATGGCGATCGCGGTAACTATTGATGTAAAGCTTGATAGACTTTAGCTCCACCACCTTCTGGTCAGGGCAATAGGTCAGATAAAGGGTGGCAAAATCCGGGTAGCCGGAAAAAGGACATTTACAGGTGAATTCCGGCAGGGTGATATGGACATCGTAACGACGGCCGGGGCGGGGATTGGGGAAAGTAATCAGTTGGGCATCCCGAATTTCCCGCTCGCCATACTTTTCGACGTTATCGCTGGTGGTAATGGTAGTTTCGGTCATGGTGAACAGTGAAAAATGGACGGGATTAGGAAGCAGCAGAAAAACACCATTCCTATTATTTCAGATTTTCCTAGCTGTCCTGGTAATAATCCCTAGTCCCCTTAGCATCCATAGCTTCGCTCAGGCGGTTAAGGGCGTGGATATAGGCTGCAGTGCGCACATTCACATCCAATTCCTGGGTAATGTTCCACACATGTTCCGCTTCCTCCACCATTTTTTCCTTCAGGCGATCGTTAACTTCCTTGGCGCTCCAATAAAGTCCACTGCGGTTCTGTACCCATTCAAAGTAGCTCACCGTCACCCCCCCAGCATTGACCAAAATATCGGGGAAAACATAGATACCTTTGCTAGCCAAAATATCATCGGCGGCGGTGGTGGTGGGCCCATTAGCAACTTCAAAAATGTAGCGAGCTCTGACTTGGTCTGCATTGTCGCGGGTAATTTGATTTTCCAAGGCGGCGGGAATGAGCACGTCCACGTCCAGAGCTAGTAACTCGGCATTACTGATTTGTTGATTTTCCCCTAAATCGCAGATGGCTTGGTCACAGTACATACCCGCTAAAGTGCGATGCCGTTGTTTGTAATCAATCACAGCGGGAATATCGATGCCTTGTTCGTTATAAATGCCCCCCTGGGAATCACTGATGGCCACCACTTTGTAGCCATCTTGGTATAAACATTCGGCTACCACCATACCCGCATTACCGAAACCCTGGACAGCAACGGTGGTATTTTCGGGATATTGGTCAAACTTGGGTAGCATGCCCTGCATGATGTAAAAAGCTCCAGTGCCGGTGGCCGTGTTGCGACCTTGACTGCCCCCCATGGTGACGGGTTTGCCGGTGACCACAGCGGGACTAATTTTGCGGCGAATGATGCTGTATTGGTCCATCATCCAGCCCATCATCATTTCATTGGTGTAAACATCCGGGGCTAAAATGTCGATGTCCGGGCCAATAAAATCGGCGATCGCCTCGATGTAACCCCGACTTAAACGCTCCAATTCTGCTCGGCTGAGTTCTTTGGGATTGAGGGTGATGCCCCCCTTAGCTCCTCCGAAGGGCAAATTTAACAGGGCACATTTAAAGGTCATCCAAAAGGCTAAGGATTGCACCTCATCCATGGTGACGTTGGGATGGTAGCGCACGCCCCCTTTGCCTGGCCCCCTGGTGTCGTCGTAGCGCACTCGGTAACCGGGAAAGATTTTTAAAGAGCCATCGTCCATCCGCACCGGAATGGAAACACTGAGACTGGTTTTGGGATATTTCAGCCTTTCCCCGGCATCGTCGGAAATGGCCACATATTTCAGGGCTTTTTCTAATCTTTTACTGGCATCGGCAAACAGTGATCCAGCCATAATTGCTACTCCTGGAACAGTGGGACCGCTATTGGCTCTGGAGCGGGGCGGCCTGAATATTCCGAACAAATTTGTTTAATCAACAGTTCCATTAGAGCATGGAGCCTGGGGCCATGACGGACATTGCCCTAGGTTGGTAACACAGCGACACAATCGATTTCTACTAACACATCTTTGGGTAGGCGGGCCACTTCCACACAACTACGGGCCGGAGCCGTAGCCTCGTCAAAATATTGGCCATAGATGGCATTAACTGCGGCGAAATCGTTCATATCTTTGAGAAATACCGTAGTTTTAACCACATTTTCCCAACCACAGCCCGCTTCCTGGAGCACCGCCCCTAAATTAGTCAATACCTGTTTTGCTTGGACTTCCACGTTCCCCTCTCCCATAATGGTCATGGTTTGGGGGTCGAGGGCAATTTGGCCAGCCGTAAAGAGGAAACCATTGGCGGCGATCGCCTGGTTATAGGGGCCAACAGGGGCAGGAGCTTGGGCAGTTTGAATAATTTTCATGGTCATAAAAGAGTGGCTTGCTATACTCTTCTTATCAGTCTCGTCACACTTTGGCAATTTATCTAAACTTTAGTTAATAAGTTATTGCTAATAAACTGATTAATCATTTTAATTCATTGACACAAAATCCTAGGACATTCTACTTTTTGTTTTTTAAATTTGACGTAACCAATGATAGCTGATAGTTTTTTACTTAACTTACCAAAGGTTTCACTCGCCACAAAAGATAACCTACCAATTTTTTCCGGCATTTACTATGTCGTCGACGAACAAAATTTAGTATGGTATGTTGGAAAAGCTAAAAATATTAGAAACAGATGGCAAGGCAAAAGTCACCATCGTTTTTTTCAACTTGAATCACAGAAAAATCATTATTTCTCAATTTATTACCGAATAGTTGACGAAATTGAACTTGCTAAAATAGAAAAAGAAGAAATTGAAAAATATACACCTCAACTTAATACATCTAAAGTTAAAACTAAAACGTTTCGACCAACGGAAACATTGCTCAGAGAAACATTAATTAAAATTCAAGGATTTGCGTTTATTATTGGAGTAGATTACCAAACGAAGGAACTAGAAGCAATAAATTCCGTGTTGGGCAAGCGCAAAAACTCTATATCTCCAGTCATTCATATTGCCATCAACCCAACTTTAATCAAGAAAAAACTTTCATCAGACAGTGAAGATAATACTTCAGATATCATACATTCAATGTTTCAGACGCGAAAACAATACGCTAAAAAATGGGAAGTAATACCTAAATTTCGTCAATCTTATCAGCTTGGAGCATCTATTTATCGTTTACATGTCAATAATTTTATCGTTGAATATGGTACGGTTACGACTCAATTAACTATCCAAGAATTTCCACTAGATTTTAGCCAAACTTTTTTAGCACAGGAGTCAATCCCAGCATTAACTGAGGAATCTCTTTCAAAACTGAAGAATAGAATTGCTGCAAAAAATGGACGCTCTTATTTCACCTATATTCTTCAAAATTTAAAAGCTTATGAGAATGATCTAGTTAATATTCATTTTAATGATTCCGTTGAAAAAGAAAAATTGGAGCAAGCAATGACAACAGCTTGAAAAGACTATGAATCAGGCAAAAAGGGAATTGGTAGTCGATCTAAAAGCATCACAGATAAAAATAGTAGTTTAATTCGTCTAGCAAATGCGAGGGGAGTTAACATCAACAAAAAACATGAAAATCTCATCAATGTCAGGAAAAATGATCAATTTGGAATATACATTATTCCATTCAACTTCGATCTAAAGAAGGATAGTTTTTTTTTAAATCTTGCTCACACTAAAGTTAATGGACAATTAACAATTTGTATTGATTCTAGGCTTTCTACTATTTTTCTGTTAGAGCGTGTTTGAAAAGTAGGGTGAAGAATGGAAAATGGTGAAAAGAATAAAATTTTCACCATAATTAATGATAATCCGAGAATTTTACAGCACGGACATCACTGATAGCCAGTGGCAATTGGTAGAACCTCATTTACCCAAAGCAAAAACTGGGGGAAGAAAATGGAAAACTAGTCTGAGGGAGATACTCAATGCCATTTTTTACATGCTCAGAACGGGGTGTGCCTGGCGACTTCTGCCCCATGATTTTCCTAAATGGCGAACGGTCTATGGTTATTTCCAGCAATGGCAC